>NZ_FUKI01000139.1 GCF_900163755.1 Crenothrix polyspora | reverse complement strand
ACCAAATAGTTAATAGAGAGTGGGGCAAGCCACTTAATTCGGGGGATAATCAAAAAGATAGCGGTGCTAGGGTAAGTGGCGAAAGACGTGATGAGCAAGGCCAAGGTAGCAGGCCGCCGGTGGAAAGGCGCATGGGGGAGCGGCGGCATTGACTTAATGGTATATGGAAAATAGACATGGCTACGATTACATTCGATACCCATAAATTCATTAGAAAACTACGTGAAGCAGGGTTTGAAGAAAGCCAAGCCGAAGCGGTAGCAGAAGCTTTTCAAGAGGCTCAAGCAGAATCACAGCCTATTAGTAAAGATTACCTGGATGCGAAGTTATTTGAGTTAGAAAACAGATTGGTTAAGTGGGCTATAGGTCTTGCATTAGGCCAGATTGCTATTATTGCCGCCCTGGTTAAGTTGTTGTAATAGAAAAAATAGTAATTTTGTAGAGTGGTGTGCCGGACAGGTAAGGCATTAATGTATATAATTTGTGATTAATTTTTGTGCTAATTATGTTAATTATTGATTTTAAAAGCACACCTAAACGTGCATTTATTCATGGGTTTTTAAAAGGCATATCAGCGCCATTTATGCTATTTGGGCAATTTTCTGCGCCCCCAAAACGTAAAATTGAACAAATAACCGCACCTAATCTAACGGCTAAGCAAGCATTAGAAAATGATTGGAAGGTTATTGGCGCTGATTTTTACAAAGTAATTGATACGTATGGCAAAGAAACCAGTATCCGAAACAAGTCAAAATAACCGTGTTATTGCGGCAACTCAAACCGTTACGCATTATCAGGGGGCTGTCCCTCATCCCGATATATTGCGAGGCATTGATCAGGTTGTTCCAGGTGCAGCAGAACGACTTATAAAAATAGCCGAAGAAGAATCTGAGCATCGACGAAAAATTGAAATAATGGCTATTGATGCCAATATTTATTCGCAACAGCAACAATTATTAATCGAAAGCAAGCAAAGCAATTTAGTACTCACAAGCGACTTAATAGGCCAAATTGCAGGATTGATTGTTTGCTTATCATCAATTGCCGCTATTCCAACAGCAGCCTTGATTAAAGCGTTTGTTTTTAACAGAAAATAATTATCAGTACATTTTACTCTGGCTGGAGCAACGGCTTCTTTGCTATCGTTGCCTCAAGTACAGAAATACGTTTTTGCAGCGCCAGAAAATCAGCCTGTAGGGCCTCACGCTGAGAAAAGCCAAAAAAAGTAAATGTAAGCTGTATAACCGATAAGCACATAACAGCCAGGCAGGCGAAAAAAGTATATTTAATCATAATATATTGTGTTGGCTCGTCTATTTATAAAATTGTTGGGTAATATTAAAACTAACTGACAAAATTTTGCACAATAATTGAGATAAACCATGACATCCGTTGCCATTGATACCTATGCGTTAGTTACAAAATTAAAGGAAGCCGGTATTCCTGAGCAGCAAGCCGCCGCACAAATTGAAGCGATAACCAAGGCCATTGATACCGCAATGGAACAATCGCGCCATGAGCACGATCTCGATAACCTAGTCACCAACAAAAATTTAGACGCACGAATTAGGGAAACTGAACTAAAAATTGAGTTGGTTAAATCAGAATTAAAACGCGATATTGCCGAAACCAAGGCTGAACTTATCCGTTGGGTAGTTGCCGTTGGATTGCTGCAAATAACCCTTATTTCTGGGTTAATATTCAGGCTGGCGGATAAGATTTAACGCAGAAAACCCAATTCATACACCTGTGGCCGTAGTTTTCCTCCATTGAAGTTAGGATATAATGACAAATGACCCTGACTGGACAAAGTTCCATGCACCAAGACCTTCCAAAGCGCCCCCCGCCCCACCACCTGCAAAATAGGACACCACAATGGACAATGAAAATACTGACTATTTATGGCAGCGGCGGCACGATATAAAAGTGCGTGCGCTCATGAACCGTATGTATTACCAAGAGCGTCAACGCATCTTTGAAGTGCGCGAGGGCATCGTCAAGGCAGCTTCCATACTGGCGGGATCAATTGCTTTTGCGCGGGTTGCCGATCAAGCCATTATCCAATGGTGTGCCGCTATTATCACCACGGCCAGTACATTGTCGTTAGTCTTTGGCTATGGGCAGAAGGCACGCGACAGCGTTAAATTAAGCGCAGAATGGGCAAGATTGGAACATGAAATCGATTTGATAGGGGAGCGTGGGTTTACAGAACAACAGCTTAACCAATGGACAGCCAAAGCCCATGAAATTGAAGCGGGCGAACCCGCCGCACACAAAGTGTTACTAGAAAAGTGTTATGAACGAGCCGTTGAAACGTTAGGCGGAACAGCAACCCTAAAGCTCAACTTTTTCGAGCGCCATTGTCCGCTGCTGATGATTCCTTAGTTGTCCAGGGCAGTATTATCACGCAGAAAAAGTTAGCTTTTTAAAGAAACTAATACAACGATACCTCAATATGCTTACCTAATATATTGGCTGCCGCTTCCAATTGATCTAACCGTGAAGCATGGCCAAGATCAAACAAACGATCAACCTGTGGTGCTTTCCACCCCAATCGCCTCGCCAATTCTGCCTTACGCATACCTTGCCGCATCATTTCTTGATACACACCCAATTTAATACCTTCCAGCGCCGAGGGTCTTACAGTCGGATAACCCGCTAATACAGATGGCTCTGGCAATGCTCTTCTGTCGTTAACATAAAATGATAACGCGGTTTCCAGCGCATCAATCGCATGGTGTAACGCCTCTGCTTCATCCATTCCAAAAGTAATCGCTTCAGGGATGTCAGGGAAAGTTACCAACACTGAACCGTTATCGGGTGTTAGAAGTACAGGGTAATCAAACATTGTTCACCTATTTTAAATCCAGTTGTCGTTTAATGGCGGCTTCTAAACCTTTACCCAGTTCATCTGTGCCGTGCATGGGGAGTATCGTTTGTTTGCCGTTAAGAAATACCTTTAAGTGCGAACCCTTGCCTTGCTTAAAAGTGGCTCCTTGGTCTTCCAGAAATTTTTTAAGTTGTTTTGAGTTCATGGGGTAATTATAACAGTTATGTTGTGTTTTTGCACTAAAAAGCAACACAACTGTTTTGTTTTTCCCTGTGTCCACCCAAAAAAATAGACATGTTTTTTTATTTGACTGAAAATTAGGAAAACACTAAATATTTAATTTATTTTCAATAACTTACTTTAGTATGTACCTAGGTAAATTACCACCATTACGTACCCTTACCTACTTGACATCCTGCTTGTTAATAGATACCTCCCAGCCTTTACATGCCAAAGCAATATAAAGCGGAACCGGCCTTTTCCCTGATCCGTATGCACTCATGGTGCGTGATGTCATACCCAAGGCTTTGGCGGCATCAACTAATGACAATCCATACTTAGCCCGCCACTGGGCAAATACCCGCGTATTTTCATCGGGTGCGTTTTGCGCCTGGGCATCTAACCACAATGTGTCAGCGCCAATCTGTATATCCAGTTCTGGCCACTCTACTGTCCAGCCTTCGCCTTCAATAACAATAGCTTTAGAAAATTCGATGCTGTTTTTTAGTGGATGCAAGCCTTGGCATCTGTCAATGTCATTGATCATTGATATTGTAAATATTGAATTATCTACAAAAGTAAGCCGTAATTTGTAATCCGGTAAAGCGGCTGCCGCTAATAGTCTTGGTCTCTTCATCGCTGCCATTTTTTCCATTCCTCAATTAAGTCCGCTTGATTTTCTACAAGCCAGGGTATGACTTCGTGCTTCAAATTTGCTGGAATCATTCCCGCTACAACCTCCAAAGTTTCCAAATCTATTTTGGCATTAATATTGCCGCCCACTAAATGAACGTGCATAGGCTCGTGGTCGTTTTCACGTAATTGCAGGCGGTATTTATTGCGAAAGCGTTTTTTTGTTGTCATGGTTGTTATTATATAGAAAATATTTCAATACCTCAACGCCAGCAACATCCAAAAAAATTACACAAAAATAAAATGCTTAACAAAACACCACAAAAACTGCAAAAAATTGGCATTTTTTAGGTGTTCAAAATATGCCTATCAAGCCACCTCACGCGGTAAAACCTCGCGCTCAATAGTGGGTAATAAATTTTGCTTAGCCAGGCGCAATTCATAAGCAGTTTGTAGGCCAAGCCAAAATTGAGCCGACATATTAAAATAACGCGCCAGCCTCAACGCGGTATCGGTTGTAATACCTCTTCGTTCTTTAACGATCTCATGCAAACGGGTAGAGGGTACATGTAACGCTATGGCCAAAGCGTTAACACTCATACCCAACGGAGCTAAAAACTCCTCTCGTAGTATTTCGCCAGGATGAATCGGGCGCATTTTACCGAGATGCGTATCAGCAACATCTGAAAAATCTATCTTGTCCAAATCATTTACGTGAATAGCCATACAGTTTTCCTCAGTGGTAATCGACAATTTCAACATTTAAGGCATGGTCTTCGTGCCACTCAAAGCAAATTCGCCATTGTTGTTACTCTTAACTAAGCCGCCTCCTTCCATTGCGCCTGTGATTCCTCAAACTTCATTTCGGCTTTAAAATCGGGCTTGTCCAGATCACTAAAACGCTCAAGAATATCCAGCAACTTATAGTTTTCATCCAAATATTCCCCTACGATCTTGCGTAAAACATTGCTTGCCCACTTTGGAATATTGCCCTTTTTTTCCCATAACGCCACCGCTTGCTCCGTATTGCCTATCAATACTGCAAGCCGCAATTGTGAAAACCCCAACGTCTTGCGTAAGAACCTAAATTCACTGCCGGTGAGCCTGGGTTTGTGCGTAATTAAGTAATGGGCAATTGCTTTGTCCAACCCTTCCGCATTTGTAAATGATACGGCCTTGCCATAAGGCGTATCAATCTCATGCCAGCCATTGACCAGGTAAATATTGTTTAATCCGCATTCAGTATAGTGGTACACAAAACCTCCTTTGCCATTTTTAAAACGTTGTTATTATTATAATTTTTTCGCCATTTTCAGCGGTATACAACTCAGCCACAACCGTCACCAGTTGCCCAGACTCTTTCAGCTCAAGACGCATCCGCCAGTTTCCGGTACTTATTTCTCGGTAGGGGCCTTCGGTTATTTCTCCTTTGAGCAAGCACCTTAAAATCTGCCCAATCGTGATATGCCGTTGCTTCATACGCTTTTTGACATGTGTCAACAAAAACACCAACTCGGATTCTTGCGCCAAGTGGCGGATAATTTTTAATGCCGCTGGGGCAGTTAAATCAAAGTTGACAACATTTTTAGGCATTTAAAATCTCTCACGGAATAACCTATAATTATTATAGGTCAACAAGCTATACACGGCAATATCCCCTAAAAAACGAAACAAAACAGTTTTGTTTTTATCAATGTCGCAACCCACCAAAAAAATTACACAAAACCAAAATAATTAACAAAACACCACAAAAACTACAAAAAATGTCTTTTTTTGGGAACATTTGGCAGCTTTCGTTAAAGATACATTATGTATTTGACATTGATACAAAATGTATCTAAACTTTAGGCAAGAACACCAACCCCACGGAGAAAGACCATGCCCTTACCCCTACACCAATTTGTTGCCACCATAGAAATAGGCGGCTTTACCGCTGACTTTGACGTTGAATTTAGCTACACACCAGAAGAATTACCCACCCGATACGACCCAGGCGTGGAAGCCGCCGCCGAGATTAAATCGGTAGAACACAACGGAGAAAAAGTGCCTGCGTGGTTAGCAGAACTTATAACAGAAGAGCTTGTTTGTCAGGCGTTGGAATACATGGAAGAACAGCTAAACCCGTATGTAAACCCTTATAAAGACGTGCTTAAACGGTTTGCAGCTTAAAAAAAAGCCGCTAAGCAGGACAGGACTTAGCGGCGTTTTACTGTCATCAACATCATAAAGCGAGATTATTATGCCCATAGAGCTATTGCCCTGGCAAGTCAGCATTGACTTTTTAATACCTTACAAACCGTTTTTCGATTTGTTACAAGATATAGCGGCCATAGACAGAGAAGAGCGACTTCCCAACACCGCCCCTGTTACACAACAGAACGCCCAAAACGCACGCACAGTCAAAGCCATTCGCTTTGGTTACAGCGGGCATATTAAAAAATTATTACAGTCATCAATTAAATTTTAGGGGAATAACCATGTCTGCACTACAAGAAAAAGTTTTAGATGGCGAATTGTTAGACGCTGTAACCATCACGTCAATGATTCCTGCAAAATTCAATGCCGTTGCCGCTGGCCTGGAAGATGTAAAAGAGCGTTATACCGGCCTTAAAATTGCCGGTTCTGGCGACACAAAAGGTTATGAAATTGTTAGGCTGGCAATAGCTGATGTGAGAGAAAAACGTGTTGCGGTTGAAAAGTTTCGCAAGATTTTTAAACAGCCATTGCTAGACATTGGAAAAGCAATTGATGCAGAAGCTGGACGCATTACGTTAATGCTGGAGTCAATAGAAGATCCATTGAAACTGGAAAAAGCGGCAGTTGATGACGAAAAGGCGATTATTAAAGCAAAAAAAGAAGCTGAAGAACGCGCACTTATCGAAGAAGAACAGCGCAAGATTGCCGAAGCCATAAAAGCCGAGGCCGAGGCTAAAGCCGCCGAACAAGCCGAAAAAATGCGCTTGATTGAAGCTGAAAATGCAATGTTAAGAGCCGAGCAAACCGAAAAAGACCGTATTGCTAAAGCCGATGCCGATGCAGCAAAAGCCATTGCGGATGCTGAAAGAAAAAAAGCGGCTGAAGAACTGGCACAACAACGCGCTGAAATAGCGCAGATGAAAGCCGAGCAAGCAGCACAAGCCTTTAAAATCGCTGAACAACAACGCGCTATAGCCAAAGCAGCACACGAAAAAGCAGACGCTGAAGCCAAGGCGATAGCGGATGAAAAAGCGCGTGTAGAGGCGGAAGCTAAAGCCAAGGCCGATAAATTGGCTAAGGATATGAAAGAAAAAGCAGACGCTGAGGCCAAGGCGGCGCAAGAAAAGTATGTAACAGAACAAGCCGAAAAAGAACTGGCTGAAAAACTGGCCTTGAAAAAAGAGCTTGAGCCAGATTACGCAATCCTTGCCAATTACGCAAAGGCTTTGGATTTAACCGAAGTAATGAATTTTGGAGCGATTAAGCATCCTATTGCTGTTGCATTTTCAAATGAGGTTGAATCGGATGTTTACGCAATAATCCATAAAATTAAACAATTTTTAGGGGAATAATCATGGAAACCGCACAAGAATACACCGTTAACGCACCATCAACTTTCATACTACCTGACCTTGATACCTTGGAAGATGAAAAAATTCCCGTGTCGTCAACGTATTGGGAGCCGCGTAAAGACGGCGCATTAAAAGAACTGCGCGGCGTAGTGATCGGTTCCATTAAATCAGTCTACGACCGCATTGACCCAAAAACCGGCGAAGTGACCGAAATAGAGCTGGAATGCTTTGAAATTGCCGTGCAGCTGAAAAGCAAAACTGGCGAAATCTACTATGAAGTCTTTAGAAATGGTGCGGTATTGCTGGTAGCCGATCTTAAATCAGCCATAGAAAGTGGCCGTGTTGTTATCAACAGAACCCCCATTAAAGTGGAATACATTGGGCTTAAATCCACCAAAAACGGTAATTCAATGGATAAATTCAGAATCACCATTTTGGGAGGTCGGCAGTTATGAGACAACAAGATTACGGCCTGGGCGACTTAAGCGACCTGGAAGACGGCGAGGTAATTAAATCCGCCGAAGATATTAGAGCTGAATGGCTACAACTCAGGCGTGGAAAATTTACTGCGTCTGAATTTCACAGGTTAATGACCTGCCCAAGCAAACAAGAACTACCCGAAGGCGCAAAGTCTTACGCCATAGAAAAAGCGGTAGAAACCTTAACCGAAATGGACGAATCAGATCGTTACGTGAGTTCCGCCATGCAATGGGGCGTAGACCACGAGCAAGCAGCCATTGTGGCATTTACAGAACGCACCGGCCACACCGTAAGCGCTACCGGCGAAAACCAACGCCTGATTTTAATGGCTGACCTGATTGGTTGCACACCCGATGGCCTGATTGGTGACCATGCCGGTATTGAAGTGAAGTGCCCCAACAGCAAAACCCATTTTGGCTATTGCCTGATGAGCACAGCGGCAGAACTGAAAGCCGTTGAGCCAAAATACTATTGGCAAATCATGGGCAGTTTAATGATTACCGAGCGCCAACATTGGTACTTTGTGAGTTACGACCCGCGCTTTTATGACGCTAAAAAACGTCTACACATCGTTAAGATTGCCCGTAACGATGAAGATATTCTGGCGTTGTTTGAGCGGATTGACATGGCGGTAGCTTATCGGCAGAGGGTGCTAGGCGGCTAGAAATAAGTGTGAGCCGCCACGGGTTTTGTTGCGGCTTATTTTCTGAGATTTAAAAGCGAGGAAAAAAGATGAGCACATCAATAAAAAATAAGACTGATTTAGTACACATTAACAAAGGCAAGGTTTTTACCGATACGTTGGTGGTTGCTAATAAGTGTGAACTTGAACATGACAGCGTTATTAAAAATGTAATCAAGTACAAAACCGATCTTGAAGAGTTCGGCCATATCGATTTCAAATCGGGGATGGTGAAGAGAAAACAGGGCGGTGGTAAGGGTGCTACATATGCAGAATTGAATGAAGACCAAGCAATACTTTTAATCTCGCTTTCAAAAAACTCTCAAGCAGTGATTAAATTTAAAATTGCCCTGGTCAAGGAATTTAGAAGAGTGGTTAATGAACTCAACCGCATAAAATCTGAACCTGGGCGAAAGGAAGCTATTGCCGATAAACGCTTCTCCGCAAAAATCATGATGGACATGCTCAAAATGTCACGCGCGGCCTTGGGAAAAGAAACCACTGCTAACCATTATGCAAATGAACACCGTTTTTGCAATCGGGCATTAACCGGAAAATGGGAGTTGCTGGACGAATCAACACTGAATGCTTTCGATTTGTCTTTACTGGATGCCATTAGAAAACAAAATATGTTGTTAGAAGTGCTTTACCCCTGCCAAAAAGACCGCAAACCCGTTATGGACAAGTTTGTGAATGAGTACCGAGCAATGTTTCAACCTATGGCCATTGCCGTCTGACGAGATAAAACCATGAAAACACTTAATTTAGAAGAAGCGGCTGAGTTTTTGAAGATGCACCCAGTCACTCTTCGTAGAAAAGCCAATAAAGGTGATGTACCTGGCAGAAAAGTAGGTAGGGCATGGGTGTTCATTATGGAACATCTTGCAGATTTCGTAAGTGGCCGTTATCCTGAGCCTCGGCGAGAATTGCGACTTATTGATGGAGGCAAACAACAAGAGGAAAATAAATGTCGATCTATAAACGCGGGGAAACGTGGTGGATTCAATTCAAAACCCCAAACGGGGAAAGAATACAGCAGTCTGCTTGGACTCAAGTAAAAGAAGAAGCGCAAGAATTGCACGATACATTGAAAGCACAAGCGTGGCGGGAAAAAAACTTAGGAGCTAGACCCCGCCACACATGGCAAGAAGCAGTAGTACGCTGGCTTACTGAACAAAGCCACAAAAAAAGCATTGAAACTGATAAAACAAGATTGCGCTGGCTTGACCAGCACCTGCATGATACCAAAATTGATGAAATAACAAAAACTATGGTTGATGCAATAAAGACAGCAAAACAAAATGAAGGTGTCAGTAACGCTACCATCAATAGGACATTAGCCATATTAAGATCAATACTGAATAAATCTAAGCAGGAATGGGAATGGATAGATTCAGTTCCTTATATAAGGATGTTGCCAGAACCATCAATGCGTGTTCGATGGTTGTCTTATATTGAAGCGGATAGATTGATTAGTGAATTGCCAGATCATCTAAAAGCAATGGTTAAATTCACATTGGCGACAGGGTTACGTGAATCAAATGTAACTGGATTACAGTGGAAACAAGTCGATATGATTAGGCGATGTGCGTGGGTCAATGCGGATCAAGCCAAGGGAAAAAAAGCAATTGCTGTGCCGTTAAACAGTGATTCCTGTGAAATCATCAAGGAACAATTTGGAAAGCATGAAACCTATGTATTTACTTATAAGGGTAATCCTGTAACACGAGCAAATAATAACGCATGGGAAAAAGCTTTAAAACGAGCAGGAATTGAAGACTTCCGCTGGCATGACTTAAGGCACACATGGGCAAGTTGGCATATACAAAGTGGAACACCTTTAAATGTGCTTAAAGAGCTTGGAGGATGGTCTGATTTAACGATGGTAATGAGATATGCACACTTATCAAGTGAGCATCTGTATGAATATGCCGGGAACGTGAGCAAAAAAAATACAGGCACTAATCTTGTTTTAGTTAAGGGGCTTAAATGATTTACGTGAGCCAGACTTGAGACAAATTTACTACACTTAATAAAAAACGCTTAATGAAAGTTATCTAAGTCATTGATTTAATGGTGGGGTGTGAGAGGCTCGAACTCTCGACCTATGGATTAAGAGTCCACTGCTCTACCAACTGAGCTAACACCCCAAAAATTGATATGCGGGCTATTGTAAGTTGTTTTATCAAAAAATCAAA
The DNA here is from genome assembly GCF_900163755.1 of Crenothrix polyspora. Classification (GTDB taxonomy): domain Bacteria; phylum Pseudomonadota; class Gammaproteobacteria; order Methylococcales; family Methylomonadaceae; genus Crenothrix; species Crenothrix polyspora. The sequence goes on along the minus strand of NZ_FUKI01000139.1, from coordinate 18,484 downwards.
ATGTAATATATTACACCAGCAATAATTACTAATTATGTACACCGATGACAAAAAAACCATCAACTATCAACATAATAGCCAAGAAATCCGGTATTGGCATAGAAACCATACGCTACTACCAACGTATTGGGTTGATAGAAAAACCTGAAAAACCATTGTCTGGCTACCGCGTTTACGGTGACGACACTGTTGCGCGGTTACTTTTTATTCAACGCGCTAAAGAACTGGGCTTTAGTCTTGTTGAGATTTCCAGCCTGTTAGCCTTGGGTGACGGCAGTTGTTTAGAGACAAAAGCGCTGGCTATCCATAAGTTGGACATCATCAAAAGTAAACTTCACGACTTGCAAGCCATAGCCAATACATTGGAGCAACTTATCCAATCGTGTGAAGCCAATTCAGCCCATCATGGATGCCCCATCATCACAGCTATTTCAAAAAAATAAAAATGCCTTGACTCTGTAGCTAGGTACGGGGGTTACACTCCCTAGCACCATTAAGAATTCAGCGGAGCGTATTGTGTCAGGAAAATTCAATCTTCCATTAATAGGAGGCTTGTTCGCAGGTATTGCAGCATCACTGTGTTGTGTCGGGCCTTTGGTTTTATTGTCATTGGGCGTTAGTGGCGCATGGATCAGCAATCTAACCGCACTTGAACCTTACCGTCCGCTATTCATTGCGATAGCATTAATTGCCTTGGTTATTGCTTATTTGGTTATTTATCAATCCGCCTCAGATCAATCCTGTGAAGAAGGCAAGATATGTGCAGAACCAGCTTCGCAGCGCTGGTATAAAAACGTATTTTGGTGCGTTGTGGCGGTGGTGATAATTGCTATTGCATCGCCCTATTGGATTTCATTTATGTACAGGTAAATTATGAAAAACATTATATTTCTATTATTGTTGACGCAGTCTGGGTTTTTATTTGCCGCTGAACAATCCGTTGTATTGTCCATTCCAGGTATGGATTGCCCCGTCTGTCCGATTACTATCAAGAAAAGTTTGCAAAAGGTTGCAGGGGTTAAGTCAGTTGATGTCAGTTATGAAAGCAAAACGGCAGCGGTTACTTTTGATGACCAATTGAGTGGACTACCTGATCTTTTAAAGGCGACGGAAAATGTAGGATATTCATCAAACTTGCAAGATGGTAAAAAATAATGGCGCAAGCAATAATCCTTGAATCAACGATGACTTGCCCAAAATGCGGTTATATAAAAACCGAGATCATGCTGACGGATGCGTGTCAGTGGTTTTATGAATGTGGGAATTGCAAGGTAGTGTTAAAGCCAAAAGCGGGGGATTGTTGCGTTTTTTGTTCTTATGCCACAGTGCCTTGTCCACCTATCCAGCAAGGTGATAAAAACTGTTGTGGTGATATATAGGCAGAGCGGACATGAAAATACGTTGAAATCATGTCCGCCGTTTAATTTTGTTGCTCAGCGGATTATTCTGCTTTGGTTGTCCACTTGGCAGCCAGTTTGCCAGAAGCCACGCCAAAATAAGCACCGACTACAATAGAAATTGAAATAACGATCAAAGGGTTATCCAGAGAAATACCCAGTAATACGTCTTTGTTCATTTTGTCAGGGGTTTGCAGCAAATACGCAAAGGTTGATGAATAGCCCCATACGCTGGCTGGAATCGCTGACAAACAAGGCAAGTTAGCCGCTAAACAAGTAACGATAACAGAAACAGTGACTGTAAATGCTGCCCAAGCAGGGAAATACGCATCTGCAGGTACGTTAGTTAATTCATACGCGGTAAAAGTCGCCATAAATACACCGAAAATACTGCATGCGATGGTTTTTTTCAGTGCATCTTCGTTAGCACCCAAAGCAAAATACGCCGCCCAGGCAATGGTTGCCGCCCAGATAAAAAATACGCCGCTTAAAGGGCCTACAGCCAAAAAGGTGGCCACTCCACTCAAAACGCCTATGCTTAAAGACAGCGCGGTTAAACTATTCATAAGTACATCTCCAAAAAAAAATTATTTATTGTTCTATTGTTTAGGTTGGTTTTTATGGCAAAAACCCGTGAAATCACACCCTGTGGATTTACCGGGCGACAGCTAAGCCCGCTGTGTTCGAATACTACCAGATATTGCTTTTACGATAAACGCATAAATTTGTCGTATGCTTACTCACGCTATTAGAATGGCGGGTACTTTAATACACCCCCTAGTCTGTAACAGTTCCTTCTATCCAATAACAAAGGATTTTATGAAAACTTTAAATGCTCTATCTGCCACCATTTTAAGCGTTATGTCAATTTCTGTGGTTCAAGCAAGAATAACTGTCAGCCCGTTTTATTTTAATGCCAGCAAAACAACAGCGAATTTTACCGTATCGCCTAAAAGTTGGAGTGATCCAAAATGGCAGGGGTTTGGGGTCGCATTAAGTGCTGGGTGGGGTATTGTCCATGCAAAAAAAGGCCAAACAATCACGCTTGCCATGCAATCTGCCACATCGGGCATACACCCGGCGGCTAGCGTTTGGCATCGAGGGAAAAATGATCCTGAAAAAGACAATATTGTTGCCGATGTGGCATTTACACAAATGGCTACAATGTCATCATGGGCGTCACTGATGGATTGTGTAGTCCCACTACCCCTATGCCCAGTTGATCTCGTTATGCAATATGTTGTCCATGGCTACGATGCTGATAACAATCCCGTGAAAAAAACTCTCTTTAAGGGGCTAAAAGACGGTGTCAGTGGGCGGTTAACACTCAACTTTAAAGCCGCTTACTCAGGCGTGTATATGGTTGCGGTGGGTGGCTATAATCCCGCCCCCTTTATCAACAATCGTAAGCAATATCTTATAAAAACCAGTGTCAAGGTTAAATAATTCAGGAAGATCAAACTTGCTCTGTGGGTGTTCCACGCTGTCATTTTATCAAGCCCCTATCATCGTTTTGCGGGAGCTTCAGCCATAGATTAAAGACAGTTGTAGCAATCAAGGTTAAAATAACCATTGAAAATCGCTTTTATACAGCGTAAAGGTTTTGGGCGTGAATGTTAACGATAAAATGAACAAGGGGATTACGAGTGACTGAAATAACTGAAGTACCCAGTCCTTTTTGCGGTGTGGGCACGGACGACCTGAAAATCCAGGTCGATGGTGTCACACTTAAGGTGCTTGAAAACGGTTGCGCGGTGAATACACCGGCGTTTGAACAGGCAATTACTGATACGCAGCCTAGAGTTGATGGCCAAATAGTTAGCCTTGACGTTGCTGTCGCCAAAGCGGTCGCGCTATTAAAAAATACCGCATTGCCAGTAATAGGCGGCTGTGCGACGGATGTGAACGGCATGCGTGGCTTATTGGCCTTGGCGGATCGCTGCGGTGCAGTGGTCGATAACATGAACTTTACCCGCGCCCGTAATAATTTCCTTGCCTTGCAAGATTCCGGCTGGATGAACACCACACTGGCGGAAGTGAAAAATCGCTGTGATTTGTTCGTTGTGATTGGTGCTGATTTGGAAGTTGTCGTACCGCGTTTTTTCGAGCGTTATATCTGGAACGCCGAATCCATGTTCATCGAACACACCGATCAGCGCGAAGTGGTTTATTTAGGTACAGCGCCATCGGGCAGCGCATCGACATCACCTAGCGGTAAAGCTGCGCAAGTGTTGCCGTGTGCAACCGAGGATTTACCCGATGTCGTTGCGGTATTAAGGGCGTTGGTTAAAGATAAACCGATTCGTGCCGAAAGTGTGGCAGGCATCAACGTAGCTGATCTACAGGTCTTAGCCGATAAATTAAAAGCTGCAAAATACAGTGTCATAACATGGGCGGCAGGCGCACTCACGTATCGCCATGCAGAATTGACTGTGCAGACGGTCTCCGAAATGATTAAAGACATCAATAATCAAAATACCCGTTGCTCTGGTTTGCCCTTGGCAGGTAAAGAGGGCGATCTGACTGCTAATCAGGTGTGTGGCTGGACAACAGGTTATCCGGCACGCACGCGCTTTAGTCGCGGCTATCCTGAATACGATCCGTTTATGAACGATACTAATGTATTGATAGCCGAGGGTGAAGCGGATGCGCTGGTATGGGTACAGGCATTTAACAGCAAGTCCGTGCCGCCGGTGACCGAATTGCCGACGATTGTGGTCGGGCGTTCTGGCATGACCTTTAGCAAAGAACCGGATGTATTTATTCCGGTGGGTACGCCAGGTATCGATCATGTCGGCCATGCCTATCGCACCGATAATGTAGTTGCCATCCGCTTGAAAAAATTAAGAGATTCCGGCTTGCCCAGTACGGCGGACGTGCTGAATGCCATTGACAAGGTTTTACGCGAGGAAACAGTATGCTAATTAAATTAACCGGCGGCCAAGTTTACGATCCTGCCAGCGGGGTCGATGGTCAAATACAAGATATTTACATCCAGGACGGGCGTATTGTCGATATGCCAGTGGGCGATTTCAAGATCGATAAAGAATACGATTTGCACGGCAAAGTGGTTATGTCCGGCGCGATTGATATGCACACCCACATCGGCGGCGGTAAAGGCAACATTGCCCGTACCTTGTTGCCAGAAGATCATCGCCAAGATCCGGTATCGCGCTCGGATATTACCCGTTCCGGTTGCGGCCATGCCATGCCCAGCACGTTTGTTACCGGCTACCGTTATGCCGAAATGGGCTATACCGCCGGTTTTGAACCCGCTGTATTACCAATCAATGCACGGCAAGCGCACATGGAAATGGGCGATATCCCCATTCTGGACAAAGGCGGTTATGTCATGCTGGGCAGTGATGATTACCTGCTACGAATGCTCACCGCCAAAAAAGACCAAAAAGCCATTAACGATTACGTCGCCTGGACGATGAATGCCGCCAAGGCAATAGGTGTTAAGGTGGTGAATCCTGGCGGGATTAATGCATTTAAGTTTAACCAGCGCAAACTGGATTTAGACGAACAAAACGCCCATTACGGGGTAACACCACGCGATATTTTGGAAGTACTGGCTACCGCTGTCAAAGAGCTGGGCGTTAAGCACCCGCTGCATGTTCACGGCTGTAATCTAGGTGTGCCTGGCAACGTGCAAACCACGCTGGATACCATTCAGGGCATCGGCGGCTTGCCCATGCACTTGACGCATATCCAGTTCCACAGTTACGGTACTGAAGGCGATATGAAGTTCTCGTCCGGTGCGGCACAGATTGCCGAAGCGGTCAATAACAATAAAAATATCACTATTGATGTCGGGCAGGTACTGTTTGGCCAAACCGTCACCGCATCCGGTGACAGTATGCGCCAGCATTACAATCACAAATTTGCCAGCCCCAACAAATGGGTGGTGATGGACATTGAATGTGATGCAGGTTGTGGTGTGGTGCCGTTTAAGTACAAAGATCAAAACTTCGTTAATGCTTTGCAATGGGCGATAGGACTGGAAACTTTCTTGTTGGTCAACGATCCGTGGCGGATATTTTTGACCACCGACCACCCCAACGGTGCGCCGTTCACCAGCTATCCGCATTTGATACGCTTGTTGATGGACAGAAGTTTCCGTAACGAGGTGTTATCAACCATACACCCTGAAGCGCAAAAGATGACCACGCTGGCATCCATCACCCGCGAGTATACGCTGCAAGAGATTGCCATTATGACCCGCGCCGGTGCAGCCAAATTGATTGGGTTGAAAGATCGTGGCGGATTATCTGCCGGTAATTGGGCAGATATTACCGTGTACACCGACAATACCAATCGGCAAACCATGTTTGAGAAGCCGGATTATATGTTTAAAGACGGCGAGTTGGTGGTGGTTGACGGTAAAGTCGTACATACCAAATGGGGTACGACACATGTTGTACAGCCGGATTTTGATCCGTCGGTAGAAACTGGTTTAAAGGATTATTTCGATCGCTACCTGACCATGAAGCTGGGTAATTTTAAGATCAGTGATGATGAGATTACTGAGGATGGTAGGGGGAGTATTACGGTGCATCCATTGAATGGTGTAGCGTAATCTAAAGCGCGTCTGCGTATTTAGGAGAATGAGATGTATCGTTTAGGTTGGCCTGGTGCGGCATTGTTGGCAGGAATAGGCATACCCCTTTTAATCAAAGTTGAAATTATTCACGATACTGAAGCGAATGTTTATGTTGCAACCAGTCCTGATTTAACAGGACTGGTCGTTGAAGCAGAAACTTTAGACGAGTTGGAAAAAGAAGTATGGGAGCTAGTGCCTGAATTACTTACGCTAGATAAGCCAATGTTGCGCACAAAAACAGTAACGCATGTATCGTTTTTCCAGCCACCTGTTGCGGTATGAATGGTTATGAGAAACTGGTTAAAGAATTGTTACTTCAGCACGGATATAGATTGGTACGCACTGGCAAAGGATCGCATGAAATATGGGCGTCCGAAAATGGCGTATCAGTTACTGTGAATCATGTTTGTAAATCTCGACATACCGCGAACAGCATTTTGAAAGCGGCGGGTATTGCGCATCGTTTTTAAAGATATATAGCTACAAAAGGATTTATGAATAACTACGACATTAATTCGGCTTGGAATGCTGTTGCCCCTATACTCGAAAAATTCCGTTATTACGATATTAAAAACATTGTCAAACTTGCAGGGTTCAATACAAAAATCATTAAGAGTTTAGGTTTTGATGATTGGAGGCAGCAAAATACAGGCACAGATCAACTTGTTTCGGAAATAGAAGAGCATTTTATAAATTTTGCTGATGAAATAAAGCCTCGCTTTTTAAATATGGTCATAGAAGAGATTTTAAGCGGCAGATATAACTCATACTCTGGTAGCGATGATAATCTTGAAGAAACATTGCAATACTATCTCAATCGGTTAGGTTGGCAACTCATTGATAACAAAGTATTGCCGATTGAAATTTTAGATTTGTCAGATTTAAACGAATTGGATACATCTGCACGGGAAGACTTGGTTAAAGCTGCAACAAAATTTCGTGACGGTGATTTAAGTGGTGCAATATCTTCTGCATGTGCTGCTGTTGATGGTGCAACGGCGCGAGTCTATAAAGATAAGGATCTTGGTGATCCAAATAAAAGTCAATCTTTCCAAGAAAGATGCAACAAATCACTTAAGGCAATTGGTATTTTTGAAGCAATCGATAAGCAACTTATTGAAATTCAATGGAAAGAACCGGATATTAATCAATTTAAAGAAAACCTTAAAAAATCACTTAGTCAGGCGGCTTATGTAATGCAGGCATTAAGAAGTAATATGTCGGACGTTCATGGAACAAAGCCAGTAATAAAACCATTAGTTTTTGATAGCATCAAGTGGTCACAAATAATTGTCAGATTATTAAGTGAAAAATATGATCCTTAAAATTAAAGCGAATCAGCGTCGATAGTGGAGTTTAACCATGCAACAGACCATTACTGTAAACGATACTTTATTAAAAAACGCCTCTCAGTACGCAGGCACTGATGATTTCAATGAAATTATTAATATTGCTCTACATGAATTGATCAAAAAGCATCAGGTTTATGGTAAACGTCGGCAACCTCCTCTTTCTATTGCGGGTAAAGGCAAGATCATTGGTGATTTAATAGCGCCTTGCGTGGATATTGGGGATTTTGAATGTTTGAAATAGCGTTGTTATACGGGTAAATGCTAATGAACCGCACAACCGCATTAACCACCCTAAGAAAAATAAAGCCCATACTGATGCAACAATTCGGCGTAACCCAATTAGCCTTGTTTGGATCAACCGCCCGTGATGAGGCCTCTGAAACCAGTGATGTGGATATTTTAGTGACCTTTGATGGAATTGCGACCTCTGAGCGCTATTTCGGTGTGCAGTTTTATTTGGAAGATTGCTTAAACTGCCCCGTTGATTTAGTGACCGATAAGGCATTGCGGCCACAATTACGCCGCTTTATTGAGCAAGACGCTATTCATGTCTAAATTCGAGCGAGAATGGCATTTTTATATCGACGACATGATTAACTTTGCCGAAAAGGTTATCGTCTATACCGAGGGTTTTAGTCAATCTGAATTTGTGCGGAGTGGTTTAAACTACGATGCTACCGTGCGTAACCTTGAATTGATTGGCGAAGCGGCCACGCACATTCCTGATGAAGTGCGTCAAGTTCACCCAAGTATTCCCTGGCGACAAATCATTGCCACACGTAATCGGTTGATTCACGGTTATTTGGGTATTGATAATGATACTTTGTGGAGCATTATCGAAACAGATATTCCGGCTTTGTTGCTAAAATTGCAGACATTGCAACAGCTAATAAAAAGCGGTATGCAATCTACTTACCCAGCACCAGAAAAATATTAACAATGAGCATAACAATATGATAATTAACGGTGTAACCATCGATGCAACCTTTGCGGAAGCGTTCCCCATGAAAGCGACCCGCGCTATTATCACCGCGCACAATGAAAAATGGGCGTTAATTGCCGCTCAGGCCATGACCGGCTTTGCAACCTCTGTAATTGCTTGTGGCTGTGAAGCCGGAATCGATAGAATGCTAGATCCTTCCGAAACCCCAGACGGCCGCCCTGGTGTTGCTGTGATGATTTTTGCAATGGGTGGCAAAGGCTTGGCAAAGCAGTTGGAAACCCGCGCCGGACAATGCGTTTTAACCTCGCCAACGTCAGCTTTATTTGCCGGTATCGACAGCGATATTAAAATTCCGTTGGGCAAAAATCTGCGTTATTTTGGTGACGGCTTTCAAATCGCCAAAGTGATTAATGGTAAACGCTATTGGCGTATTCCGGTTATGGATGGTGAATTTTTAACTGAAGCCACAACCGGACAAGTCAGCGCCATTGGTGGCGGTAATTTCCTGGTACTGGCGCAGTCGCAAGAGCAAGCCTTGACCGCTTGTGAAGCTGCTATTGAAGTCATGCAAAAAGTACCTGGTGTTATCATGCCATTTCCAGGCGGCGTAGTACGTTCCGGTTCTAAAGTTGGTTCAAAATACACGACCTTAAATGCGTCAACTAACGATGCGTTTTGCCCCACCCTAAAAGGCATGACCAAAACCGAGCTGTCGCCAGAAATTGAATCGGTGATGGAAATCGTTATTGATGGCCTAACCAAAGAAGACATCGACAAAGCCATGCGCGTCGGCATTCAGGCGGTATGCGATTTGGGTGCGGCAAACGGCATCAAACGCATTAGCGCGGGTAATTACGGCGGAAAACTGGGGCCGTTCCACTTTCATTTACAGGAGATCATGGCATGAGCGCGTTAACTTTCACCTTGAAATACCAGCCTAAACAGCGCGTGGATATGTCGCCATTGGTATGCCAGTTATTACAAGGCAAAACGACACAACAAATTGCTGCGCTTGAGCTGCAAAGCGGTAAGTTGAAGTTGCGCGTTGATCAGGTGTTCGACATTTCCGGTGATGATACCCAAGCCATTGTCATCAAAAACAGTTTTGCCAAGTTGGATTTTATCGGCAAAGAACTGGATGGTGGTAGTATTACTGTTGAAGGCGATGCCGGTGCGTATTTGGCGATGGGTATGAAAACCGGTGAGATTAAAGTGACGGGTAGTGTGGGTCTATATGCCGCTTGTGAAATGAAAAAAGGTTATCTGGAGATCGGCGGCAATGTGGGTGATTTTTTAGGTGCTGCGTTACCTGGCAATAAAATGGGCATGAAAGGCGGCACAATTTTAGTCAAAGGCAATGCCGGTGAGCGGGTGGGCGATCATTTGCGTCGCGGCACTATTTTGATTGAAGGCAATGCGGGTGATTACTGTGGTTCGCGGATGACCGCCGGAACGATTGCGGTTATGGGGCAAACCGGACGTTATTTAGGTTACGCCATGCGCAGGGGTACGCTGTTGCTGTGGAATCAACCGCAACTGTCTGCCAGTTTTAATGATTGCGGATCCCATACTTTAGGCTTTTTGCCGCTATTATTTAACTCGTTCAAAAAGTTTAACTCCAAGTTTGCCGATGCGTCTGTGGCTTTCAATAGGGTGCAGCGTTATGCGGGTGATATGTCTGAAATGGGTAAGGCTGAAGTGTTGGTCAAGATCAAATAACGATTCGGTTGTCCACGAAAGCCACGGAAAAGGATTTTCAATTTTGCGATTTGCCTATTTATACCAGTGCGTATGGTTACTGACTTGTTAGCCGCGAACCTTAAAAATATCGGAGCTATTAAATTTATATGAATATTTATACATTAGATGTCATTTTGATAAGTGGACCTATAACAGATAAATTTCTTAAGAAAAATCCAGTAGTCACTAGGACTATAGCAGTTCGCGGTGACCAGACACTTGAAGATCTGCACCACGCTATTTTTAAAGCGTTCGATCGTTTTGATGAGCATATGTACGAGTTTCAAATGGGTGGTAAAGGACCGGATGATCCAAAGGCTAAGCGCTATGGCTTATCAGGTTTGGACAATTTGACAGGATATGTTGCCAATACAACATTTGACGCGTTGAGATTAAAAAAAGATGCGGTATTTGGGTATTGGTTTGATTTTGGGGATGATTGGTGGCATCAAGTTAATGTGGACGCAATTGAACAAAAAAATGACAACCTTAAATATCCAAAAATTATTAAACGCGTTGGAAAAAGTCCGCCACAATATGAAGATGTCGATTAAATTGGAAGCAATATAACCTTGTGTAACTGATTTTATTGTTTAATTCCAATTCTAAGTGGGTGGGTAAACAGGCTGATTAATCCCGTGAGATATATCATCTAGAATTTGATTACAACAATTTTTCGTGACTTTCGTGATTTTCGTGGACAAACAAAAATAAAATGGAACAATCAGTGTATCGGGATAACAGTAACACATGAGTAACGAATACAATGCATCGGCCATTGAAGTATTAAGTGGCCTAGACCCCGTCCGAAAGCGTCCGGGCATGTACACGGACACCACACGCCCTAACCATCTGGTACAGGAAGTTGTCGATAACAGTGTCGATGAAGCCATCGCTGGCCACGCCAAAAGCATTGATGTCGTCATCTACAAAGACGGTTCTGTGCTGGTCAGTGACGATGGCCGTGGTATGCCGGTGGATATTCACCCCGAACAAGGTATTCCGGGTGTCGAAGTTATTTTGACCCAGCTCCATGCCGGTGGGAAATTTTCCAACAAAAACTACCAGTTTTCCGGTGGTTTGCATGGCGTGGGCGTGTCGGTAGTCAATGCCTTGTCAGCCAAGCTGGAAGTAGAGGTTAAGCGCAGCGGCAAACTCTACCGCATAGAATTTGCCGATGGCCATAAACTCACCGAATTGACCGAAACTGGTACGGTAGGGCGTAATAACACTGGCACCTCGGTCAAGTTCTGGCCGAACGAAAAATACTTTGATTCCAACAAGATTTCGGTTTTAAAGCTCAAGCATGTACTGCGTGCCAAGGCGGTGCTGTGTTCTGGCCTAAAAATCAGCTTGAAGGTTGATGGCACGGACGAGGAATATCAGTGGTGTTATCAGGATGGGTTACGGGAGTATTTGCTGGATCGGGTCGGTGATATTGAATTCAGTCCGGTTTCGCCGTTTATGGGCAACATGGCCGCTAACCATGAGGCAGTAGAATGGGGTATCGTCTGGTCGATTGAAAACCCTGAAGAAGCGTTGGCCGAAAGCTACGTTAATTTAGTGCCTACCGCGCAAGGTGGAACCCATGTTAACGGTCTCCGTGCTGGCTTAACTGAAGCCATGCGTGAATTCTGCGACATCCGCAATATATTGCCACGCGGTGTTAAGCTGGCACCGGAAGATGTCTGGGAAAACTGCCATTTTGTGTTGGCGGTCAAGTTGGAAGACCCGCAGTTTTCCGGCCAGACTAAAGAACGGTTAAGTTCGCGTGAATGCGTGGCGTTTGTCTCCGGCGTATCCAAAGACAGCTTTAGTCTGTGGTTAAACCAGCATCCGGCCGAAGGCGAGAAAATTGCCGAAATTATTATTTCCAGTGCCCAAAAGCGACTAAAATCCAACAAAAAGATCATCCGCAAGAAAATTACCTCAGGGCCAGCGTTGCCCGGTAAATTGGCTGATTGCTCTGCGCAAGATTTAAAACGCACCGAATTGTTTTTGGTGGAAGGCGATTCTGCCGGTGGTTCTGCTAAACAGGCACGGGATCGTGATTTTCAGGCCATCATGCCGTTGCGTGGTAAAATTTTGAACACCTGGGAAGTGGAATCCAGTCAGGTGATGGCTTCACAGGAAGTCCATGATATTGCCGTGGCGTTGGGTATAGAGCCAGGTTCCAGTGATTTGCAATACCTGCGTTATGGCAAAGTATGCATCTTGGCGGATGCGGATTCGGACGGCAACCACATTGCTACCTTAATCTGTGCGTTGTTTTATCAGCATTTTAGGCCGATGATACGTGCTGGCCATGTGTTTGTCGCCATGCCGCCGCTGTACAGGATTGATGTCGGCAAGCGGGTGTTTTATGCGCTGGATGATAGCGAACGCCAAGGCGTACTGGATCGTATCGCAGCCGAAAAGCTTAAAGGCCAGATCAACGTGCAGCGTTTTAAAGGTCTGGGCGAAATGAATCCTAGCCAATTGCGCGAAACTACCATGAACCCTGATACCCGTAGACTGGTACAATTGACCATAGACGACAGCAACGATACCCGCGATCAACTGGATTTGCTGCTGGCCAAAAAGCGATCACAAGACAGGAAGTCCTGGCTGGAGACGCGGGGTAATCTAGCCGATATTGCTTGATAATTTTAGTAGGGTGGACAACGCTTTTTTGTCCACCGATTGCCCAAGGATAAGCCATGAAACAGGTCGCTTCATTACGCTACGGTGTTATCTTTAAAAAGGCTTTTTCCCAGCCCGATATTTTTAAGGCCTTTGTTAAGGCGGTCTTGGGTATTGAACTGGACATTGACAAGATTGAAACGGAAAAATCCTTTAAACCGACAGTCGGTTATGTGGATTCGCGTTTTGATTTGTTTGCGCAAGATGATAAAAACCGTATTATTGTCGACATTCAACACGCGCAAAATGCCGACCATTATGATCGGTTTTTGCATTACCATTGCGTGGCTTTGCTGGAGCAAATTGCCAAGGCTAAAAATTATCGCCCGGCTTTAAAAGTGTTTACCATTGTGGTGTTAACGTCGGGTGATCGACATCAAAAAGATGTACTGACTATCGACTTTGATCCGAAAGACTTACAAGGCAACGGCATTAACGAAATCCCGCATAAAGTGCTGTATTTATGCCCCAAATATGTGAATGACGACACGCCTAAAGCCTATAGGGAGTGGCTGGATGCCATTCAGGATACCCTGGATGAAGAAGTGGATGAAAGCCATTATCATGACGCGATGATCCAAAAAACATTTGATTCCATTGAAAAAGATGGCATTACGCCGACCGAGCGGGCGGCAATGTTTGAAGAATATAACCGTCGTGAATGGGTAAACAGCCAAGTGGCCGATATTGTTAAAAACTTGCGGGCGATGGGTTTGGATGAAGCGGCTATTTTAAAAGCCACAGGCTTAACGTCCGAAGAAATTGCCGATTTGAATAACCTTTAACTACCTTAATCTAAAAATAGGCTGCCAACTAAAGCGGGACAAAAAATAATGATACTGAAGTAAGTTGGGTTACCTACTATTTGGCAACCCAACATGATTCAATAGTTGTCAATATTGGGTTGAAAAAAGCATTCAACCCAACCTACATTTTGTCCCAGCTTAATTGGTAGCCCCAAAGGCTAACCATGAAACAGGTCGCTTCATTACGTTACGGTGTTATCTTTAAAAAGGCATTTTCCCAGCCCGATGTTTTTAAAGCCTTTGTTAAAGCGGTCTTGGGTATTGAACTGGACATTGACAAGGTTGAAACGGAAAAATCCTTTAAACCGACAGTCGGTTATGTGGATTCGCGTTTTGATTTGTTCGCGCAAGATGATAAAAACCGTATTATTGTCGACATTCAACACGCGCAGAATGCCGAGCATTATGATCGGTTTTTGCATTACCATTGCGTGGCTTTGCTGGAACAAATTGCCAAGGCCAAAAATTATTGTCCGGCTTTAAAAGTGTTTACCATTGTGGTGTTAACGTCGGGTGATCGATATCAAAAAGATGTGCTGACTATCGACTTTGACCCGAAAGACTTACAAGGCAACGGCATTAATGAAATTCCGCATAAAGTGCTGTATTTATGCCCCAAGTATGTGAATGACGACACGCCTAAAGCTTATAGGGAGTGGCTGGATGCCATTCAGGATACCCTGGATGAAGAAGTGGATGAAAGCCATTATCATGACGCGATGATCCAAAAAACATTCACGGCCATTGAAAAAGATGGCATTACGCCCACCGAACGGGCGGCAATGTTTGAAGAATATAATAGCCGGGAATTTTTGGATAAAACAATAGTAGAAACGACATTAGAAACCAAATTGGCTATTGCTAAAAAAATGTTGGCCGCTGGCATGGCCATAGAATCGATTGTACAAATGACTAATTTAAGTCTTGACGACATTACCGAATTAAACAACCTTTACAAACTACCTTAATCTAAAAATATTATGACTGAATTATCCAACAACGCCATTATCTACGCCCTGCTTGCTCTTAACAGTGAAGCAGCCCTGCAACGTGAATATGTCGAATCTGCTGATGTGCCCGCTGATGAACGCGAAGACGAAGAAGAAGTCTTAGCCGATCTGGAACAGGCTTTTATGGAGTTTGTCGATTTCTACAAAGGCCGCTGCAAGGCCGACAAGCAATTGCCAAGTATCGATGAATTGTTAAACAACCCGCTGTAATCCATGCACACGCTGTATGGCATAAAAAACTGTGATACGGTCAAAAAAGCGCGGCTATGGCTGGATGAAAATGCCATAGCTTATCGCTTTCACGATTACCGCGTTGATGGCTTAACTTATCAACAACTGATGGATTTTGACGCACAATTAGGCTGGGAAACTCTGCTCAATCGTAGCAGTACCAGTTGGCGACAGCTTTCCGACGAGCAGAAATCCAGCCTGACGCAATCGACCGCTGTGCAGTTAATGCTAAATACCCCCACTTTAATCAAACGCCCACTTTTACAAACCGACAACACGTTACTAATCGGATTTAAAGCTGAGGTTTACCGTACCGAACTTCTATGACCGCAACCTTGGAATTACTGCAAAACCTGATCCGCCGCCAATCGGTAACCCCACTTGACGAAGGTTGCCAGGATGTACTGGCAGAGCGACTGACGAAACTCGATTTTGTTGAGGAACGACTAAATTTTGCCGATACTCAAAATCTGTGGCTGCGCCGTGGTACACAAAGACCGTTGTTTACCTTCTTAGGCCATACCGACGTTGTACCCACAGGGCCG
Source organism: Crenothrix polyspora (assembly GCF_900163755.1). Classification (GTDB taxonomy): domain Bacteria; phylum Pseudomonadota; class Gammaproteobacteria; order Methylococcales; family Methylomonadaceae; genus Crenothrix; species Crenothrix polyspora. The sequence goes on along the minus strand of NZ_FUKI01000139.1, from coordinate 3,172 downwards.
CTGGATAAATGGCTGTCGCCGCCATTTGAACCGACTATGCGTGACGGTAAGTTATACGGTCGTGGTGCTGCGGATATGAAAGGCGGTATTGCCGCGTTTATTACCGCAGTGGAACGCTTTGTGGCTAAGCATCCCGATCATCAAGGTTCTATTGCGGTAATGATGACCAGTGATGAAGAAGGCATCGCCACGCACGGCGTAGTCAAAGTGATCGAGGTTTTGGAGCAGCGCAACGAAAAAATCGATTGGTGTCTGGTCGGTGAACCATCCAGTGATAAAAAGCTTGGCGATGTGATTCGGGTGGGTCGGCGTGGCTCCTTATGTGCCAAGTTGACAGTGCTGGGTATTCAAGGTCATGTGGCTTACCCTGAGCTGGGAGATAACCCTATCCACAGTTTTGCACCCGCGCTAAAAGCGTTGACCGAAGAGGTTTGGGATCACGGTAACCGCTGTTTTCCACCGACCAGCTTGCAAGTCTCTAATATTAACTCTGGTACTGGTGCGGAAAATATTATTCCAGGGTCGCTGGAAGCCCAATTTAATCTGCGTTTTTCTACCGAGCTGGATGAGGCGACGATTAAGCAGCGCACCCATGCTATTTTGGATCAATACGGTTTTAACTATGAGTTACACTGGCGTTTGTCCGGCAATCCGTTCTTAACCGCATCTGGCGCATTGATTGATGCGACACATATTGCGATTAAAGCGGTCACCGGTTTTGAAACCAAGGATGATACCGGTGGTGGCACGTCCGATGGTCGATTTGTTGCACCAACTGGGGCACAGGTCATTGAGTTAGGGCCGCTTAACGAAACCATCCATAAAATCAATGAATGTATTGACCTGAATGATTTGGAGGTTTTGTCGGCTATTTATGAGCAGATATTAGTTGAACTGTTAGTTGTACGTTGCAATAGCTAAATTCAAAAAATTATTAATACTCAGTCAATCTTGATATGTCGGGTATGTTTTTGACCCGCGTGAAACTTACGAGATTTTAAAAACCTCGTAGGTCTTTGCAACACCCAACAGAATAAAATTGACTGAGTAGTAGCGCCTTATCGGCAAATTCATAAATAAAATTTCGGGAATAAAAAGGGGCTGGGTCGTATCGCATTCCCAATTATTGGTTTCTTATGTGCTTACAAAAGCTCACGTTTTCTTGCATAAACTGACAGAAAGTTAATGATAACTTACAGAATAAGCCGCCGTCTAGCTAACGATTTGTCAAACATAACAAGTAACTTTCAAAACCGAACGTAACTCTTTTTTACGTCCGGTATCCAGCTTTTAGGTCGATATTAACAAAAATATCAGGAAATGCTTATTTTTCAGTAGATGCAGTTAAATGGGCAACGGCCGCTTCTGCATGTTGAGTTGCAACTTCTGCATGACCTAATTTACCATGCTCAACAGCCGCTTCAAGTTCCGAGGTTGCACCATCAAGATGCGTTTTTGCAATGCCTTTAACCACAAGCGCCGCTGACATAGCATGTTCTAGTGCGGGGAATGCATGTTTAACTAAATTTTCTGCTTTACCTGCCTTGCCTTCTGCTACCGCTGCGTTGGCGTGTTCTAATGCCGCTGCTGTATGCGGTTCAGTGACGGCTGCTGCGCTCAGCGAAAATAAAAGTGTGATGCCTGCGAATAGTATTTTTTTCATCTCTTTCTCCTAAATTAATATCATGCTGCCTTTTGTAATGGCCTTAATCAGGCAACGGAAATATTTAAAATAATCATAGAAACTAATGGTTGTTACACCGATGTAGCAAGTGCAGTTCATTTGACAGCGTGAAAAACAAAATGTTCCTCAGCACATAAAATATAAAAGATGTTTTCTGAAAACAGGGAAAAACAGCCCAGCGATGTCAGTGTATGCCTGAACATAAACCTGTCAGATTTTAGAAACTTGACAGGTCTGGGTTTTGTGCAGTGCAGCACACCAGTACTCAGTCAATCTTGATATGTCGGGTATATTTTTGACCAGCGTGAGACCGACGAGGTTTTTAAAACCTCGTCGGTCTTTGTAATACCCGACAGAATAAAGTTAACTGACTATTAGACTATATTAATGCGAAATTTACTCGCGCACGGTTAGCTGGGTAAACTTATTGTAAAGTGGCCAGGTTTTAACATGCAGGTATTTTCTGATCGGTGTTTTAATTACCGATACACACAAGGCAATCGAAAATAAACACCACACAGCGGCGTATTCGTTAGGGTCATCGGTAGTAATATCAGAAATTAACGGTCCAATTAAATAATGGAAACCCACAAAACGCCATGAACCATAAACAATCGGTACATAAAACGCAGCAATTGCATAACTGAACACATGCAAGCCCCATTTGTAATCAAACATCCATTCAATAGGCCCTGACATTAAGCCATTAAGCGGCATCTGCCAGGCAATATGCCATGCACCGTGTACAGAACACACAGCAGGGCCACAAAAACCTTCTGTGCCAATCACACATTTGCCGGCCCAAACAAACGGGTACATTTTTATTAACATTAACACCGTACTGGCTGTACAAATGGTATACACCACGGTACTGATTTTCTCTTTAACCTCTTGCGGAATAAAATACATCGCTACCATATTGACAAAAAATGGCTGAAACGCAACGTGTATATAGCCCAAAAACGTCAATATCTGATTACTGGGGTTGTCGCATAAATCAATATAAACATAGGTTACCGCTTGTAATAACTCCATTAACGCAAAGTACGTCAATGGAATCCACAAATCTTTTGATTCCCCCTTCCACGCGACATAAGCCGCTGTACTCAGCCCTGCGGCGGCTAAAACACCGGACGCTTCTCCACTCCAACACATAAACTAACCTTTCTTTAAGATGCTGCCATCCCACGCTGCGCGCGGGGTATAGCATTAAAACGATTTTATATTTTTTGAATACTACTATCAGTTGTATTCACCCCTTACCATTGTCATGTTTTGCAACACTATAAGGCTGCGGCGATATTCTATTACACTGGGAAAATATACGATAACGGATTGTATAAATAGGCTTAAAATAAACCTTATTGCAGTGCCATGTAAAAATATAATTCAAAATACCTACAGCATTTTCACAGTTCAATAGTTACAGCGTAACCGTTCGCACTGAGCTTGTCGAAGTGTGCCGTTCATGCTTCGACAAGCTCAGCA
>NZ_FUKI01000140.1 GCF_900163755.1 Crenothrix polyspora | reverse complement strand
AGGATGCTCGGATAAAATTGAAAAAGCTTTATCCGACACTTAAAGAGTGACTAAGTACTAGCTTGGTTTTCCACCAAACGATAACCCACACCAATTTCTGTCAGCAAATACTTGGGTCGAGCCGGATTAGCCTCTAATTTATGCCGTAAATGTCCCATATAAATACGCAGGTAATGGTTATCGTGAAGATGCTCCCCACCCCATATTTCCTTTAATAAATGGCTGTGTGTTACAACAAGGCCCGCGTAGCGAATCAGCAAGGTGAGTATGCGGTATTCAATGGGGGTCAGGTGTATTTCATCACCCGCCATAAACACTTTGCGCTCCGCTAAATTAACCGTTAATTCACCCGTCACAAACACACCGTCAGTTGTTAAAGCCTTCATGGTGCGCCGAAGCAATGCCTGTAAACGCGCATTCAACTCGCCCGTGCTAAAGGGTTTGGTCAGGTAATCATCGGCACCGGCTTCCAATGCCTCGATTTTATCCTGTTCCTGGCTTCTCGCTGATAACACCAAAATGGGCACATCGGAAAGTTGGCGTAACCGGCTGACCATCACAACGCCACCAATATCGGGTAAGCCTAAATCCAAAATAATAAGGTCGGGCTGTTCTTCTTTTACCCTGGCCAAACCAGCCCGTCCATTTTCAGCTTCAATGATTCTCCAACCACAACGGCCTAAATTAACTTTAAGGAAGCGCCGTGTTTGCAGGTCATCTTCAACCACGAGGACTAATGAATTACGGCCATCCATCATGCCAGTTCCGCCATCGGTTCATCTGCAGGCAAGGGGGGCGGGGTATGTAAAGGTAATATCAGGGTAAACACTGCACCGCCATCCAATCGATTAGCAGCCTGTATTGTCCCTTCATGGGCTTGCATAATGCTGCGGCACAGAGACAACCCCAAACCGATGCCATCCAACGTGCTTTCCGCATTAACCCGATAAAATTTTTCGAACAGTTTTTCTTCCATCCCAGCCGCAATGCCAGGGCCGCGATCTGCGACGGCCAGTTTCAATGTATGGGGCAATAAGTCGGCGCTGATATCAACAGGGCTACCGGCTGGGGTATATTTGGTGATGTTTTCCAATAAATTGATTAAAACTTGCTGCACCAGCACGGCATCAACCCACAGCAAGGGTAAATTTTCCGGCAAGTGGATATGGACAGGCCGGTCACCTAAGGCGTTTTCCAGGCGTGTTAAAGCGCCACCGATAATTTCTTCCAGCGCATACCATTCACGCTTCAATACAATAGCCCCGCCTGAAAGTCTTGCCATATCTAGGATCTTGTTCATCAATTCCGACATCCGTTGTGCTTCATCATGAATCACCTTATTAAAATCTAACCGTTCCTCAATAGACAATAGTTCATCGTCCATCAAGGTACTGGCCAAGCCCACTATCCGTGTCAACGGTGTGCGTAAATCATGGGAAATGGCGCTTAACAAGGAATTACGTAAAGCCTCGGCTTCGGCATTAAGGCGGGCTTCTTTCGCTTGCTTGGCTAAATGCAATCGCTCCAGCGTCAAAGCAATTTGATGTAAATAGGTGTGTAGAAAGGTTTTAAATTCCGGTTTGATATTTTGCATGACTATCACGCCGACAATCCGTTTTGCGCCTTGCAAGGGTAAATAAATAATATTATTGACAATATTAACACCTGTAGATAAGGCGGTATTTTCTTTAAATATACGTCGGGCAATGGATAAGTTAACGCCACGTAATGATTGCTTAAGTGGTGGCTCATTAGGGTAATCAATACTGCTATTTATATTCGGTAACAACAACACCGATAATACGTTAAATTCTTCATAAAGATGAATGGCAACAGTCGATACCAACATTTTGTCATCTAATGAATCTGATAAATGCCTATTTAGTCGATAAAGTGCAGTTGCCTGATTTTCCCTTTTTTGTGCAGTTTCGGCTTGTAAGCGTATTTTGTCTAATAAATTACTGGTTATATTAGCAACTATTAACATGACTACAAGACCAATAATATTATCTATATCAGTAATGGCAAAAGAAAAAATAGGTGGGGCAAAGAAAAATGCAAAGGCGAGAACACTTAATAACGTTGCAAGATTTGATGCGGTGCGGCCATATCTTACCGCAACAAGAAACACGATCAAATTATAAGTTATTAATATACTGGATGTTCCTAGAATAGAATGCAAAGGCCAAATAATCAACGTACATAAGCTGGGCGCAATAATTCCCAATAAAATAATCAGTTTTTGTTTTTGTAAATGCGCCTTCACTTGTAATTAAAACGCATTAGCTAAAAATAAAAACCATTATTAATGATATAAGCACCATAACTATTGACCACTGCCGTATCTTTTCGAGTAACACTAATTTTTCTGAATAATACGATAGGGTTAGCTTTGTTTCATTCCAAAAATATTTAGCTTTCTCAATCCATATTTTATACCACATTGACAATACGTTAATGGCTTTAAAAGCTACAAAACTTCCAATTGACAATAATATATAAAATACAATAATTTGTGTAGAATGCAAATCCGTATTAAACAAATGCTCAATCATTAAATCTAGCGCTTGTTCAATGATTTCAAATATAGTATGAATTAATTCAAAAATAGTATGTATCAGAAATAATAATACATCTATCAATGTGTCATAAAACAACACTATACCCAGTATTACTATTGCCTGGATAATGCTTTTTTTTGGATTATTGATAGAAACCACTAATATTCTACCTAATTAAATTAACGCTCATAATTCACACCGAATACCAATTTCGATGACGTGTTCTACCGGAATTTTAAAAAACTCGATAGGGCTTGCGGCATTGTGAAATAAAAACTTGAATAAAAACCGCCGCCATATTGGCATGGGGCTTTTAATCCTGAAGATCACTTTTTCACTACCAACAAAAAAAGATACGTCTTTTAGGTTAATGTCCAAGCCTTCGTTTTTAAGCAGAGTCAAGGCGTAACGCACGTCCGCACCTTGCTGGAAGCCATAGTACAGCTTTACCCGGTAAAATTGCCGGGTGTCACCAAATTTGCGGATTTTAATGCGCCTGGCTTCTTCAACATACGGTTCATCCGTGGTGACAATGGTTAACACCACGATATGTTCATGCAGGACATGGTTATGTTCGAGATTGTGCAGTAAAACCTGCGGAATGCCGTGTAAGCTACGGGTTAAATAAATGGCTGTGCCTTTAACCGTCGTCGGTGGATTACGCTTAAATTTAGTTTCCAATTCTTCGAACAAGACCCGTTTACTATCCTGATATGCAGCCAATAAATCACGGCCTTTAATCCAGGTGGTTAGGATGACAAACAACACCATACCCACCACCAACGGCAACCAGCCACCGGAAAAAATCTTTAAGCTGTTGGACGATAAAAACAAAAAATCAATGGTCAAAAATAACGTCAAAAACACGATGCCGTAGAACGCCTTCCAGTGCCAAAGGCTTTTAATCACAATAAATGCCAATAGGGTATCCACCATCATGGTACCGGTAACCGCAATACCGTAAGCCGAGGCTAACCCAGACGATGAGCCAAAACTGAAAACCAAGATGAACACGGCCACCATCAGTAACCAGTTGACGGCAGGGACGTAAACCTGGCCTTGTTCATGCCCAGAGGTATGCACAATGTCCATGCGCGGACAATAGCCTAACTGGATAGCTTGCCGTGTTACCGAAAAAGCGCCGGAAATAACGGCTTGTGAGGCAATCACGGTAGCCAGGGTTGACAAAGCCAATAACGGATAGAGCGCCCAGTGCGGGGCTAGCCAATAGAACGGATTTTCGATAGCCTTCGGGTTTTGCAGTAACAAAGCCCCCTGGCCAAAATAATTACACAGCAAGGCGGGAAACACGAAACCAAACCAGGCATAGCGAATAGGCTTTAAACCAAAGTGTCCCATATCGGCATACAAGGCTTCTGCACCCGTAATCGCCAACACCACCGCGCCCATGATTAAAAATCCCTGCCAACCTAATTCATACAACAAATGCACGGCATAATAGGGGTTCATAGCCAGTAATACGGCAGGTTCCGCCAGTACATTATTAATCCCTAACAGAGCTAACGTGCCAAACCAGACACACATAACGGGGGCAAATATTTTGCCAATATCGCCGGTACCTTTAGCCTGTACAATAAACAGCACGCTCAATACGCTAATGGTAATGGGCAATACATAGTGTTCCATTGCGGGATTAATAATCTGCAAGCCCTCAACGGCACTGAGTACGGAGATAGCCGGTGTAATAATGCTGTCGCCATAAAACAGGGCAGCACCCAGCAAGCCAATCGTAACGATAAAATGCCTGAGTGTGGTATTTTCGCCGACTCCCCTAAGCGCCAGCACCATCAACGCCATAATGCCGCCTTCGCCTTTGTTGTCGGCACGCATGATAAAAATGGCGTATTTAGTCGTCACCACCAGTGTCAACGACCAAAAAATGAGTGACAACACGCCCAGTATATGCGGTTTATCAATGGGCAAGCCGCCATGAAACACTTCCTTCATGGCATACAAAGGACTGGTGCCTATGTCGCCAAATACCACGCCGATAGCGCTTAAAGATAAACCCACCAGTTGGTTTTTTGATGTACCTTGCTGTGGTGACATGGATTAGCTTGCTTTTTTAAATTTAAGAACGGTGCATTGTAAACAGATAGGTGTAAAAATTGCGTAAAGAAGGAAGAAAAAAAGAATGGTAATTTTTATGATGATCCGAGAAAATTTTTTCTCAGGACGATGGGCGGGGCAATCTCTATACTGGCCATTTAAAATAAATTTATTAACTTAGGAACGCGCACGAAATAACTTGAGCAAGTTCATGCTTCGACAGGCTCAGCACGAACGGTGGTGGCGTTTAAGTTGTTCAAGTTATTTCATGCACGTTCCTTATTAACTTATTAACTTACAGCGTTTTCAACTTAGGACAGTTACAGCCACCGTTCGTGCTGAGCTTGTCGAAGCATGAACGGCACACTTCGACAAGCTCAGTGCGAACGGTTACGCTGTAACTATTGAACTGTGAAAACGCTGTATTAACTTATTAACTTATTTAATCGCGGCGCAATGCTTTAAAAGGCATGCGTAATAAATGTAGCCAATTTAAATCTGCTGGTCTACGAAACCCTGTTAAACCGATTAGCATAGTTGTTTGCGGCTGTTGGCTTGCAGCAGTATAAGTTTTGCACAACCGATCCCAACAGGCAATGGAAAAGCCATAATTACTGTTCATTTCATTAGGCCGTGTTGAGTGGTGGATACGGTGCATATCCGGCGTGACAATTAGCCAGCGTAACGCTTTATCGGTTTTTTCAGAAAAGCCGATATTGCTGTGATTAAACGTTGCTGCACCATTGAGGATCATTTCAAAGGCGATAACCGCTAGTATATTGGCTCCTAACAGATAAATACACGCTACTTTATAAAGCATTGAGATAATGATTTCCAGAGGATGAAAGCGCACAGCGGTGGTGGCATCACATTCTAAATCGCTGTGGTGTACCTGGTGTAATCGCCATAATACGGGCCATTTATGCAAGACGATGTGTTGGCAATAAATGGCAAAATCCAATATAAGTAAACTTGCTGCAATACTCAGCCAATTAGGCAGCGTGTACTGGTTTAGCAAGCCGAAGCCCTGTTGCTGCGCGTTAATGGCACTCAGATAAGCAAGGCCACCTATGCTAAAACGCATGAGCAACATATTAAAAGCCGCTAGGCCTAAATTAATCGGCCAGCGTTGTTTGCGTTTGATTGGCGTTAAGCGTTTGGGTTTAACATATTCCCAACCGATCATAAGGCTAAAAATACCTAAAGCAACACACAAGCGAATCAGATTTTCCATTATTTTCCGTTACGGTAAAGTGCTGCTAATTTGGCAGGGTCTGCGCCTAGATAATAACGCAAACGCAGTGACCACATCAGTAAAATAGTCTTGATTATACCGTTGTGTTGCCAGCGCCGTGCTGAACTAATGACTTTATCTTGAAGGCATAGCGGTGGGCTGCGTTTTTTTAAAAGATGGCATAGCGCAATGTCTTCCATTAACGCAAGGTCAGGATACCCGCCGAGGTTAAAAAACACCGTGCGTTTAACAAAAATGACTTGATCGCCGGTAGCAATGCCTGTGAATCGAGAGCGCCAGTTGATAAGCGTGGCAACGATTTTTAACAGGATGTGTGGGCTATCCAGGCGAATATCAAAACGCCCCCATGATGCGTTACCAGTGGCCAAGTGCCGCTGAATGCTGTCTAGGGCATGTTCCGGTAATTGCGTATCGGCATGCAAGAAAATCAATATATCGCCTTTAGCGTGTGCTGCGCCATTGTTCATTTGTGTAGCACGACCTGGGGCTGATAGGGTAATTTTATCGACCAACGCTAATGCCTTGCTGCGGGTTGTATCGGTACTGCCGCCATCGGCAAGGATGATTTCACAGTGTATTCGTAACGGCTGCAAGGCCAGCAAGCAAGTTGTAATGCCGTCGGCTTCGTTGAGAGTGGGGATAATAATAGAGAAAGTCATGGTGAGGTATTGCTGAAAAGTGTAGAGACGCACGATGTTGCGTCTCTACGGGTAGTGCGGATGGTACTGAAAAACGAGATTAAAAACTTAACCAACCAGAACCAAACGAATTGGCAAATACCAAGCTAACAATGGTCATCAGTTTAATTAAGATATTTAACGCAGGGCCACTGGTATCTTTAAACGGATCGCCAACGGTATCGCCAACAACAGCCGCTTTATGAGAGTCTGAGCCTTTGCCACCGTATGCGCCGGTTTCGATGAATTTTTTGGCATTGTCCCACGCACCACCGGCATTGGCCATCATAACTGCCAACAAGAAACCAGAAGACATAGTACCTACCAACATGCCTGCCAAGGCTTCTTTACCCAGGACATGACCCACCACAATCGGTACGATAACCGCTAAAGCACCAGGTAGTATCATTTCACGCAAAGCGCTTTCGGTACTGATACCGACGCAGGTTTTGTAATCGGGTTTACCTGTGCCATCCATTAAGCCTGGAATTTCACGGAATTGACGACGGACTTCCATGACAATTTCGTGTGCGGCTTTACCAACCGCCATCATGGTTAACGCCGAGAATAAATACGGCATCATGGCACCAATTAAAATCCCTGGTAGCATGGTAGGGCCTAAAATATTCAAGCTTTCGATTTTTGCCGCCGTTACATAGGCGGCCAATAACGCTAACGCAGTCAATACCGCAGAACCAATCGCAAAGCCTTTACCGGTTGCAGCGGTGGTGTTACCCAAGCTGTCCAGCGCATCGGTACGATGACGGACTTCTTTAGGCAGGCCACTCATTTCGGCGATACCCCCAGCATTATCAGCCACAGGGCCGTAAGCGTCGGTGGCCAGCGTTACACCCAATGTGCTTAACATGCCCACACCGGCTAAAGCAACCGCATATAAGCCAGCGGCCATCGTGCCATCGGCTTTATAGCCTAACCAAATGCTGATTAAGATGGCGAACGCGGTAATGAGTACCGGTGCAACTGTACTCATCATACCGACTGCCAAACCTTGAATAATCGTGGTTGCAGCGCCGGTTTGGGTGGCGTAGGCAATGGCTTGGGTGGGTTTTTCGGTATAAGAAGTGAAATACTCCGTGGTATAGGCAATACCGTTACCGGCAATAAGACCTGCCAAAATAACCAGCCAGTAGTTAAAGTGTACGCCAGAAACAATAATACACAGCAATGACAACACTAAAACCACAACCGATGCGCCCCACACCGAATCACGCAATGATTTTAACAAATCATCCAGACTGGCGGTTTCGTTAATTTGAGCGACTTGGCTTTTAAGGAAATACAGTGCGCGGGCTTGCAACGGTGCAGAGGCATTGGGCTTTACCGTACCGGCATCAACTTCTTTACCGATGACTTTATAAATACCAAACAGACTGGAAATAACACCAACAGCGGCTACCAAAAACGGTAAACCGATGAAGGCTGCTGCGGATTCGCCGCCTATGGCTGCACCTAAGGTTGCCGCCGCAATAATAGAACCACTGTAGCTTTCAAATAAATCTGCCCCCATACCGGCAACATCACCGACGTTATCGCCAACGTTATCAGCAATAACCGCAGGGTTACGTGGGTCGTCTTCAGGAATGCCTTGTTCGACTTTACCGACTAAATCTGCACCAACGTCCGCCGCTTTGGTATAAATACCGCCGCCAACACGGGCAAATAACGCGATACTGCTAGCGCCAAAACCAAAGCCGGTAATATAGGTTAAATGGTTAGGATCGCCTTTAAAGATCAGGTATAACAATGTCATACCGATAAGGCTGAAGCTGACCACTGACATACCCATAATTGCGCCACTGCCGAAAGCGACACGCAAACCTTCGTGCAAACCACGGCTGGCAGCCGCTGCGGTACGCACGTTGGCACGCACGGCAACATACATGCCTAAATAGCCGGCACCCGCAGAAGCACCCGCGCCGATAACGAAACATAACGCGGTTTGCCATTGTAAAAAGGCGGCAATAATGGCGGCAACAATGGCGACAAAAATACCGATAACGCGGTATTCGCGTGATAAAAATGCTGATGCACCTTCCTGGATAGCAGCCGCTATGTCCTGCATGGTTTTATTGCCAGCGTCATAACTTAAAACTTGCCGTAACTGCCAGAGTACAAAGCCAACCCCGACAATCCCCATTAATAATGCGACAACAACTGATGCAGATGTTTGTGGCACCACACTTCCTCCTCAAAATTATAATTATTTATTGTTATGATTATTGGCTTCCAACTTAAAATGGCACATTACCGTAGGTTGGGTTGCATGTGTTTCACAACCTAGCAGGACTGAGCGGTAAACAGTGGGATACCAAACAGCCGGTATCCAACTCTACAACGCTATCACTGGCATATGTTCCGTCTAAAGTGGGTAGCCTGATTATTGTGTGGCCTGAAAATAAGCTGATTCTCCGTCACAGCCTCCTACAATGCTAATCAGCCAGCGATCATTATTGTGATTAGCGTTAACCGATTGTTTCCACATACGCCAAGCCAGCGGGTAGGTTACTGAAAAGTTCCCATAACCACAATAAAAAACTGGTAAAAGTGCATATTTCTGCTAGAGAAGTTGAGATATGTGTTTGTACGCTAACTGTTTATTGTGTTGCAATAGGTCTGTTTTTATTGCGTATCCATTCGCTCCAAGAACCTGCATATAATTTTGAACCGGTTAACCCTGCGTGTTCCATTGCCAGTAAATTATGACAAGCAGTAACCCCTGAGCCACACATATGTACGACGTGTTCAGCGGGTGAGTCATGTATAAGTGTTTTGAATTGGTGGTGTAATTCATCCGATGATAAAAATAAGCCGTTAGTATTCATATTGGCTTGAAAAGGCCTGTTTAATGCGCCTGGAATATGCCCCGCGACCGGATCAATCGGCTCGTGTTCACCACGATAACGTTCTGCTGTGCGTGCATCAATTAAACAAATCGATTTTCTGGCCAAGTTGTTTTCTATGTCCCGTGTTTCCAGCCACCGTGTTGTATCAAGATAGGCTTTAAAATGCCCGACTTTATAACGTGGTAAATCCGTCGTCGTAGGGTAGTTTTGTGCCAACCAGTGTTGAATACCGCCGTCCAGTACTGCAACGCTGGCATGCCCTAAACAGCGTAATAACCACCATAATCGCGTTGCAAAAGCGCCACCGGCATCATCGTAAACGACAATTTGGTTATTGAAGGTAATGCCAAGAGCGGCTATTTTTTTAGTTAACTGGTTAAAATCAGGCAGCGGATGCCGCCCTGTTAAGCTGGTGACGGCGGCGGATAAATCGTTTTCTAAATGCACATAACGCGCATGAGGCAGGTGGCCGAGACGATAAGCGTTAATACCTGCTTGTGGATCAGCCAAGGAGAATCGGCAATCGATAATAATCCAGTTATTGTGATCAAGGTATTCAACAACAGTGTGGGCAGCAATAACGGTAGTGAGTGACATGGTTTTAGGTAGTTAAGATGATTTTTCCAATATGCTGGCTGCTTTCCATGAGTCGATGTGCCTGCATAGCCTCAGTTAATGTAAATGTTGCATGTATAATGGGTTTGACAACGCCAACTGCCAATAAAGGCCAGACCTGCTCACGTAATTTTTGAGCAATAGCGATTTTAAAGTCATCGTCTCTCGCCCTTAAGGTTGAGCCGGTAATGATCAGTCGCTTTAGCATGACGGACAATAGATTTATATCAGATTTAATACCGTTTTGTAAGGCTATTTGCAGCAGGCGACCATCGTAAGCCAGACAATTGATATTGCGTGGTAAATAATCGCCACCTACCATGTCTAAAATAACATCTATACCGTGGTTGTCGGTGAGCTTTTTTATGGCAGCAACAAAATCGTGGTTACGGTAATTAATGGCTGCATCAGCGCCCAGATTAATGCAAAACTGGCATTTACTGTCCGAACCTGCGGTAATCACCACTTTAGCTCCAAAGGCTTTAGCCAGTTGTATGGCGGTTGTCCCTATGCCGCTGCTACCGCCGTGTACCAGTAACCATTCATTAGCCGCCAGATGGCCACGATCAAATACATTGCTCCAGACCGTGAAAAACGTTTCGGGGGTACCGGCAGCTTCAATAAAAGACAGTTTGTGGGGTATCGGCAAGCATAAGTCTTCATTAGCCAGACAATAGTGCGCGTACCCGCCGCCAGTGACCAAAGCACATACAGCATCACCCACAGTGAGGTGGTTAACACACTCGCCGATGGCAATTACCGTTCCAGACACTTCCAGGCCTGGAATATCAGAAGCACCCACAGGTGGCGGATATAAGCCTTTGCGCTGCATAACATCCGGTCTATTAACACCGGCTGCGCTAACTTTAATAAGCACTTGTTTGCCGGTGGGTTTGGGGGTTGCGCGTTGTGTGGCTTGCAATAAGCCATCAATAATTTCGATAGCGAGCATGTGCGTGGGAATTTGCATAGTAGGTTCTGTAAAGGCTGCAAAACAGGTATTATAATCAGTATGGGCAGCAACGGTTGCGGTTGCTGCTATCCCTTTAGTTGAATAGTCAATAATTGACAGACAGGTTTACGAGTATGATACGCGCAGGCATCGTGGGAGGCACGGGTTATACCGGTGTAGAATTATTACGGATTTTGGCGTTACATCCAGAGGTTGAGGTCAGCGTGGTGACATCGCGTTCTGATGTTGGAAGCCGTGTTGATGCGCTGTATCCTAGTTTGCGTGGTGCTATTGACACCGTGTTCAGTGCGCCAGATGTAGAAACATTAAGTGCTTGTGATCTGGTGTTTTTTGCCACGCCCAATGGTACAGCCATGTTGATGGCGCAGCAGTTATTGGCGTACGGCGTTAAAATTATTGATCTTTCCGCAGATTTTAGGCTGAAGGATGCGCTGGAGTGGCAGCACTGGTACGGCATGGAACACGCTTGTCCTACACTTATTGCAGAAGCGGTATACGGTTTGCCGGAAACCCATCGGGAGAGCATTAAAACGGCGAGATTGGTGGCTAACCCTGGTTGTTACCCTACCGCCGTGCAATTGGGTTTTTTACCGTTGCTTGAAAAGGGTTTGATTGATCCCCATCATCTGATTGCTGACGTTAAATCCGGTGTCAGTGGCGCAGGGCGTAAAGCGGAAATGGCAACGCTGATGAGCGAAACCGGCGAAAGTTTTAAAGCTTATGGGGTTGCAGGGCATCGGCATTTGCCGGAAATTCGCCAACAACTGGCGTTAACCGCCAAGCAATCGGTAGGTTTAACGTTTGTGCCGCATTTAGTACCTATGATTCGGGGGATTCATGCCACCTTATACGCAAGATTGACTGGCGATGTCGGTAGCTTACAAACGCTGTTTGAACAAAAGTATGCGGATGAAGTCTTTGTAGATGTGTTGCCGGCTAATTCTCATCCCGACACCCGTAATGTAAGAGGCAGTAACAACTGTCATATTTCCATTCATCAACCACAAGGGCAAGATACGGTGGTGATATTATCGGTCATAGATAACCTGGTGAAGGGGGCAGCAGGGCAAGCGGTGCATAATATGAATCTGATGTTTGGCTTACCGGAACACACCGGCTTAAATACAGTGGCGTTGTATCCTTAACTTGACTAAGCATCAGCGGCTGCTCATAATCGATTAACTTTTATTTTTTTGTGGTATTTAACTTATGGCTACTCCAATTATTTTTACTGACAGCGCTGCGGCCAAGGTAAGAGAACTCATCGTCGAAGAAGGTAATGATGACTTAAAGCTTCGGGTGTATGTTTCCGGTGGCGGTTGTTCAGGTTTTCAATACGGCTTTACGTTTGATGAAGAAGTCAATGAAGACGACACCCGTGTTATCAACGGCGGCGTTACCGTGTTAATTGATTCGATGAGCATTCAGTATCTTACCGGTGCGCAAGTCGATTACAAAGAAGACGTATCTGGCGCACAGTTTGTCATTCGTAACCCCAGTGCAAAAACCACTTGCGGTTGCGGATCTTCGTTCTCGGTGTAATGTCTCTTTTTTGGGAGGTTTGTTAATAGGCTTCCCAAATTTTAATATTGCGTTTTACTGGCCACGCCAGCAAATTATAGCGATTGTACTTATGAGTTGAATGTAAGATGGAAATTACCTTGTTATTTGAATCTAGCTTTCGTCATTAAATTTTATAAAAACCCGCGTCCCGCCTAAAGAACCATTACTCAGCTCAAGTTGAGCTTTATGTAAATCAGCAATCTCCTTAACAATGGCAAGCCCCAAACCGCAGCCATTACCTGGGCTATTGGGCATACGGTAAAAACGCTCAAAAATGCGGTTTTTTTCACTGTCCGGTATACCAGGGCCATCGTCTTCAATTATGAGGCTGGGCGTAGGTTCATGGTTGAGCTTAACCAGGATAGTGCCATTGCGCTGTCCGTAGTTAATGGCATTATCCAGAAGATTAGCCAGCAACTCGCCCAACAATACAGCGTCTCCTAAAATAAAAATGGCTTTGCCGGTTGATTCCAGACTTAATTCTATGTGCCGCTGCAAAGCTTTGGCTGCCCATTCCATGCAGCTGTCCCTGACCACATCATAAAGGTTGATAGGTTTAAGTTCGTTCATGCCGTCAACTGGTTCAGACTTTGCCAGCACCAGCAATTGCGACACGGTATGTGACAGCCGATCAGCGGAGTTTTGCATCTGTAACAGTGCAGGCTGCATGGCGGCCAAATCCTGTTCACGTAACGCCCGTTCTGCTTGCACCACCAAGCCCGCCAAGGGCGTGCGTAACTGATGCGCGGCATTGGCGATAAAACGTTGCTGAGCATCAATCGCTCCAGTCAGCCGCACCAGCAAGCCGTTGATGGTGTCGGTGAGGGTGCGAACTTCCAGGAAAACATCTGCGTCCTGGATGGGGCTTAAGTCGCGTGCCGAGCGCTGAGCAATGTTATTGGCTAATCGGTGCAAGGGTTGTAGGCCGCGTTTTAAGCCCATCAATAAATACAGACTGGCGATCATCACCAGCACAATTTGCGGCAATAAATCGGCCAGGATAATGTCGGTCATCATTTGTTGGCGCTTGTTCAAAGTTTCGGCGACCTGCACGTAAAAGGTATCGGCGATACCTTGTTTCACCATCTGCATGGACACCACACGCACTGGCTCGCCATTAATCTCAGCCTTAAAATACACCGGCTTAGACCTGTCCACAGTGTCTGGTGCATTCGGCACTAAGGCATCGCCTGCCAACAGGCCTTTTTCCAGGGAGCTGATTTTAAAATAGGTCTTGTCCAGCTCATCCCATTTGATGATTTCCAGGGCGGCGGGAGGTAACTCAACGGTGATGTTGGCCTCTATTACCTTGATTTCTTGCGCCAAAGACCGTGCTGAATCCAGTAACCAGCCATCGTAAGTTTTGTCCACGTAATGCAGGGTGACAAAATACGACAGGATGGATTCCAAGGAAATAAAAAATATTAACGGCACAATCAAGCGCAGTAAGATGCCATTTTTCAAGCTTTTATTTCTAGGCATCGGTGGTTTCCAGCAGATAGCCTAATCCACGTAATGTACGTATCACTGCACCATAAGGTTCTATGCGTTTTCTGACCCGATGGATGTAAACTTCGATGGCATTGTCGGCCAGACCATCGCCTTCTGTGGAGAGCCGCTGTGCTAGCCTATCCTTGCACACCACTTTACCGGCTTGCAGCAGCAGTATTTCCAGTACACCGTATTCGCGTGGCGATAGCATCATCAACTGGTCATCGGCCATAATCTGGTGGTCGTGGGTATTGAGCTTTAAGCGGCCTATGACAATATCTTGGCGAAAACCGCCGTAGCAGCGTCGTATCAGCGCGTGGATTCTCGCCTCCAATTCCCGAAGCTCAAAAGGCTTGGTCATATAGTCATCCGCGCCTTGTTCTATGCCTTGGATGCGGTCGTTAATGCCATCGCGTGCGGTTAAGATCAGTATCGGTATGGGGTTTTTGCGTTGGCGAAATTTTCGCAGCAGTGTAAGTCCATCAATATCTGGTAAGCCCAAATCCAGCACAATCAAGTCAAAGTCCTGCGCCAGCAATAAATGCTCGGCATACGTGCCCGTGGTGGCGCTGGTGACGGTATAGCCTGTTTTCCTCAGGGTATACAGTAAGCCATCGGCCAAAACGGCATCATCTTCTACTAATAAAATATTCATAGCGGCGTAGGATTTTCTGTGAAAGGTTTTTGAAAGCTAGGTGACATAGACTGATTCCATTAAATAAATGGATTAAAATTTTGATTATTTATGTTTAGGGATGAAAACTTAACAAATTCGGCATTTTAATGTAAGGCCGATGGTTGTGGTCGGGTTAATAACAACAGCCTAGACGCTTAACTATTCCACACCATTCCAGCGATAGCGTCATTATGTTTTTGATGGCTCTCTTGCGAAGCATAACACTAAAGACCATTCTTGGACTACACAGCCTAATAAGGATAAAGCATGAACTCGTTTGAAAGATTATTACTGGAAAATAAAGCTTGGGCGAAAGAAAAAAAACACGAAGATCCCGATTTTTTTGAGCAATCTGCCAAATCACAAACCCCTGAATTTCTCTGGATAGGTTGCTCGGACAGTCGTGTACCGGCAGAAATTATTGTTAATGCTGAACCTGGGGAAATATTTATCCACCGTAATATTGCCAACCAGATGGTAGAAACTGATTTTAATTCACTCAGCGTTTTGCAATATGCGGTGTCGGTGCTGGATGTGAAACACGTCATCATTTGTGGGCATTACAACTGTGGCGGTATTAAGGCGGCGTTGGCGCAGCAAAATCCTAATCTGGTGATTACCAACAAATGGTTGATGCACATTAAGGATATTTACCGTTTCCATAAGGCGGAAATTGATGCTTTACCTACCGAAGAACAGCGGGTTAATCGGCTGGTGGAGCTGAATGTGATCGAGCAGGTAAAGACTATCTCTCATACCTCCATTATCCAAGGTGCATGGCATCATCACCAGCGTCCTGTGTTGCATGGTTTGGTCTATGGCTTGACGGATGGCTTGCTGAAGAAACTGATAACTGTAACCCACGATACCCCTATCGACCCGATTTATAAATATGATTTTCTAGCCGAGCGTGATTATTAACACCCTCAGCTAATTTTATTGGCTAACCGCTTGCCAATCAGATTTTATACTTGGCTATAATTGATCCATTTATATAATTATTAATACTGGAATAATGATGAAAGTGACTGAAAATTTAAACAGCCCATCGCCAAAGCCGGCTGGACATAAGGAGGAAGGTATTTTAGCGCGTCTTAAAATGTTTAATACCTTCTGGGATAGCCGATTTGAAGATTTAACCAAAGAAACTTGGCTTAAAACAACTTATCGTGACATGAGCGCCGGACTAATTGTGGCGTTAACCGCTATTCCCATGGCAATGGGGTTTGCCATGGCAATGGGGCTAAGGCCTGAGCAAGGTATTATTGCCGGTGCACTGGCGTGCGTTATCGGGCGTACCTGGGGCGGGTCAAAATACCAGGTGTACGGGCCAACGGCGGCGTTTATTCCTATTATTGCCGCACTCATTACAAAATACGGCGAGGCCGGGGGGGGCACTTTTGCCCAGGCACACGGTTTTTTGGTGTTTGTGTCCATCATTGCCGGTGTTATTTTAATGTTAATGGGTATTTTTGGGCTAGGCAAATATGCCAAATTGGTGCCCAATTCCATTATTGTTGGCTTTACGGTCGGCATTGCGGTTGCTATCGCCTTAAGCAACCTGGAATCTATTTTGGGCATAGAAAGCTTTAAGGACTTGTTGGGTGAAGACGAAGATATTAAGGGAGGGTTGCTCCATAACCTTTTGGCGGCTTTTAGTAACATTGACAAAATCAATGTCTGGTCTGTTTTCCTGGGGTTAATGACCTTTATTCTGACCAAAGGTCTATTGCGGATTTCCATTTTTATTCCCGCTCCATTATTGGCTATTGGCTTGTCCACTGCGCTTGCCGCCACAGTATTGGCTAATAAAGGCGTTATTTTAGTACGGGATATCTATGGTAGCATCCCGAATAATTTTTTTGTGTTTACCCCGCCTTCTATGCCGCCAATAACACCTACGGTGGCGATTGACATCGCGTATTTTGTGGCAGCGATTGTGTTTGTTTCTGCAGTGGAAAGTTTGTTGTGTTCTTCGATGGCTGACCGCATGGCCAACAATCGCAAAACACCTTTTAATCCGGATAAGGAGTTTTGGGGGCAAGGTTTGGTGCAAATCATTACTCCGATGGTTAACGGTTTTCCTTGTACTGGTGCTTTGGCACGGACGGCGACCAGTATTAAGGCAGGGGCTGTTACGCCACTGGCCGGTTACTTCAAGGCTGTTTTCAAGCTCTCGTTGGCTTATTACATTGCCCATTATCTAGAAATGGTGCCAATGGCCTGTATTGGTGGCATTTTGTTATGGGTGGCCTCTAATATGATTAAGGTTTCGGAAATCAAAGAGGTTTTTAACCATAACAAATTTCACGCCGGTTTAATGGTTTATACGGCGATAATGGTTCCAGTAACCGATTTTTTGACTGGAGTCCTTTCGGCGCTGGTCATTTATGCCATAGCGTACCGATTTCTTGAAAAGCCCGCACACGCACCCCCACTTGCCGATATGCCGATGGCTTTGTCCAATGCGCAAGATGCTTTGCCAGTGCCAGGCCATTTTAACGGAGTGACAATCCCACTGTTGATGACGGATGAAGATCATACTCTGTTACGCTATGCTGCCAATATTGCACAACGGGGTATTAGTAAAAACTTCCACTTTGTACACGTTGTGACATCTTATGAAAAAAACCACAATCCACGCTCAGCAAATACACTGAAAAAAAGTATGGCCGATGCAGTATTGCATCATTTTGAGGGCGTATTGGATCATATACACATAGATTTCCAAACGGTAGAAGGTGCAAGCCATATAGATGAGTTGGTTCAGTTTACGCTGTCCACTAAATCCGATCTGATACTGTTAGGGCTTAATAAAATAAGAAGAGGACAGCGGTCGTTAGCCAAACGGTTGGCGATGATCGCCAGCTGTTCGGTATGGATGGTGCCAGAAGACAGCCAACCTATAATGACACGGATTATTGTGCCTATCGATTTTTCAACGCCTTCGGCAGAAAGCTTGTCGCAAGCAACGGCGCTTGCACGTATTAACCAAATTCCCGAATGTTTGGCGGTTCATGCCTTTTTTGATGCGTCAGTCATTCGTTACGATGAACATGAAGGCATTGTGCGTGGTGAAGAAGAAGCGGCTTTTGCCAAGTTTATGGCACAGGTTAATACGCAGGGCGTTATGGTAAAGCCAGCTTTTGAGGAAAGCATTAATGTGGCTAGCACAGTACTCCGTAAAGCCGAAGTATGTCAGGCGGATTTAATTGTGTTAAGTACTCGTGGGCATAGCCGCGCAGCCACCATACTGTTGGGTAATGTTGCGGCGCAAGTTATGGAGGAATCAACGATACCTGTTTTGGCTATAAAACAGCACAGCCATCAATCAACTTTAGCAAACGCATTATTAAACAGCAGCTTTTGGAGGAAAGCAGATCCTAGAACAAATTAGGTCTTTTCGAAAATCCACTCTATTCGGAGATCGGTTGTGGGCGCTAACATGCTATTGAGCAATAATCCAAAAGTTGTTATTAAGGCCGTATTGGTAATCAGTGCCTTGTTTTTTTACGATACGTTCTGGGACTTATTTTTATCGCTGCTGCATTATCTTTTTGGAATATTGCATCTTATGTTCGAGTTTTGTGAACATACGCTCGAAAGACTCATTGAGCATCTGTTTCATGTTGATCCTCGTACTGCTGAAGTGCTGGTTTTTTATGTCATGCTCAGCATTGGTGCGTACGCCACGCTTAAGCTCATCCAGTTGTTACCCGATTGTTATAGAGCGTTGGTCGAGCAAGTTACCGCTTACTGGCAGCAATCCAAAGCCGAGACATTAGGGTATTGGCAAGCACAATCGCTAAAAGGGAAAATCCAATGGGGCGCGGTTTTTATGGTGGGTATGTTGGGTATGGTTTTGTGGCTCAGCAGTTGATGGTAGTCAATTCTAATTTCTCGCATTTTTTTGCCAATACGGTTGTCAGACTTAGATGGATTGATTTTTATAAGGGGCGATTGAAAGGTTTATGAAAGTTTAGATAATTACACTGGCTGATTTATAAAAGATGCGCAAACAGGTTTTTGGCTATTTAAAAATGGGCTTGCCGATTTTCAATAGATTTAGGCTATACCAAAACACTGTCCTCGCGTAAAATCCTTACGTTTTGTAAACTGGTAATATAAGCCGCATGGGAATACTCAGTCTACTGCTTTGGATGCCAGCTTTGGGTGCGGTATTTTTGGCGTTTGCCCCAGGTGATAAGCCCCGTGTTATTCGATGTTTAGCGCATTTATTTAGCAGCGTAACGTTATTGCTAAGTCTGTGGTTGTTGATCCATTACGACCAACACAATGCTGCCACCCAATTCAACGAAAATTTCCCCATCAATCCTGATTTGGGCAGTGAATATGCCTTGGGCGTAGACGGTTTATCCCTGCCGATGGTGCTATTGGCCACCGTGTTAACGTCGGTGGCCTTGCTGGCCTCATTCTCCATTACCGACAGTATCAAAGGTTATCATTTGTGCGTGTTGCTGCTGGAGTTTGGCATACTCGGTGTATTTTTGGCGCAGGATTGGGCGTTGTTCTATACTTTCTGGGAGGTTACTTTAATCCCGCTGTTTTTTCTGATTGGTCGCTGGGGCGGTAAACGCCGCCATGCCGCCAGCCTTAATTTTGTGTTGTACACTATGGGCGGCTCGGTGTTCATGCTGCTCAGTTTGCTGGCCATCAGTGAATACGACTTGGAATACGAAGGCACCTTGATGACCTCCATGCACCAGATGGCCAAAGACATGCCCTGGCAAGAACAAGTGCTGGTGTTGCTGGGCTTTTTGATTGGCTTCGGTGTTAAATTACCGATTTTTCCGCTGCATGGCTGGTTGCCACTGGCACATGTGGAAGCGCCTAGCCCGATCAGTATCTTATTGTCCGGCATCTTGTTAAAAATGGGCGCATATGGCTTGATCCGCGTGCTGGTGATGTTGCCGGAAGCCGCACACATTTTACAGCCGCTGCTGATATTTTTGGGTTTATTTGGCATGTTATACGGGGGCCTGCTGGCCTGGCGGCAAACCGATCTTAAAGCGATGGTGGCGTATTCGTCGGTTAGCCACATGGGTCTGGTGTTGCTGGGTATGTCTACCTTAACGCAGCTGGGGCTGAGTGGTGCGGTGTTGCAAATGACCGCGCACGGCTTGATTGCTGGTGCATTGTTTTTGCTGGTTGGCCTGTTATATGAGCGCACCCACACCCGTAATATCCAGGATTACAGTTCCTTGGTACACACCATGCCGCGCTACACGCTGTTAATGACGCTGGTGTTGCTGGCGGCTATGGGCTTGCCGGGCACGGTGGGGTTTATCGCTGAATTGTCCGTGTTAATGGCCGGATACCAGCAATGGGGCGGCCTTATGGTCTTATTCGGCATGAGTATGTTGATTACGGCAGCGTATTGTTTGCGTACCATCGGCGTGTTATTTACCGGCCCTGTGCGCCCTGCCATGCACGCTATTCCAGATTTGCATTCGGCGGGCTTGCTGGCCGCCGGTATTTTAGTGGTCGGCATCGTGCTGTTGGGTATCTTGCCAGAAGCATTGATCCAGCTGTCAGCCGCCACCCTCAGTGAGTTGAGTGCCGTGATTAAATCCAGACCATTATGAGTATGGAACCGTTAATAGACCTAATCCAAGACGACCGTAGCGTGATTATGGCCGCGTTGGCAGGGCTTGATCATATTCTACCTGCTCAAGCGCCGATACGTGATTTCGTCCATCATAATACCTTACACGGTTTTCAGCACGACAGCTTTGAAGACGCGCTGGAAAAATTTGAGGCCTTAACGGGCATAGGCTGTTATCTACCGGAAAGTCGCTGCCGTGAATTTTATCAGCAAGGTCGGGTGACTGAACGTGATTTATCATTGGCGCTGGCGGCACAATCTGGCTTATCGCCGGAGAAACTGGTTTGCTGTGTTGGTGCTAAAGCGATTACCCAAAAGGCTATTTATCGCCTGGCTTTATTGGCGGATTTTCCAAAACTCTCGCTGAGCCAATTAAACTGGCAGTTAGAAGAGCTGGGGGCGTTAAGCCATGTGCAAGCGGATGTCCCTGTCGATTTACACAGCACTTGGGGCAAGCCTGGCAGTGCGGATAATACCATCAAACAGCTGTGGGAAACCGTGCAGGATAAGCTGGATTTACACCCTGCTGCCGTGCATCCTGAAGCGCTGCTGGATTTGTCGCTAGAGCAGGCGGAAAACTGGCTGGCCGAGCATAAACAATCGTTAGATACTACCACCCACGAGGCCATGCAGCAACAAGCCAGCTGTGTGCTTGATGAGCTGTGTGCCAGCGTTGGCACTAGCCAGACCTTGGGCGGTTTGGTCAAAGTGCTAAGTGGTGTGGATATACTGGAATCGGTGCGCCCACAATTGATACGGGCTTGTGCGACGGCGCTGGATCATGGTCTTGCTGCCTGGCATAGCCCCGACCAACAGCTAGGCTTGTACGGCGCGTGGCGCACAGCTATGCGCTACGATGCCAATGCGTTTTTGCAAGATTTACCCGATGGTCAGGCCATGCTTGCCAAGCTGCCGGAAGAGCCGGTTGCGGCGATTGCATGGCAGTTACACCAGCTGGAAATTCCATTGGCACAATGGCAAGGCTATTTACAGCGTTTGGCGCTGGAAATTCCTGGCTGGTCGGGGATGATTAACTGGCGGCAACACCATCCTGGCTATCACACTGGTTTTAAGCCCGTACCCACGCTGGCGGATTATTTGGCGGTACGTTTAACGCTGGACAGTTTATGGCTTAATCAAGTGTGCCGTGATGTCTGGAAAATACCGGCTACCTTAGGTGCTATCCAGCGTTATTTCGGCAAAAACCTGTCTGAAGCGATGGTGCGCTGGCAGTTATATCAGGGCGATTTACCGGAATATTTAAGCCACAAAGCCCAAGCGGTGGTGTTACAATCGGGTTCTGAGCGCAACCAGCGCCAGGACTGGCAGCATCTGGCTGATTTGATCTGGACGTGGCAGATGAGTCCGCTGGCGCAAAAGCCCACAGAGTTTACCGTGACCAACACTGGCTGGCGCTTGTTTAGGTTGGTGCAGCATTTGGGTTTGACGGTAGCCGAAGTTCAACAACTGGCCAAAGCCGATATACTGGCGATGCTTGCCGTATTAGATGGGCTGTCCTCTGCACAACGCAGCCAGATTTGGCTGGTGGCTTACGAGCGCAATTACCGCGATGCACTGTTCCAGGGCTTGCAGGAAAACCATAACCGAGGTCGTTGGGCTAAACGCGAACAGCGGCCATCGTCACACATAATCTTCTGCATGGATGACCGTGAGGAAAGTATCCGGCGGCATCTGGAAGAATTAAATCCTGCTATTGAAACTTTGGGTGCGGCGGGTTTTTTCGGCGTGGCGATGAACTATCAAGGCCTGGACGATAACAAAACTACGGCGCTGTGCCCGATTGTGGTCACGCCCCAGCATGATGTTAGGGAAGTGCCGAGGACAGGGATGGAGAAGGTTTCTGCCAGCTATGATAAGGGCGGGCATTTTTTGCAACAGTGCAGTAATCTGGTTAACGTGGGCTTGCGCCGTAATGTGCTGTCATCTGCGCCGCTTATGCCGTTGCTGGCACCGTTTACTTTGGTTGGTTTACTGGGTAAATCGCTGGCTGCCAAGCAGCAACACGGGCTTGTGACGGCGATTGGTCAAAAGCTGGTGCCGGATGTGCCGACGCAGCTCCATTTTACCGCTGTAGAGGGCGAGAAAAAACCGTCAGTGCAATCCAATCAAGGCTTTACCGATGCCGAGCAAGCCGAGCGTGTGGCAGGATTTTTACGCAACACCGGCTTGGCTTATGGCTTTGCGCCGTTGGTGGTGCTGATGGGGCATGGCTCTATCAGTCAGAACAACCCACATTTGGCAGCCTATGATTGCGGTGCGTGCAGTGGCCGGCACGGTGGCCCTAATGCACGGGTGTTTGCCGCAATGGCTAACCGCCCCGAAGTGCGAATTTTGTTGGCAGAGCGGGGTATCCACATATCCGATGACAGCTGGTTTTTAGGTGCAGAGCACAATACCTGCAACGAAGCTATCATCTGGTACGATCTGGTCGATATGCCGGCAGCATTTACCACAGCCTACCAACAACTGCTGCAAGAACTGCAACACGCACAAACCATGTCGGCACACGAGCGTTGCCGTCGTCTGGCTTCCGCCCCACGCAATCCCACGCCGAAATTGGCCTTGCAGCATATCCAGGAACGTGCCGCCGACTTTTCGCAGGCGCGGCCAGAATTGGGCCATGCCACCAATGCCGCTGCGGTGGTGGGCAGGCGGTCGTTAACCCAAGGTGTGTTTTATGACCGGCGCGTGTTTCTTATCTCTTACGACCCCACCCAGGATGAAGATGGCAGTATTTTGGAAAGAATATTGGTGGCGGTGGGACCTGTGGGTGCGGGGATTAATCTGGAGTATTATTTTTCCACCGTCAATAACGAACGCTTAGGCTGCGGGACGAAAGTGCCGCATAACGTGACCGGTTTGTTTGGGGTAATGGAGGGCGCGAGCAGTGATTTGCGTACCGGCTTGCCGCAGCAAATGGTGGAAATCCACGAAGCCATGCGCTTACAAATTGTAGTGGAAGCTAAAACCAGCGTATTGGAAAAAATTTATGGCCGTCAACCTGAACTGGCCGAATTGATTGGTGGCGGCTGGGTGCATCTCAGTGTTAAAGACCCCGACGACGGCACAATCTACACGTTTGAACGCGGCGTGGGCTTTGTGCAATGGCACGCTGGGGCAGGGGATTTGCCTCGATTTGATAGCTCGCTGGCGTGCTACCAAGGCCAGAGTTTACCTGTAGCGCCTGCGTTAATTAAGCAGCCTACGGAGCGAGCGTAGACTATGGATGCGTTGACTGTTTTTATTCCGCTGTTGCCATTGCTGGCCGCACTTATTATTGGCCTGGGACATTTTTTGGGTGTTTTGCAAGGCGAGGCTAAAGAATCGCTCACCGCTGACATTAGCCTGTGGACGTTGACGCTGGCGTGTTTAATGGCTTTGGTGGTCGCGGGTGCGGAACTGCTGGGTAACAATACCGGCCTGTTTGTGGTCGGTGACTGGCTGCGCTGTGAGAATGTGGTGGTTTCGGTCAATTTTATCAGTAGCGGGTTTAGCGTGTATGTGGCCGCGCTGTTTGCGCTGTTGCTGGTTATTATCCTGCGCTTTTCGGTTAATTATCTGCACCGTGAGCGGGGTTATTTCCGGTTTTTTTTCATCTACAATCTGTTTGCTTTTGCCATGTTATTGCTGGTGTTGTCGGGCAGTAGCGTGCTGAGTTTTGTTGGTTGGGAGATCGCCGGATTATGCTCTTTTTTATTGATTGCTTACCAGTATGACCGTCCTGTTGCCAGTGGCAATGCGGTGCGGGTGTTTGTCACTAATCGTATTGGCGATACGGGTTTTTTGATGGGCATGGGCTTAAGTGTTTATTGGTTAAATACCCTAGATTGGCAAGCGATTAGTCACCCTGTTGACAGATTGGGTACAGCGGAAGCCACCGGTATCGCGTTTTGTTTTGCGCTGGCGGCGTGTGCCAAATCTGCACAGCTGCCATTTACCCCGTGGCTGGCACGGGCTATGGAAGGCCCTACGCCGTCCAGTGCTGCGTTTTACGGCGCAGTGATGATCCATGCTGGTGTTTATCTGTTGATACTGTTACAAGACTTGTTTGAACAAGCGCCGATGGTGATGGGGTTGCTGGTGGTGGTCGGTGCGTTGACTGCGCTGTACAGTTATTTGGTTGGTTTAACGCAAACCGATATAAAAAGTTCGCTGGTGTTTGCAACCTCTGGCCAGTTGGGCTTGATGTTTATGGAATGTGGCCTGGGTTTTTGGGAAATAGCTTCATGGCATCTGGCTGCCCATGCTGTCGTGCGCGGCTATCAGGTGTTGACTGCGCCTTCGCTGCTACACAATGTCCATGATAATCCTATACAAGCTGTGTCACCGTTATTAGCCAAGTCACGTTGGTTGTATCTGGCTTCGGTACAACGGTTTTGGCTGGATCAAATCGCAGATTGGGCGTTGGTCAAACCAGTACAGCAGTTGGCGCACGATTTAAGTTATTTTGATGACCAAGGCTTAGACAAGGTGATGGGCTGTTCCGCGCCCGCGCTTAACGCCGCAGCTTCTTTAGCGCAGTTAAAAGAACACTCTATCGGTGCGCGGCTGAACAATGTTGTTGATGATTTCTCGCACGGTAGCGGACTGGCTGGTACATTAACCCAGTGGGCGGCGGCTGTTATGCACTGGCTGGAAGTGCGCCTGGTATTACGTGGCATCAGTAAGGCTACGATAGGTCGTAGTCGCAACCTGGGCAGGCGTGTTAATCAGATTGAACGTACGTTGTTAAGGCCGCGTTATCTGGTATTGTTCGTGTGCATCACTTTACTGGTTACTTTCTGAGCGTTTGATGGCTATTTCTGCGATGAACCTGTGGTCTCAATCTGCCGCTTTCCCTGTGCTTAGTACACTGGCGCTGGTGCCGTTATTGGCGGCGGTTGTTATTTTGCGCGTTAGCACCGCCGTGGTGGCGTGGCGGGTAGGTGTGGCGGCGGCCTTGCTCAATATGGCGCTTAGCGTGTATCTGCTCATGGTGTTTGACACCGGTCTGTTCGTCATTCAGCTGGCCGAGCAATGGCAGTTTGCCGGTGTCAGTTATAGCGTCGGGGTCGATGGCGCTAATATCTTATTTATCCCACTCACTGCATTGCTTACCGTATTGGCACTCATGTACACCGCCATCACCCGCCATGCCACCGACAAGGTATTTATCGCCTGTTTGCTGGGCTATGAATGCGTATTGATGGGCGCATTTACTGCACTCAATGTGCTGCAATTTTGGCTGTGGTGTGTGCTGGAATTGTTGCCGGTTATTGTCTTAACTTTGTGTGCCGGCACGGGACAGCATCGTCAGAGTACCTTGCGCTATGTGTTGCAGTACTGGGTCAGTGGATTACTGATGACGCTGTGCGGATTTTTGTTGCTGGCGTTTGGCCTGATTGATTCCGAACACAGTCTGAGTTTTGACTGGCTAACATTGAAACAAAATAGCAGCTATTTAAACGATGAAACCCTGATTTTTATCTTGCTGTTTTATGGTTTTGCCATCCGTATGCCGCTGTTCCCGTTCCACGGTTGGTTGCCGGTGCTGGCGGAACACGGCACGGTGGCCAGTGCGTTTATCTTTTTGGTCGGCTTAAAGCTGGGCGTGTATGCGGTGATCCGTTTTATTCTGCCGATGATCCCAGGTGTGGCTGAGCAATGGGCGCATTTTGTGGTGATCTTGGGTCTGCTCAGCGTGTTTTACGGCGCGTTACTGGCCTTGATGCAAATTAATATCCGGCGCTTGCTGGCCTTTGCCGTCATCAGTCATACCGGTATGTTGATTATCGGCGTGTTTTGTTTTAACGATTTTGGCCTGGAAGGCACTTTGTTGTTGTCGATTGCTTATGGGCTCGCCACTGCCGGATTGTTCTTCAGCACAGGACTGATTTATGAGCGCACCCGCACTGCCTATCTACCCCGTTTGGGTGGTGTGTTTGACACTAACGCACCGTTGGCATTTTTGTTCTTAATCTCTGCATTGACCACCATGGTAATGCCCGGCACACCCGGCTTTGATGCCGCACATTTATTGATAGAAGGCGTGATAGAAGAGGATGGCTGGTGGATTGCCATTGGTATTTTGCTGGGCAACGTGATGGCGGCGGCGTTTTTGCTGTGGGCTTTCCAGCGCATCTTTTTTGCCACGCTAAAACGTAAGGTGTGGCCATCGCATAGCCAATACCATTCGGTTAAAAAAGAACACCTGATTGCTGCTACGGTGTGCGCGGTGTTAATCTGCACCGGATTTTACACCACACCGTGGCTAAAATTTATCGACCAGGAAGCCGCTGCCATGCACCAACAATACCCTGTACACGGCACCCAGCCATCGCATCCGGTATTTGCGCCGGATGATGACCCAGCTAAGAAAATCATTAGCCCTCGCCATGATTGAAACCAGTTTCCCGTTGTTGAGTTGTATTATTGGTGTGCCTTTATTGGGTGTACTGGCGATAAGTTTGCTGCGTGATGTAGTGCTGGCTAAAAAACTGGGTTTGGCGGTTGCGGGCTTTGAGCTGTTGTTAACTGTGTGCTTGGTGCTACAGTTTAATTCGGCTAACGGGGGCTTTCAATGGATGGAACATCACGTTTGGATACCCAGTTTGCACATTGAATACCTGCTGGGTGTTGATGGTATCTCAGTATTGTTTTTGCCGATGACGGCGTTGTTGACCCTGATGGCGATCTTGGTTTCATGGAATGCCGTGCAGCAGTTAACGCGCTTGCATTTGGCGTTATTGCTGGCGCTGGAAGGCGTTACGATGGGTATTTTTTGCGCGTTGGATATGGTGTTGTTTTTTTTGTTCTGGGAACTGACCTTACCGTTGATTTTCTTTTTGATTGGTTTGTGGGGCGTGGGTGCAGAACGGCGCTTGGCGGCGACCAAATACACGCTGTTTATGCTGTTTGGTGGCCTGGCGTTGTTGGCGGCCATCATTATTTTGGCGCTAGATCACCCAGATTCAGCACACAATACGGGAACACACGGATGGGTATTCAGTTATCCTGAGTTGTTAAAAAATCCATTACCCGATCATCTACAGGCCACCGTCTTTAGCTTGCTGTTACTGGCGTTTGCAGTGAAAGCGCCGTTACTACCGTTTCATACCTGGCTACCTACCGTGGCAATGGAGGGCGCACCCCATACCACCGCCTTGCTGGTGGGGCTTAAGCTGGGGGTTTATGGCCTGATACGTTTTGCTTTGCCACTCGCACCCACGGCGGCGGTTGAGTTTAGTTGGGCGTTAGGCATAATTGGCGGCGTAACGCTGATTTATGCGGGTTTAATCGCCTTGCAGCAAAGCAATTTGCGGCGCTTATTGGCCTATGCCAGTATCAGTCATGTGGGTTTGGTGGTGGTGGGTATTGCCGGTTTGAATATGCAGGGCATACAAGGGGCGGTATTGCAATTGTTCAACTTTAGCTTAATTGCCAGTGCGCTGATGCTGATAGCGGGTTTTATCCAGCAGCGCTTGGGCAGCACTGAAGCTATTCATTTAGGTGGCTTGGCAAAAGTGATGCCGCGCTTAACGGCGTGTTATTTTTTGTTTATGCTGGCCAGTATCGGGCTTCCAGGCACTAGCGGTTTTCCGGCTGAATTGTTACTGTTTATGAGTGCGTTAATGTCTCATGCCAGTTTGGCTATTATCGCGTTGTTGGGAGCCATTTTGAGTGCAGCTTATATGTTGTCGTTTAGCCGCCGTGTGTTTTGGGGCGCGGTGAGCAAACAAATGGGGCAGATCAGCGATATACGTCCGCGTGAGTTGCTGGTATTGGCTGTGCCTGCGGTATTGGTGGTTATTATTGGATGTTACCCGCAAGGATTTGTTAATATTAGTCGCACGGCAGCAGAGGCCTGGTTGTCTTCTATTTTAGAGCAGCAGGCACTAAAAAGCGGTAGTGTTGCGGAAGGTGATGCTAACTCATCTCAGCAATAAGCTGTGCCATGATGTGTTCGGCTTGTTTTAAATAGCCGCCTCCAAATAGGTTGAGGTGGTTTAAAATGTGGTACAGGTTATACAGTTTTTTTCTAACGCTATAACCGTCATTTAATGGCCAGGCCTGGTTATAGCTGGCGTAGAAATCTTGGCTAAAACCGCCGAATAACCCGGTCATGGCAATATCGGCTTCGCGGTCGCCGTAGTAGCAGGCGGGATCAAAGATGACCGGTTGGCCTTGTGTATTGGCAGCGGCATTACCAGCCCATAAATCACCGTGCAGTAATGATGGTTGGACATAATGGTCACTAAAAAATACCGCCAGATCGCAGCATAAACGTTCACCTAAACGCTGTAATTGGCCGCCATAACCGTGATTTGCGGCTAGATTTAATTGAAAAGCCAGGCGATTGTCGCGCCAAAAATTAACCCAGTTGTCACTTGGTGTGTTGATTTGTGCTGTGCTACCGATGGTGTTATCACGATGCCAGCCAAAATAAGCATGCGGTATTTGGTGTAATGCGGCCAGTTGTTCGCCTAAGTGACGCTCGGAGGCTTTGCTAGCTGTGCCAAATTCAATATATTCCAAGACTAAAAACGCCTGATTTTCTGTCTTGCCACACACAATAGGGTTGGGGACAGTTATGCTGCGTGTTTGCGCTATATTTTGTAAGCCGATGAATTCGGCTTCGAACATGGCGATTAAATGCGCTTTGTTCAGTTTTACAAAATAAGATTGCTTGCTAGGAGTCTGTCGGTCTTAGGATTTATATCTACCCGATTCGCGTAAAAACACGTAAATCAGGCCATATCACTGCATTTTTTGCGTCATTTCATTTTATTTAAAAATTCAAGACGCAAAGACGCTTAAGATTAAATGCCATACAAACCAGCAGCCATTCTCCTTTGATGGCCTCCAGACCACGTAACATAAATCGACGAAAGCCCATGATTTCTTTTATGATCCCAAATACCGGTTCTACTGTAGATCTCGTCAGTCGTAAGTTCGCTAAATGCACGGTGTAAAACCACCCATGCCCCAGGTTTTTAGCAACGTGGAAATAGGATTTATTATCAAACAATTACCGCTATGAAGCGATATTGGATTCAATCATCGTCAGTATCACCGGAAATTTTGAGCAGATATTCCCGGATCTCTTCGGAGATAGTCTTTTGGCCTACTTGGAAGAGTTTCCTGAGCAGG
>NZ_FUKI01000145.1 GCF_900163755.1 Crenothrix polyspora | reverse complement strand
AGGGTGTTTAGTAAATTATTGAGTATGCCTATTATCCTGATATTTTATGATTTTGTGTACTAGGTAAATGGCCTGCTAATCTTTTGTTGTATTTTTTGATAAAAAAGGTACACGACAATTGCGCTAGCTAACCATACAGTAACCAAGGGCCCAATCACACCATCATAACTGCTTACCAAATACGCAAAGTCAGCATGCCAATTGGTGTTGAATAAGGTTTTAGTCATTTTTATTTGCCACACCCAACAGGTATGGCAGCCAATACACAATCCTAAACTGGCTTGTACGCGGGTGCGCAATAAACCTAAAAAAATTCCGACCAATAATAAAGACGAAAATGCTGACAAAATATCAGGATTTAGCACATTAATAAATGCCTCACCGAGTAAGTGGAAGCCGCTGAAAATATCCAAGGCTTGCTTGGGTATTGGCGTTTTGCTGTCTAAAAAATGCAAAATAGCGTAATAAAACGCGGCAATGAATACCGCTGGGGTAACCGGTATTTTTTTGCTTAAGCCTGCCAGTACAATACCTCTAAATATCGGCTCTTCGAAGCAGGAAACCAATAGTGCCAGCAATAACTCAATAAGCAACTTTTTGGCAACCCAGTCCCACGTCCACGGCTGTGTGCTGTCAATTACGTTAATACCTAATGCATACAGTACAATAAACACCGGCAGTAATGTTAAAAAACCCAAGCCAAAACCCTGTAACAGTTGCTTTATAAAGATAGGTCTTGCGGCAATGCCTAGCGCTTGTTTGTTAAGCTTAAGATAGAACATCGCGGGAATAATGCTTAACAGCAAAAACCCTTGGGTTGATTTACGAATAATTTTACGCAACGCTATATCGCTATTCATGCCGTGGATAACACAATAACCGACGATGCAGGCCAAAGAAATGGCAAGCAATAATACTAATAACGGTACGAGTGCATAAAGATAGCGCTTCACAAGCCAAAATCTCCCCATAACATTTGCACAGCGGCCAAAGCGGCTAACGACGCGGTTTCGGTACGTAATATACGTGCGCCCAAACGTACGGGGATAAAACCTGCCGCTTTGGCCATGTCACGCTCTGCACCAGAAAATCCCCCCTCTGGTCCTGCGAGTAACGTCACATGCAGGTTTTCCGGTTTTAACCCAGATAGAGACGTTGTGGCATAAGGGTCAAGAAATACTTTTAAGCCCTGTTGATTTGGCAACCAATCGGCCAGTTTTTCTACCGATGCCAGTGCAGGAAGTTGGGTTCTGCCGCTTTGTTCGGTAGCGTGCTGGACAATTTTTTGCCAGTGTATTAAGCGTTGCAACTTTTTGTCATCGGTTAATTGCACCACACAACGTTCGGTTAATAGCGCCGTCATTGTATTAACGCCCAGTTCAACGGCTTTTTGCACCGACATATCCATGCGGTCACCGCGTGAAATACTTAAGCCTAGCGTAATATTTAATGGTGATTCAACGCTGCGTTCACTGCATTCGCCTACTGCAATCATAACGACTTTGCGGGTAACATCTGCTACACGGCATTGGTATTCACAGCCATTACCGTTAAATAGAATGAGATCGGTATCTTTTCTTAAGCGCAAGACGGTTCTAATGTAATGGCTGGCTTCATCGTCTAAGGCGATAGTTTTACCGGAACTCAGTGCAACAGAGCTATATAAGCGGGATACACGCATCAGTCTTGTACCGCAAAGTTAATGGCTTGTAAGGCGACATCGGCAATGTGAAATAGCTGTTCTTCAGTAATAATATATGGCGGCATAAAATAAATAACGTTACCCAGTGGACGCAGTAGCACACCCAAAGACAACGCATATTGATAGACTTTAACGCCGCGTCGTTCTTGCCAAGGGTAGGGCTGTTTAGTGTGTTTGTTTTTAACCATTTCTAAAGCCAGTATCATGCCGGTTTGCCGTACTTCTGCAATGTGCGGATGCTCGTTAAAACGCTGTGCAGCTTTTGCCATAGTATTTGCTAGGTGTTTGTTGTTTTTAATAACAGCCTGTTGCTGAAAAATACCTATAGTGGTTAATGCTGCCCGACACGCCAAGGCATTGCCAGTATAACTGTGCGAATGCAAAAACGCCGTTAGCTTGTGGTAATCATCATAAAACGCTTGGTAGATGTTATCGGTAGTCATTACGGCTGATAAGGGCAGATAACCACCGGTCAATCCTTTCGATAAACATAAAAAATCTGGGCTGATAGCGGCTTGTTCGCAAGCAAATAAAGTGCCTGTACGACCAAAACCGACGGCGATTTCATCAGCAATTAAATGTACGCCGTACTTATCGCAGGCAGCACGCAGTAGTTTTAAGTAGATAGCATCGTACATGCGCATATTACCGGCGCATTGCACCAGGGGCTCTATGATGACGGCACACACACTGCCGGCATGATGTTGCAGGGCTTGTTCCATCAGCGCAAAACGGCGTTCGCTGTAATCTTGCCAGCTTTCGCCGTCTTCTCGAAAGTAACAATCTGGCCCTGGTACGCTGATGACATCCATTAACAACGGCGCGTAAGTTTCTTTATACAAGGCAACATTGCCAACGGCTAATGCCCCCAAAGTTTCGCCGTGGTAGCTGTTTTCCAGAGTGATAAATTGGGTTTTCTGTGTTTGCCCTGAATTACGCCAGTAATGAAAACTCATCTTCAAGGCAACTTCTACCGCTGCTGAGCCGTTGTCGGCATAAAAACATTTTGATAGGCCTTTTGGGGTAATAGCCACCAGTTGTTCTGCCAGTTCTATACCGGCCTGGTGGCTAAAGCCTGCAAAGATAACATGCTCCAGTTTATCCAGCTGATCTTTAAGTGCGGCGTTGATAATGGGGTTGGCGTGGCCAAACAGATTAACCCACCACGAGCTGATGGCATCCAGATAGCGCTTGCCGTCGAAGTCTTCCAACCATACGCCGTGGCCTTGTTTGATGGGGATAATAGGGAAGCTCTCATGATCCTTCATTTGGCTACAAGGATGCCACAGCACTTTATGATCACGATTTATGAATGATTGGTTGTTTACCACGAAGTCTCGCTATTTGTCAGTGTGTCTTGGGCTTAATGATATAACAAACGGCATATTTAGCCATTTTGGTTTTTTTGTAGTTACTGGAGCTAATGCTACAGCGTTTTCACAGTTCAATAGTTACAGCGTAACCGTTCGCACTGAGCTTGTCGAAGTGTGCCGTTCATGCTTCGACAAGCTCAGCACGAACGGTGGCTGTAACTGTCCTAAGTTGAAAACGCGGTAAGTGTTCACTGTAAAACTGTTATTTTTTCCAGATTTGATGGTTTTTAAATTAACGTAATTGTCATTTTTTTTCAAATTTAAGCAGTGCGGACTCGGTGAGTATTTTTTCTATTGTTGTTTTTTGAGGGCATTTTTAATGCCGAGTTATTTTGTCAGCAGAGCTTTGTTGTAAGTTTTTTAAACTTAGCTATATTTTTGATAAAGCGTGCTCGTTTTTAGGAATGCTACGTGATGAGAACGCTTGTTCAGCAACTGTGTTTAGGTAATCAACAGTGCATCAGTATTTCCATCTGCTTTTCAAATTTAAAACACCCGTATGTGTTAAATCAGGTTCAATAAAATAGTTATGAATTTTATGTTTAGCGATATTCTCTTTGTTATAGGCCTGTTATGCTAGCTATAAATAAAAAAAATGTCGGGTTTACCTTGATTGAATTAATGATTGCCGTTGCAATTATTGGCATCTTGGCCGCCATAGCTGTGCCTTCTTATGAACGCTATGTAGCGCGGAGTAAGGCCAGTGAAGCCCCCAGCAACTTATTGCAAATAGCCGCGTTACAGGAGCAGTTTTACCGCGATTTCAGATTATACGCACTCAGTTTTGGTAGCGCGACTGCCCCCACTATCACCAGTGGTGTATATAATGTGGATGGCATTATTGCCTGGAGTTCAGCTATTACCGCCACTGCCAATGCCAGTGCTAATCCCCGTGAATATTTTACCTATAGCATTGCAACTGATACCACAGGAGCCAATAAAGGTCAGGCCTTTGTTATTAAAGCTGTTGGTAAATCCGCTATGTCTTCTTATGTTTATGCAATCAACAGTAATAATGTGAGATGCAAATGCACACCTGATGATAGCGCGGTTTGCACGGTATCATTCACACTCACCTCTTCTTCGACAGTGTGCCCTACCGCCAGTACTGATAAGGCAGTTGTATGGTAGGTAGGCGTAGGATTGATGCTGTAAAACAACGGGGATTCACCATTATTGAATTAGTGATAACGTTGGTTATAGCCGGCATAGTAATCGCTATGGCAACGCCTATCATGCGTAGCAGTATTGCCGAACACCGTGCTTTAGCGATGGTGGCTGCGCTTAAAACGGATTTTGAGTGGGCGCGTAATAATGCATTGAGCACCAACCAAGGTGTAAACGTTAGTATTGCCAGTAATACTGTTTGTGAGTGGAGTATTAGCGCTATCCATCAAATGACTACGGCTAATCTTGCTAATTATAACGGTGTGGCCTGTGTTTTTAGCGGTTTACCACCTGTTTTTAATGGTATGGGATTCAGCACAGCGGGTGCTTTTACGGCAACAATTAGCGCCACGGGCACAAGCAGAGCCTGGTTACTAACCTTGCTCGGATCAGGTGATTTAACGGTAAAAGCGCAATGAAACATAATGACGGTTTTACATTACTAAATACCTTGATAGCATTTTTGGTGTTTACTTTTGGTATGCTTTCGTTGGCCAGTGCGTATTTAAAAATCAATGCTAATTTAGGCGACAATGAATATTTCACCAGTGCTGGTGTGCTGGCTGAATCAATGCGTTCAACCTTATCAGCCTCGCCCGTCTTGTTGTCACAAATGCACAATTTTTCTTCTGCAACAACACAAACAAGTGCGCCCCTTATTGACTGGGTAGCACAGCTGACCAATGCCTTGCCACAAGGGTCTGCAAGCACAACGGCCGTTAATAAAGATGGCGTGGCCTGCACGGCTCTCTTACTTTGCACAGCACCCAGCACAATCACTTTAACGCTGAACTGGCAGAAAAAAATAAGCCACAGTCAAACTTTTGTGCTGCAAGTGGGGTATTAATGATGAGCCCTATAAAAACAAAAGGTTTCAGTGTCATTGAGTTTATGGTGGCGTTGGTGATAGCGGTAATCTTTGGCATTATTACTACGGTGTTGCTTAATAACGCAACCCATCAATCTAATACCATTAAAGATGTGACCGATGTTGCCAAAACCAGTCGCACCAGTTTGTTTTTACTGACACGGGATTTAGCCAACGTAGGCTATATGCTTAATTGCGTAGGTCGTGACTGCGGCACTCTATTGGCTACACCCAGTGTCGTACCTTCTGGAACTGCCCCTAGCCCCTGTTATATTTCAGGAACGGTTGGCCCTGCCTGTCAAGTGCTTACCTATACAACCTCGCCTATTACATTGACACTCAATTATGCGGCGCTGTCTGCAAGCGACACCATACAGATTAAATACAGTATAGACACTGCAAGCGGTGTTTCTTTATTACGCCGTGAGCAAACATTCGCCAACAGTGCTGCTAGTCCAACGGCCTTCCCTAAATCAGATACCTATATAGCCAGCAATGTTATACAAATGGCTTTGCAATTTGGTTTGGATACGGGAACATGCCCAGTCAGTTCTGGTACTGTCAGTTATAGTAATAGTTTTGTTGCTGCGGATGCTTGCAAATTACGCAGTATAAAGCTTGCGCTATTAACCAGAAGTGAATCGCCAGATAAAAAATACTTTTCTCCTGCAACTATACCGTGGGTAGATACGGGCTGGCAAGGTGGTGCAACAGGTGCTGTTTACACGGTTCCAACCAGCCCAGACCAATCACACTACCATTTTAAGGTAGTGCAGCAAGAAATTTATTTATTAAATCCAACACTTGCTATCGAATGAAAATTCATGGTAATCAGAGTAAACAGCGGGGTGATAGCTTACTGTTATCGTTATTTATGTTGTTATTAATGACCTTAGGTTTCGTTGCAACATTGCGGGTGGTTAAAAATGACGTACAAACTACCGGTGCATTAGGTTGGCATACGCGTGGTAAACAAGCATCAGAAGTTGTATTGCAGCAGACCTTGCCCATTTTGGTTGTGGCTAACATCTCCAGCCAACTCTGGTATAGAACCGGAACCAATCCAAATGTCCCTACAGCGGCGTATTGGAGTAGTTGCAATGGTAATGCAGATACAACATTACGCT
Organism: Crenothrix polyspora; assembly: GCF_900163755.1. Taxonomy (GTDB): domain Bacteria; phylum Pseudomonadota; class Gammaproteobacteria; order Methylococcales; family Methylomonadaceae; genus Crenothrix; species Crenothrix polyspora. The sequence continues at coordinate 51,862 of NZ_FUKI01000145.1, read as the reverse complement.
GTGATAAAACCACTAAAAATGGTTTTAACGTTTACCGCATTGTACAAGAAGCACCGGCCAGTGATTGCAAATATTATCGTATTTTTTTACACGCAGTAGAAAGTTCAGGGGTTGGTTCGCAGGTTGATAGCGAAGCAGTTTATCGTTTGTGTTAATGATTTTTGCTGTAAGCAAGTGAGGAATAAAGTGAACACGCTAGTCAAATCACACATTCATAAAAAATTTACTGCACCAGTAACACTACTTGTTTTTCTTTTTAGCTGTCTGCTACCTACACATAGCCAAGCTACGCAGACAATCGCACCTAATTTAATGATTATTTTTGGCAATAGTTACTCAATGAACAGGGGCTTGGACGATACTACTTTACCCACGGTAACCCCATTGCATTTTAATGATATAGCCGGTGAAAATACACAGTATGGCAGCGGTACAGCATTTCCCTACCCGTTATACGGAGACCAGCCCAGCTCAAAGCTGTATATAGCCAAGCAGGCATTAAATACGGTATTAAATAGTACTGCTTCCAATAACATCAATCTAGGCTTTGCTACTTTCAGGCAAACTTTTGGCATGGAGGCTGCTGCAACAGAGTATTACACACGGGGTATATGGCCAATAGCGGAAGTCGCTGACAGTAGTATGCTAACAGGTAGCGCAACCACTCAACAAAAAATGGACTATGGTAATATTGCCAAAAATTTTAAGGCAACTGAATGGTATCGTATCTATTTGTCTGTTAAGGGTAGAAGTGCCAAATTTGGCAAAAATATGTATGACTACAATCAGAACGTAGTTGACGATGACGATTCTGCAACAACCTATATGTCAGGTATCAGTAACGGCCTACCTACAAAAATTACCTATAGACCAGGAACAACCCCAGCGTGTAATACTATAAGCATTACTGATTCTAGTCCAGATTGCAGTCCGGTTACCAGTTCCACAACAACCATACACGATCAAACCTATACTGATTCAAATTATGGTAGTAAAACCACCTTTAATGCAACGGGTGCGACAGGCAATAAAAATGCAGTATCGGCAACAAATGCCTTGGTGACCTGGAAATTATGCTATCCGTATTACAATTCACAAGGTAACACATTTAACACCTTTTATTTGGCAGATAAGGATGTTGCCGATGGTTATGCAACGGTTGACACTTATAATACTGTCTCCTATGTCAGTTGGAATTATCCTAAATTCGATGCCAGCGGTTTATCAGCTCAGCCTTTTAGTTCGGTAACTTGCTCAGGTGACGGTACCGCAGCAGGGGCTTTTATAGGTCAGTACAGAGAATCTACTCAACGGCTTACCAATAAATCAAAAGCAGTGGGTAATCCACAAATTTATTTTAGCGCTATCCCTAACTATTTTTCAGGAACAAGCAGTAATACATTAGCTTTAAACAACGGCGCATTATCGGGCTGGTCTGGTGAAACCACTTACACTGAAGTCGTTTGGCCTGCTGGAACAGGAACGACATCAGCGGCATACCCTTCTGGGGTAGCCGACCCTGATCGCAATGACAGGCAACTCATTACCAAAGGCTGGCAACAAACCAATAGCCTACCAGCAAAAAAAAATCACATGGGGGTGTTTTTAGATTTACCTACACCAAGCCTGGGCTATGTAGATAACCGAGCCTCTATAAAAGGCTTTATGGGCTTACAGCAAATGGATCAATCAGGGCTGGATTATGACCCCACATCTCAAACTATCGCTGGTGGAAAAGGCATTGCCGTTAGCACTATGGATGGCTCTTACAATGCCAATCAAAGTCCTATTTACGATTCTTTATTGGGTGCATTGGCCTATTACACCGAATATAAAAAAACGGATACATTTAAAAATTGCCGATCCAATAATATTTTGTTATTTTTTGACGGCAAAGAAGATGCCCATTGGGTTGATGAGAATGGTACGCAACAATTTTTAAAACCCGCTGAAGTTGCCGGCCAGTTACTGGCAATGGGTGTTAAAACCCATGTGGTTATTCTGAGTAATAATGTTGGCGACATTAGTGCTGCCAATGCCATTGCAGCAGCTGGCGGGACATCTACGGCTTATAATGCCACTTCAGCGACTAGCTTACTAAATTCATTTACAGCTGTTTTTTCAGGTTTAGACGGAGCAACGAAAACTACAGCAGCGCCCGCCATGCCAGCACAAATCGGTACGGGTGGAAAGCTTTATCAGGCTGGCTACACATTATCGCCTGTTGAAGGCCATTTAACCGCTTATGGCTTTAGTAATACCGGTTTTGTTAACAATAGCCCATTATGGGATGCCGCTAACTCAAGTGATACCGCCATCCCCTTCACTGGAAGAATGACTGCTGCTAACCGTGCCAGTCAATTATTATCCGCTAGCAGCACAGGTGCTATTGTGAATTTTAATGCGCTGGATTCAGTGGCTTTTGCAACAACAACGCCAACGGTTGTGGATATTATCAATTACACCATAGACCCCTCTTACAATGGTGGTGTCTATTTGGCTGGACGGGCATCAGGCAGCTTCATGGGCATATTTGGCGATCAAAGTATGCGTCCCATTATCGTTACGCCGCCCTCCAATACAACGCTCGAAAAAACCGCCTCCGATGGTGATCCTAATTTTGTAACCTACAAAAATAGTCAAGCCACTCGAAAATCCAGCGTATTGGTGCAAAACGATGATGGCTACTTATATGCATTTGATGCCATGGATGGTTCGTTCTTGTGGGGCTGGATGCCCAGAGAGCTTGTTTCTAGTCTGAAAAATTACGCAACATTTTGGTCATCTGGCAATATGAAAGGCGGTATTGTTATCGCCGATGCGCCAACCACCGGTACGGCCTATGCAAGCTATGTGCTAGGAACGGCACAAGGCGGTGCTTTGCACTATGCGTTAAAACTGAAAAACACCACCAGTACACCGCCCAGTGTATACCCAGATTTAGTCGCCTGGACTAACGCAGTTACCGGAGCAACGTCTCCTGTTGCACAAGCACCTGTTGTAACCTATATTGCAAGCAGTGGCATAATGGCTGGTTATGCCAATTACATGACGACAGTTGGCACAAGCAATACACTCTATGTGCATAAAATTGCAACAGGGGCAACTGCTACATCGGTTGCTTTACCCTTTACGCCTTCGAGTGAATTGACTGTAGACAACGGTTATTTTTACGTTGCGGATACGGCGGGTATGGTTTGGAAAATGCCGGTCAGCACGGATGCCGCGACTGTGCTTGCAGGTAAGGTTAGTATTGGTAATACCTATAACAACCAAATAGCCACTTATGTCGGTGTCTATAAATATAATGGTGAAGATTATGTATGGGCGACTAGTAGCACAGGCATTACTGTATTTAAATACAATACGACGGCTGCTACTTGGCAAAATTTGTGGGAATCACATGTCGGTGGAGCAGGTGCATGGGATATGGCTACGCCACAGGTGTACACAGCGGATAGCAGTCCTGTGTCAACGCTTGCTGTCGGTAAAGTACAAATGCTGCCGACTGGTGCAACCATTACCGCACGATCGAGCCTCGTAAAAGATGCCTTGTTATTACCTGTATTAGTGCCAGATGTGTCGGAGCCTTGTGCAGCGGGCAAGGCTTATCTTTATCAATTTAGTATTGCTTCAGGCTTTAAACCCGCCACTGTTTTTTATAAGGTAACCACTACCAGTTCTACAACACCGATGGCTGCAGAAATTGTTATCACTAACTTAGAGGCAGGTTTGGGAGCCGCCATGTCAGCTACAGTAAGTTCCAGTTCATCAGATACTGTCATTGAGGTATCGGCTGAACAAACGCTCAGCGGTAGTAATGGTATAACCTCCACTTACAAAGTTAAAGGTGGTAAAAGCGGTTTAATCTCTTGGCGCGAAATAACCAACTAAAAACACTATTTTCTAGTTCCCAGTTCTCAAGCTGATGCTTGGGAACTGGCGTATAAAATGGGATAATTGGTCTTTTATATCCGTTTAAAGACACCACCCCAACTCCCCATGCTGAATTTTAAAAATATTGCTTTACGCAGAGGTGTGCGCGTATTGTTCGCCAATGCTTCTTTTACTCTCCATAAAGGTCAAAAAGTGGGCTTTACTGGCGCAAATGGCGCTGGCAAATCCAGTTTGTTTGCTCTAGTTAAAAACGAATTACACCCCGATGAAGGCGATTTTACCATGCCGCCTGATCTTGAAGTTGCGCACGTTGCGCAAGAAACTTCGGCGACCGAACAAAGCGCTATTGATTACGTCACTGACGGTGATCAAGAGTTACGCCGGTTACAGCAGCAGCTTAGCGCAGCTGAACACGCCAATGACGGTTTAAAAATCGCCGAATATCACGCTTTATTAGATACTATCGACGGTTACACCGCTGCTGCCAGAGCGTCACGTTTGCTCAATGGTTTGGGTTTTAGTACCGAAAAAGAACAGCGTCCTGTTAATTCATTTTCCGGTGGTTGGCGAATGCGCTTAAATTTGGCGCAAGCGCTCATGTGTCGCTCTGATGTATTGTTATTAGATGAACCGACCAACCATTTGGATTTGGATGCGGTCATCTGGCTGCAAGATTGGTTGTGTAAATACCCTGGCACGTTATTACTTATTTCGCATGACCGGGATTTTCTCGATACTATCACCGATCACATCGTGCATATTGAGCAAAATAAAGCCGAAATCTATACCGGTAACTATTCTGATTTTGAAAAAATGCGTGCCGAAAAGCTCTCGCAACAGCAATCGGCTTACCAAAAGCAGCAACGGGAAATGGCGCATATCCAGAGCTTTATCACCCGTTTTAAGGCGCAAGCCACCAAAGCCAGGCAAGCGCAAAGCCGTATTAAAGCCTTAGAACGCATGGAAGTGATTGCGATGGCGCATGTGGATTCGCCGTTTGACTTTAGTTTTCCTAAGCCAGAAAAAATGCCTAATCCCTTATTAAGCCTGGACAAGGCCGATATTGGTTACGGGCAAACCTGTATCATTAAACAAGTGGGATTGACGATTTCTCCAGGGGATCGCATTGGTTTATTAGGTTCTAATGGTGCGGGTAAATCCAGCTTAATTAAGGTGCTTGCTGATGAAATGCACCCGTTAACAGGCACTAAGCGCGGCGCGGATGCGTTAAGAATTGGCTATTTTGCCCAGCACCAATTAGAACAACTACACACCGATGAAAGTCCGCTATGGCATGTGCAGCAGTTGGACAAGCAAGCAACCGAAAAAGATTTACGTAATTTTCTGGGTGGTTTTGATTTTCGCGGTGATAAGGTTTTAGAGCCGGTAAAACCGTTTTCTGGCGGCGAAAAAGCCCGTTTGGTGCTGGCGCTGCTGGTCTATCAAAATCCTAATCTGTTATTGTTAGACGAACCAACTAACCATTTGGATTTGGAAATGCGCCATGCCTTAAGTGTCGCGCTGCAAGATTACCAAGGTGCAATCGTGGTGGTCTCGCATGATCGGCATTTATTGCGCTCGGTAACCGATAAGTTTTTGTTGGTCGCACACGGCAAAGTACAGCCGTTCGATGGCGATCTCGATGATTATCGCGTGTGGTTAACCGAGCAAAAAAAGCTTGATAATAAAAGTGTGGCTGAGCCCGCAGCGCAAAGCGTGTCGCGTAAAGATCAGCGTAAGTTGGATGCAGAACATAGGCTTAAACAAAAACCCTTGTACGATGCGTTAAAAAAAGCCGAGCAAGCGGTGGAAAAATACCATCAAGAACAACGCCAGCTAGAGCAACAATTGGCAGAACCGTCGCTTTATGAAGAATCTGAAAAAGCGCGGCTTAAGCAAGTAATGGCGCTGAAAATGCAAGTAGATAAAGCGTTGAACGACGCAGAAGAGGCCTGGATGGAAGCTGAAGATCGGCTTGCTTCGGCGCAGTCAGCTTAATAAATATCTATATCCCCAAACGCTCAATTTTTCCTATCTTGGATAAGATTGAGTGTACCTGAAAAAACACATTATCCCTGCCTGTAAATACATTTCAAAATGTAAGCAATTTTCTAACATTTGTGTGAAAAATTACCTACATATTGTGTGGAATACTTCACAGATATTTCGCATAAATCCCTTTATCTTAACATCGTGTCTTAGCTTTAAACTGTCCTTGCGATTGCACATGCAATAAACCGAGTTGTGTGTCTAGGGAATTTGTGGTCTACACCTGCGGCGCAGTAGCGCAATGTTACCTCTTGTCGTTTGAAGATATTTGCTTCACGGTTTGCCATGAGGTGGAAACGAAACAGTGCTTCAAAGTAGAAATATGCGCAGATTAATGTCTAAAACCTAACCCGTAACCTGTAAGGCGTATTCGCCGGTAGCCAATACGCCAAACCAGGCTGCGTTACTTAGTAGGCTTCAATCAGGAGACTCAAATGGGTATCAGGAAAAATCAAGCAACACTATCCGCCGACGAGAAATCTCGATTTGTCAACGCGATCTTACAGCTCAAAGCCAACGGTATTTACGACCGTTACGTGCGTCAGCACCGTGATCTTTTTTTCGATGCTAATGCAGGCATTCATGAGACTGCGCTGTTTTTGCCGTGGCATCGGGAATTTTTGCGTCGGCTTGAATTAGACCTTCAGCGCATTGATCCTTCAGTGAGCCTCCCTTACTGGGATTGGACGGTGGATCGAAGCCTGACCGCATCGCTTTGGGGTGCTGACTTTATGGGAGGAAATGGCGTGCCGCCAGGCGGTGCTGTACAAACGGGGGCATTCGCTTTCAGGTTCGGTCGTTGGCGACTAACGGTGCGCGACAACCCAGCCGGTAGGGTCGAACTTACCCGCGCCATTAGCTCTGGTGCGACGCTACCCAGTGCAAATGGCGTACAAAGAGTTCTTACGCGCACACCATTCTCGGCCTTTAGAGTTGATCTGGAAAGGGATATTCATAATATCGTACACGGATTTATAGGCGGTTCTGCAGGAGATCGAAGTTCCCCGAATGACCCTGCGTTTTTTTTATTGCATTGCAATGTGGATCGGCTGTGGGCTATTTGGCAGAGCCTGCATCCAACAGATGCGCCCTTTCAGGGGGATGGGCGGTTTAATCTTAATAGCCCTATGCAACCATGGGATAACGAAATATCACCACCCACACCCGCGCGGGTGCTGAGCCATGTTGCACTGGGATATACCTATGATACCGATAGGGGCGCAGCAATGACCGACCTTACCGTGGGAGCGCCAATTCGGCAAGCAAGCATCAGCCAAGCGGGAGAAGTCGATTGGTATCGCTTTACAGTGCCAGCGGCATCGACCTATATTATTGAGACACAAGGTTCAACAGACGTGTTTATGTCCTTGTTTGGGGTTAATAGTCAAAATACTTTGGTTACAGAGGACGATGATAGCGGCGGGGCAGGTAATTCAAAAATAGTCAGTAACTTGTCGGCAGGCACTTATTTTGTCAGGGTCAGGCATGCTCAGACGACAGGTACGGGCACTTATGGTATTTCGGTAACAGGTACTACACAACCTCAACCCGATCTGGTTGAGATTATCGTCAACGGGCCGCAAATCCAAGGCAATATCGCCGCCGCTAATGAAAGTGATGTCTACAGCTTTAGCGCTACACAGATTGCCACTTATACGATAGTGACTTCGGGCAGTACCGATACCTTTGTCACCCTTAACGGTCCCAATAATCAAACTGCCTTTATCAGTCAGGACGATGACAGTGGTCCAGGGCAAAATTCTCAGATCGTCCGCGTATTAACCCCCGGCATGTATTTTGTGCGCGTGCGGCACTACAGCCCGACAGGAACCGGTGCTTATGGTGTTGCAGTACAACGAAGCTAGGTACTATTATCGGGGTGTTGGTTTTTTTCAAAAAATCGACACCGAGGTGTTAAAGTTGCAAAACAGCAGATTTAAGGATAAAACAAGGGTTCTTTAAGTTTGCAAACAGGTAACAACATGAAGAGTCGTGGTTTTACATTATTAACAGCAATGGGTTTTGCCTTATCGGGGTTGGCGCTGGCAGCAGACGTAGAATCAAAAACACCCGTCCACAAATATTGGACATGTGCAATCTCAAGCTATAGCTCTGCGGTTGACGACAATTACCAAAAGTATACCTGTCGTGCCAATACGCAATATTCAAATCCGCCGTGCCGTGAATTTGTTGTAGAGTATGATGGTAATGAAGGTGTTCGTCCGGGGGATAGTTACAGGGCGGTCATTAACCAAAACAATGCAGCAAAGTACAACGATGGCAAAAGCCAGGCGGAAACCTCACGCATTGAAATCAAAAGCGATAAAGACAAGTATGTGTATACCCATACCGTGGTGAAAGCGGGGCTTAAGTTTTCCAGTAAGTGGGTTTATAACGGAGTGTGCCATTATTACGAAGCTCCAGCCAGCGAAAAAATTTATATGGACGAAGGTTTAAAAACCGAATAATAATCTGACTTTAAAGTAGCGCTGGTAGCTGGCCAGCAAAGTTGTGTGCTGAATTGACCATCAGCGTTTAAAGGATGCTAATCTATGGCATCAAATAATGTTGTCATCAATAGACTGGCCAATGGCTCGAACAAGGTTACTGCAATGATTGTTTTATGGACTGATGCACTGATTTTTATACTGGTGTTTACCGTGCTGGCGTTGGCATTTTATCTGCGTGGCAAGGCGCATGTTCAGCAGGGCTTACAAAAAATAGCGGCCAGTAACATCGGCATGGTGTCGCTGGTAGTATTGCTGTTTTTTGTCGGTGTGGGCTTGTTGGATTCGGTGCATTTTAAATCCACAGTGAATAACAGCGGTGAAATTATCAGTCTACTCGATTATTGGGCCGCCCCGCTTAAAGAGCATGACGAAAAGACTTACTCCGCCCCGTTTGCCGCCACACTGTACAGCAAAGAAATTACCCATGCGCTAGCGGGTGTGCCGCAATGGCGCTACCCGCGTTTAGCGTTTGGCGGTAAACATTTGCAAGACCCAGATACGCAACGCTTAGCTGATATTGGCAAAAAAACCGCGCTGGCTTTTGGGCAGGGTTTTATGCTTGCCAGTGTGTTGCTGGCCATACTTTTATGGCTGCGTGCTAAAACACAAGTACTTACAAAACCATTTTTCAGCCTATCGCCCTTGTTGTGGACGGTGTTTATTATTGTGTTGCTGGGCACTATGCTAGTGAACTTATCCGCTTATTACCATGTGTTTGGTACGGATAAAGTGGGTGAAGATGTGTTGTACCAAGCGGTAAAAAGTATTCGCACCGGCTTGGTGATCGGCACACTGACCACCTTAATTATGCTGCCAATGGCGATTACCTTTGGTATTTTAGCGGGATTTTTTCGCGGCTGGGTCGATGACATAATCCAATATATCTACACCACGTTAAATTCCGTGCCCAGTGTGTTACTGATAGCCGCGTCTGTGCTGATGGTGCAGGTGTACATGGCTAATCACGAAGCCGCGTTTACCAGTGTGGTAGTGCGTTCGGATATGCGCTTGTTGTTTCTGTGCCTGATTTTAGGCGTTACCAGTTGGACAGGCTTGTGCCGTTTGTTACGCGCGGAAACTTTAAAGCTCAGGGAGATGGAGTATGTGCAAGCCGCGTATGCCTTGGGTGTAAAGCAACACACGATTTTAATCCGCCATATTTTGCCTAATGTAATGCACTTGGTATTAATTACTGTGGTGTTAGATTTCAGCTCGTTGGTGTTAGCAGAAGCGGTATTGTCTTATATTAATATTGGTGTTGACCCTACCACTTACAGCTGGGGTAATATGATCAACGGCGCACGTCTGGAAATGGCCAGAGAACCTATTGTGTGGTGGTCTTTATCAGCGGCGTTTGTGTTTATGTTTGCTTTGGTGCTGGCAGCTAATTTGTTTGCTGATGTGGTGCAAAATGCACTTGATCCAAGAGCCGTGCGTAACGATTAGTTCACTCGGATGTGATTAAAAGTATGGGGAATTTATAAAACATCATACAGCGTTTTCAACTTAGGAACGTGCATGAAATAACTTGAACAACTTAAACGCCACCACCGTTCGTGCTGAGCCTGTCGAAGCATGAACTTGCTCAAGTTATTTCGTGCGCGTTCCTTAGGACATTTACAGCCACCGTTCGTGCTGAGCTTGTCGAAGCATGAACGGCACACTTCGACAAGTTCAGTGCGAACAGTTACGCTGTATGTTGGCAATATTTCTCAGTCTACTCCTATCATTTAGAATTACAGGGCGGAATAGCGGCAGCGTATTCCGCCGTTATGAATTACCCAACATTCGGTGCATTACGCTTACGCTAATGCGCCCTATGAATTTCCGCACTTTTAATCACACCCAGTTCGCTCAGCTTTTCATAGGAAGTAGATAGCCCCGGCTAAAGCCGTTCCCACGGCACAAATAGTCATTAGTGGTTTAATGGAGAGCGGTTTTTTCGGTAGTATAAAAAATAATGCTGATTTTTTTGGGGCATTGAAAAATAACATCATTTTTTATAAGTTATTGCTTATTATCTATATTTTTATAAGTCCCTGGTATTCTTCGCTGGGTTGCTTTCATCCTGCCTAAAATAAAAAACCAATTAATTTGAGCGCTCAGTAAACTAATTGTGTTTTGTCTTGTCCGAGCTGTAAACGCGCTAATGCTAAAGAATGTACCGCGAGTAATGTATTCTTCTGTGTTTTATTAAAGATTATGAGTTAGCGTTGTAGCGTGTAAAGAATCGACTATTTGCGAGGATTGAGATTGTGGCTTATTTAGATAGACAGTTGTCAGACTATAAAACATCGCTGCCGATTATCAATAAAATTATTGATAACGAAACAAATACCCAGACGGAGCAAACTAAACCACCGGATGATCTCAAAAACAATAATTATCAGTTAGCCAAAAATATGGCGGATGCTAAAGCAGATTTAATTAAAGCACTGGCGCAGTTTCCGCTGACCGCGTTATGGCTTATTAATAAATACGATTCAAACAATACGGTGCAGCCGTGCAAAGAAGCCAATAATTCTGTTACCGATAGCGGATTTTCGGTAGCCGCTATTCAGACAGCTTTTTATGCGTATGCGCACTTTATTCAAGGTGACGGTATCAGCAATGTCGTTCATATTAGCTGCAAACAACGTTTAATTGCTCAGCTACAGCTTTTTTCATTTGGCTTTGACGATTTAATCGAAGCATTAGACGTTATTTTCTACACAATAAAGATGGGCAATTTAGCCAGCAACAATGTACATCGCGCTATTGAAAATCATTTGGCTATGCTGGGTAAGCGTTTGAAAGTTGAGTTATCACCGTTAAAAACCCGCACGTTGCAAAACTTTAGATCGGCAACAACGGCACATTACACGGATGGATTTTTATGTTTAACCAGTGGCGACATGCACGGCCATCTGATCACTTTATTATTGGCTGAGCAGCGTTGGCTAAAAGCCCGACAAGATTTGGTGATGGCTAATAATAAATTGGTGTCGTTTATTGTCAATCAATACCGGGGTCATTTTTTAGATTTTAACGATTTGGTTCAAGAAGGTCATTCAGGTTTATTAAAAGCCGTCGATCGCTTTGACCATCACTTAGGTTTTCAGTTTTCAACTTATGCGGGTTATTGGATCAGACAGGCGATTTCACGCTCATTGTCGCGCAGTGAGCGATCGGTACGCATACCGTGTGAACAAATTGCCAATATTAACCGTGTATTCCGTATTAAAGACCAACTCACTTCCAAGACGGGTCGAGAAGCCAGTATTCAAGACATCGCCCAACATACGCAGTTATCCTGTGCAGAAATTAATAGCATTTTAGCGTTTTCTCAGACATCCATCTCCTTAGACGGCTCAGACGATGATGACAGTGAAAGAGCGTTTGCACCGGTTGATTTTTTAGAGCAACAAACGTTCAGCCATGCTTTTGAAGACATTGCTGAGGTGGAATTGGATACATTGATTGCTGATGCGATTAATCTACTGAATCCACGCGAAGCGCAAGTGGTGCGTTGCCATTTTGGTTTGCATTCGGGTAGCGAGATGACATTGCAAGAAATAGGCGATGAACTGAGTTTAACCCGCGAGCGTGTTCGGCAAATTCAAGTGATCGCATTGAACAAAATTAAAATGAATTACGGCCAGCAACTGATTAATTTTTTATAATGGGCTATCAGGCAGTCTTTATCATCCGTTAGACATAAAATACTTCAATCTTATGTCACATAAACCGCTTAGCTATTTAAAAAAAGCTATTCTTAGTGAAGAGATGTTATTGTGGCGCTCTGAAAATAATGTTTAAAAATTATTTTTAAAAACGAAGAAAATAATTTGAATCTTTTTAGTGATTCATAGACGAATAAGCACTGTGTACTGATGAGTCATGTAAACCCTTAACGTTCGTTGCCAAGTAACGAGACCAGGAGATAACGTAATGAAGAAACATTTATTTAACATATTCATAATATCGGTTGTCATATCAGTTGCCATACTGATATTCAGCCGCTTGAATACAACACCTCCTATACAGGACTCACTCGCGTACTCGGAATTTATTGAAAAAGTTAAAGCGGGGCAAATTGAGCGGGTGGAATTGATTACAGATCGTGGTGAGTCGGTTGCTAAGCTTATTAGAGTCCGTACCACAGACGGCGAAAGTCTGGAGACGATTAATCCTGGTGACACCCATTTAATCGACGATTTATTGGCTGCTAAAATTCAAATCAGAACCTCAGAAGTACCAAAGCAATCTATGGCAATGTCCATATTTATTGCGTGGTTCCCTATGTTGTTGATGATTGCCGTGTGGATTATTTACATGCGTAGACAAGCAGGCGCTGGCAGCGGTGGTTTTGGTAAGAGTAAAGCCAAGTTGCTTGAAGAAAACAAAATGACCGTTAAGTTTGCCGATGTAGCGGGCTGTGAAGAAGCCAAAGAAGAAGTGTCTGAATTAGTTGATTTCTTAAAAGACCCGCAAAAATTTCAAAAACTGGGCGGCAAAATTCCACGCGGTATTTTGATGGTAGGACCTCCAGGTACAGGTAAAACACTGATCGCCAGAGCAGTAGCCGGTGAGGCGGGGGTTAAGTTCTTCACTATCTCAGGCTCTGATTTTGTGGAAATGTATGTTGGTGTCGGTGCGTCCAGAGTCAGAGACATGTTCACCCAGGCCAAGGAACATGCGCCGTGTATTATCTTTATTGACGAAATTGATGCCGTAGGTCGCCAACGTGGTGGTGCGGGTATGGGTGGCGGTAATGATGAGCGCGAACAAACCCTGAACCAATTATTGGTTGAAATGGATGGTTTCACCGGTAACGAAGGGGTGATTGTTATTGCAGCCACCAACCGTGCCGATGTGTTAGATAAAGCCTTACTAAGACCAGGTCGTTTTGATCGCCAAGTCACTGTCGGCTTGCCGGATGTGAAAGGCCGTGAACAAATTCTTAATGTACACATTAAAAAAGTACCGGCTGCGGCTGATGTGGAATTGAAATTTATTGCCAGAGGCACACCGGGTTTTTCAGGGGCTGATCTTGCCAATATTATTAATGAAGCCGCATTACTGGCAGCAAGAACTAACAAAACTGAAGTCAGTATGTACGAGCTTGAAAAAGCCAAAGATAAAATTTTAATGGGTGCTGAAAGACACACCGCAGTAATGACTGAAGAAGATAAGCTATTAACAGCCTACCATGAAGCAGGACATTGTATTGTTGGTCAATTATCACCTGAACACGATCCTGTTTATAAAGTTAGCATTATGCCCAGAGGCAGAGCGCTGGGTATTACCATGTTCTTGCCAGAAAGAGATCAATACGGTGCTAATAAACGCAAATTAGAAAGCCAGTTAGCCAGTTTGTTTGGCGGTAGAGTGGCAGAGCTGATGATTTATGGCGGTGATCTAGTGACGACCGGCGCATCTAACGATATTGAAAGAGCGTCAGAATTGGCACGCAATATGGTGACTCGTTGGGGCTTCTCAGACAAAATGGGACCTATGGTATACGGCGAGCAAGGTGGACAACCGTTCATGGGTTATGCGTCACCAGGTTCTAAAGTGTCTATTAACGCCTCACATCAAATAGATGAAGAAGTGCGTTTATTGATAGATCGCAACTTTCAACGCGCACAAAGCATTTTACAAGAAAATATTGAAGTCCTACACAAAATGGCACAAGCCTTAATGGAGTGGGAAACGATTGATAAGGTTCAAATTGAAGACTTGATGGCCGGTAGAACACCTAAGCCACCTAAAGACGACAATAATACGCCCAATCATCATGATTACACAAAGCACGATAAATCGGATAACACCGATATAAAAATGAATAAAGTTGCTGGACAAGTTTGAGGTGCGCTCATAGATGGGGGGAGCCGTAAGGCTCCCCTTTTTTTTGTCTGCTATTTGGGTATTATTGATATTGCGCTACAATTATTTTCAATAAAATCAATTTTTTATATCAAATCAAATAATTACCCCTGCATTAATTGAGCGCTAGTCCGCTTATTTTTCATAAAAATATCTTGCATTAATTTTACAACGGCTTTTTGCTGTTGGTTGGCGCTTTTGCGGGTGTCGTTATTGGGTGTGATTGACAATAAAAGTCACAAAAATTGACAGTACATTACTATTATTTTTAGAATTTTTGTTTTTATCTAATTAAAACAATTATTTATATTGGTGGCCTGCTTATTGCTTTAACTAAGATTAGTAGGGTTTTAAAGGTTTCATACTTTTAAACCGCGTCATATTAATCAATATAAAAGTAGGTTTGTCATGGTTGCGATAACACAGGATGATAGTTATACACTTAGAGCAATTACCGTATCAGAACTGGGAAAAGTTCAGTATTCGGGTAATATTACAGTGGACTCTCTGTTGGATAATGGGGTTAACTGGAATTTTTTGATGCCTGAGCGCAATATCATCTATTACACTTTTGATACACAATCAGCTACGTCTGCCACAGCGCCTGGTGTTTTGTCGGCTTTTAATACGAACCAAATGAATGCAGTTCGTGTTGTATTGACCGATGTATCTGCCATTACCGGTATTAAGTTTGTTGAGACTAGCAACGGTAACGAAGCGGATTTTCATTTTGCAGCAACTAATCTTTCTGGCAATAACGTAACAGGTTTATGCCAATCGGTGTATTCCTATTCTTATAACAGCCATGATGTGGTGGTGGATTATCAAGCAGAGGCCTATGTATATCTTGATAACGTAGAGTTTGCTTACGAAAACAGTGTTGCCAAAAAAGGAACTGCCGGTTATGAAACGTTGTTACACGAAGTAGGCCATGGACTTGGTTTGAAACATTCATTTGAAGGCGCTATTGTTTTACCCGCAAAACAAGACAATACTAACAATACTGTGATGTCTTACAATCAAACCGGTGTTAATAAAACTGCGTTTCAAGCGAATGATTTGGCAGCACTTAAATGGATTTATGGTGGTGATGGCCTAGGAAAAGCGGGGCATTATTTGTTGGATACACGTCCTGCTGCTAAAACTGAGAGTGTTATAGGCAGTGTTGGTAACGACGTGCTGGTGGGTGATAAAGCACACGCTAACAGTTTTGATACCTTGTCTGGATTGTCGGGTAATGATATGTTGCGTGGCTTAGGTGGTAATGACACATTGTTAGGCGGTGACGGTAACGACATACTCATTGGCGGCAATGGTAACGACAGCCTAAATGGTGGAAAAGGGACTGATTGGGCGTATTACGACAGTGCTAAAGTTGCGGTCACTGTTAATTTAAGCAGTGTTGGCGCTCAAAATACCTTGGGTGCGGGTGTGGATACGCTCAGCAATATTGAAAATTTACGTGGTAGTAATTATAACGACAAGCTTATAGGTAATGCAGTTAATAATACTTTAATGGGCGGTAATGGTCAGGATGTCTTAATAGGTGGTGCGGGTAGTGACACCTATATTTTGGCTGAAACTGTTGCGGCATCTGATACAGTACGTATTGCAGGTGGTGATAGCGTAGTAAAATCGTTTGATAAAGTGGCGGATTTTAAACTAGCCGTTAGCGCTAACAGTATTGTTGGTATTGATAAATTAGATTTGGTTAGCACGCGTATTGCTGGCAATGCCCCGCACGTAGATGGAAAAGATGCAGGACAGATTCACAGTCATCATATTGTTAACGGCTTAATTAGCTTCGATCATATTGATCAGTATAATCATGCCGCAGTTATACATAATACCGACCTTAATGACGTTGTTCGTTACTTACAAACTAACATCGTTGGCATTGGCGAAACCGTTGCGTTTAACGCTGAAGGCAGTACTTATGTTTTTCAAAACAATGCAGCAAATGATACTTTAGTACAATTGCTAGGTAATACTGCCAGTGGTTTGACTGTAACAGGATTGGTTGCTGGCGGTGTGTGGTTGGTTTAGTATGACTGGCTTTGTTTAGCAGGTATGCTTATAAAAAAGTGTATTTTTATAGCCACATTTAATTAAAATATTGACAATCTTTTTCAAAGTAATGGATAGTGTCATCATACAACTATTTTCTAGGATGTTTAGCCTGTGTTCAATGATGTTAAAAGTGTGTTAAGTTCAGTTTTGCAATCTCCCGAAACGATTGATCATTTAACGATGGAATCAGCTTTATTAGGTGCTGTACCTGAAATGGATTCGATGGCGGTGGTGTCCATATTAACTGCGCTGGAAGAGCAATACGGTTTTTTTGTTGACGATGATGAAATTGACGCGACTGTTTTTGAAACCGTAGGTTCGTTGGTAAAATTTGTTGAATACAAGGTTGGCGTAGTATCGTGACTTCGACTGCGCCTTTTTCACCTTTCTTTTTGAATAGCGAAGGACGTGCGTTGTTTTCGGTGTTTTATCCCGCCCAGAATGTAGCCGCTGCCCAAGGTTTTATCTTACATATTCCAGCGTTTGCAGAAGAAATGAACAAATCGCGGCGTATGGTGGCTTTGCAGGCGCAAAGCTTTGCTAATAAGGGCTATGCTGTATTGGTTATAGATTTGTTTGGCACAGGCGACAGTGCCGGTGATTTTTCTGCAGCGAGCTGGCTGCTTTGGAAGCAGGATATTACCGCGGCATGTTTGTGGCTACTAGAACAAGGCGCAACGGCGATTACTTTGTGGGGATTACGCACAGGGGCGTTATTGGCGCTGGATTTTGCTTCTTATACAGTACTTAAGATTAATCATGTGCTTTGTTGGCAGCCGGTGTTAAATGGCGAATTGTTTGTTATGCAATTTTTACGCTTACGTCTTGCTGCGGCCATGATGGATAAAGACGCGCCACAAGAAAAAACCAGTGATTTAAAACAGCAATTGCTTGATGGCGGTGTTGTTGAGGTGGCAGGTTATGCGTTGTCGCCTGAGGTTGTTATGCCGTTGCTGGCATTATCTGCGTATGATATTGATATCAGCAGTGTGGAGCGAATAAGCGTTATTGAAGTGGTTGGCCATAGTCAAAAACTCGCAGCACCAAATACTTTAAAATGGGCTGAAGAGCAAGACAGTAAGGGTAAAGCTATTGTGATAAAAACCGTGGTTGGGCACTCTTTTTGGACTACTCAAGAAATTACTGACGTACCGGCTTTATTAAGTGAATCGCTTAATTGCCTTATTTAAATGACTCAATAATGCACACAGAAACGCCTCTTGTTTTTCAATGTCAGGGTGACTATTTAACAGCGATTGTTCATCACGCTGCTGAGTCGAGCGGTTTAGGTGTGGTGCTGGTAGTGGGTGGCCCGCAATACCGTGTTGGCAGCCATCGGCAGTTTGTCTTATTGGCGCGGCTGCTAGCGGCAAACGGTGTGCCGGTAATGCGTTTTGATTACCGAGGTATGGGTGATTCTGAAGGCGATATGCGCTCATTTGCGGCGGTAGATGATGATATTAACGCCGCTATCACTGCGTTTTATCAGGCATGCCCTGAACTGCGTGGCGTGGTGCTGTGGGGCTTGTGTGATGCAGCTTCAGCGGCACTGTTTTACGCCTATCAAGATTTACGGGTAAAAGGTCTGGCGCTACTCAATCCTTGGGTATTTACCGAACGCGGTGCGGCAAAAACATATCTTAAATATTATTATTTGCAACGTTTGGTCAATCCAGAACTGTGGCGTAAAGTTTTCAGCCTGAAATTTGAGTATCGGCAATCGGTTGTTTCATTATTGAATTTACGTAAAAAATTCATGCGCAATAAAACGGTGTATTCAGTGGCTATGTCGAAAGCCGAGCTTGTTGACGATGCGCTAGATTTACCAACGCGACTACGTGAATGTTTGCAACGCTTTCAACATCCGGTGTTACTAATTTTAAGTGGCAGAGACTTAACCGCCGATGAGTTTAAAGAAACCTTTAAGCATGATAAAAAATGGCGTACATTATTAGCCAATTCGCGTGTTACTCGACACGATTCTGTGGGTGCTGATCATACATTTTCATCGCAAGTGTGGCGTGATCAGGTGGCGGCTTGGACATTGGCATGGCTTAAGACATTGCCAGCAAAAAACTGAAGTTAGGCAACGTCAAGCCAATATTTTTTTGATATTTTTGATCTAACTTGCTAATAATCATGTTGTTATAGCGAATTATGCGTATTGCTTGACGACTTTGCGTTATTTGGCTACCCCTTAATAAGGGACAAGATGTAGGTTGGGTTAAACGCTTTTATCAACCCCAACATTCCCAACGCATTGTAAATGTTGGATTGCCAAGCAGCAGGTAGCCCAACCTATTTGAATGTTATTATTTTTTGCTCCGTTGGTAGCCTGTTATTTAATTGACACTTGTTGTAGTGTGGCCATAGCGGCACTGTTAAATTCATTAAATGCGTGGCCTTGTTGTTCAATAAATAACGCAGCAATACCGGCTTTATTGGCGGCTGCTAAGCCGGCAGTTTTGCCCAGGCACAGTAACGCGGTAGACCACGCGTCGGCTTGTGTAGCGTCATCATGCAATACCGAAACCGATACCGTGCTATGGGTGACAGGTTTGCCAGTGCGGGCATCCAAAATATGGCTGTAACGTATGCCATCAACGTCAAAATAATGCCGATAAGTACCCGATGTCATGATTGCTAAAGGCGTGGTACGTTGTATAGTAATAATTTTATGCAGTGTCCGTTCACCTGATAAAGGCTTTTCTAACGCAATACGCCAAGGTTTACCATCTGGTTTTTGTCCGCGTGTTTGCAATTCACCACCAATTTCTACTAAATAATTGTCAATATGTTGTTGTTCCAATAGGTTGCTGATGCGATTAACGCTATAACCTTGGCCAATTGAAGACAAATCGATGCGTAAATTAGCGTTGTGTTTACGCAGATGTGTGGCATCTAAGCGCTCCAATTGCGTAAGACCAATGTTTTGCAAAGTAGATTTTAACGTTGCTGCATCAGGTGCTGATAACTGATCGTGATTAAAGCCCCATAAATCAAATAACGGTTTTATGGTTAGATCATAACAACCGTCACTGGCGATGCTAACGGCTCGCGCTTGTTCAATCAAATTGACAATTTCAGCATCAACCGGCAGTGCTTGATCACTAATAAGGGCATTAAATTGTTCAATCGCTGAGTCAGGACGGTAGTTAGACAGTTGTTGATCAATACGGGCAAGTTCAGTGTTTAAATTTTTCTCAACGGTCTTTAAATCGGCTGGTGTGTTGCTCCAAAAACTGATGTGATAGCTTGTGCCTTGGGTGTTGCCGCTTAGTTTTTTTAAGTCTTTTTGTTTTACACAACTGACATTTGCCAGTGCGAGCAGCACAGCGACCATGATGGTAGTTAGTTTGTAATATGTTGTTGTTTTCATAGTAAAAAATTTAAAATGTTTAGACGGTAAGCCGGTTAGATTGAATAAGCAGATTATCGGCTGAAAAGCTGAAATAGCGCTATGATTTTAACGGATATTGTCAAAAAATGAACGCTAAAACGTTATTGTTAGTTGCGTTTAATATTGGGCGTTGATATGACTTTTGTATTGACACACAATCGATA
This sequence comes from Crenothrix polyspora, assembly GCF_900163755.1. Taxonomy (GTDB): domain Bacteria; phylum Pseudomonadota; class Gammaproteobacteria; order Methylococcales; family Methylomonadaceae; genus Crenothrix; species Crenothrix polyspora. Next base: position 31,904 of record NZ_FUKI01000145.1, on the reverse strand, counting down.
ATTTTTTTACAGCTTGACAGATAAAACGGCGTTATGAGATGCTTAAACCCCTGCATGTTTTGGTTACCTACTTTAAAGTGGGGACACCTGGCAGCGCACAACTTAACTGTCTGACTTTAAGTGGGTAGTTATAATATGGCTACTTATTAAGCTGGGACATGTTTTGTAAGTTGGGTTAGCTAACAAACCCCAACGATGCGGTGCATTATGTGTTGGGGTTCGGTTACCTCATCTTACCCCAATCTACAGTAGCATTACACTTTGTTCCGCATTAAATTAGGTCGCTTTTATGTGTATAGCCTATTTTTAGCGGCTAAGAGTTTAGGTTAACGAGTAATTTAATTCACATCAACTTGGGTAGATATTGTTAATGATTAAGAATGATCGAATCCTGATTGTTGATGATGTGGTCGATAATATTCGAATTGCGATGAATATTCTCAAGGAAGATAATTACGATTTTTCTTTTGCGCACAGTGGTGTTGAGGCTTTAGAGTTACTTAGAGAAGAGCCAGAGCAGTTTCAACTCATTTTGCTCGATATTATGATGCCTGGCATAGATGGTTTTGAAACGTGCGAAGAAATTAAGGCCAATCCGGCAACTAAAGATATCCCTATTATATTCTTAACAGCGAAAACCGATGTTGATTCCATCTCAAAAGGATTTGTACAAGGCGCTGTCGATTACATAACAAAACCGTTTTTCGCTAATGAATTATTGGCGCGTGTCAAAACCCATATTGAGCTCTATCGTGCCAAAGAGCTGCTGAAATATCATAATATTTTGCTGGAAAATAAAGCGAAGTATGAAAAAATCAGATTACTGACCGAATTAGAAGATAATCAAAAGGAGATGATTTATATTCTTACCGAATTAATGGAATCTACCTCGGATGAGACGGGCAAGCATATTAAGCGGGTTTCCGAAATTTCCGCATTATTGGCTAAATATCACCCAAGCATGACTGAGGATGATATAGAAGTGCTTTATCATGCGGCGCCCATGCATGATATTGGTAAGTTGACGGTACCGGCTGAAATTTTGCATAAAGAAGGCAGTTACAGCGAAAACGACTTTGAAATCATGAAGAAACACGCCAACAATGGCTATGAATTATTACGCTATTCTGATCGAAAATTGATTAAAGCGGCGGCTATTATTGCCCATGAGCATCATGAAAAATGGAATGGCAAAGGTTATCCGCGTGGTTTACAGGGTGAAGATATTCATATTTATGGTCGTATTATTGCGCTGGCAGATGTGTTTGATGCATTAACGCATTCCAGGCGCTACAAAAAAGCATGGGAGACAGTTGATGTGGTGACATACATTAAAGAGCGCAGTGGAGTCCAGTTTGATCCTGAGTTGGTTGATATTTTTATAGCGCATTTGGATGAATTTATTGCTATTGTCAATCCGCAGTGAAACGATTTTTTATTAAATTATTGCATTTATACAGCGTATTAGGCTGTTAAATACCTTGATTTAGGGTGTGGGTATTTTTCTGAATCAATCGATATTAGTGTGTTTTAAGTGTATTTTGGTTTTGGTTGTTACTTTGCTAAGCAGTGGATTGGCATCCAGTAATACCACAAAGCCTAGTCCACTTTACCTGTCAGTCAATAGCAATTTAAAAAATTTTTTAGACTTTGATGAGCAAGCACGGCTACAGAAACCCAGCAGCCGAGTTATACACGAGGTTTTACCAGATAAGCGTGTAGAAGAAACTAACTTGTCAGAAACGAAAGCTATTGACGATAAAGCCCCCACACTTCAGACTCATTTTAAATCGTGTCAGCCATTGTTACGGTGTATTTTTATACCTCAAAGCATATTGGGCAGTGCGTTAAAAAGTGTAATGACGGATATAACTGCTGTCGCTACACCGCATCGTGCGACTCAAAAAAAGTCCCACCCACAACCTGGGCAGTTAGAAACGTTTGTAACAGAAGTATTCGTTGTTAGTAAGCAGACTATATACACTGTTGTTGGTGTATTAAGTGACATGCATGATGTGATTAAAGACTATATTGTCGATCATTTTAATGCGTTTGTAGCAGTCTTGCCAGATGATTTCCACTTAGTAGGTACAGAGTTGCGGCGTGGGCAACCGATGGTGGCTACTATGTTTCAAAACCTATTGAATACGATATCTGGCGTAAAAAACCCACATAAAAAAAGCATTGTTAATCGTCGCAGTGCCACCATTGCTTCCGTTGTGGTGAGCAAACACGAAAAAAAATGGCTGCAACAGCACCCCGTTGTGCGTTTTGCAGGTGATCCCAATTGGTTGCCTTATGAGGGTTTTGATAATCAAGGCCGCTATATTGGTATAGTGGCTGAGCATTTGAAGTTGATTGAGCAAATGTTAGGTATCAAAATTAATATTGTTCAGACGCGTTCTTGGCGTGAATCGTTGGAAAAGCTGGAAAAAGGTGAGGTTGATGTGTTGTCAAAGACCATTGAAACCACGCTTATGCCACAGCTGACCTTCACGCATTCGTATGTTACTAGCCCGATTGTTATCGTGATGCGCTCGGATGCGGATTATGTGGACAATGTTGAACAAATTAAACATCTTAAATTAGCTATTTTTAAAAATTACCGTGATGTCACTTACCCTGCTATTCGGTTTAGTGTTGTTAATAATGTGCCGGATGGTTTGACTGCGGTGTCTACGGGTAAATTTGATGCGCTGTTTTGCACGCTTGCACAAGCCAGTTACGATATAGCCGAATTAGGCATCAATAATGTGCGAATTGTTGGAAAAACTGAGTTTAAAACCGAGTTGGGTTTTGCGATGACGCAGGAATTTGCGCCCTTAGTGCCGTTATTTAACCGTGCGTTAAGTACCATCAGTCAGAGTGAAAAACAAAAAATTCGTGATGCTTGGGGTAAAGACCGTTTTGTCGAAAAAGTAAACTATGTGCTAATAGCGCAAATTGTCGCGTGTTTTTTAGTGATTTTGACGCTGATTTTTTATTGGATACGGCGCTTAATCAATGAAATCAGTCGTCGTAAAAAAAGTGAACAAGAGGTTGTGTTATTAAATGAGCGTTTTGCATTAGCCGCAGAAGCTGTATCGCTTGGGGTATGGGAATTAAAATGGGATGAGCAGCCGTCATTTATTTTTGACGACAAAATGTTTGATATCGTCGGTATTATTAAAAAACCCCAGGTTCTATTTGAAGAATGGCTCAGCAAAATCCATGTTGATGATCATGCACTGATTTATCAATCGCTTGCTAAAATGCAAAAACACGGTGGCCAAGATCATATTGAGTATCGGATTATGCAGGCAGACGGCGGTATTCGTACGGTTTATAGCGGCGCTAGATTGGTTAAAGATGATAATGAAGATATTAGAATAACGGGGGTAAATTGGGATATTACCGAACGTAAAAAAATAGAAAGTGCCTTAGAAAAAGCCAAGGAGCAGGCTGAGCAGGCAAATCGGGCGAAATCTGAATTTTTATCCAGTATGAGTCATGAAATTCGTACACCGATGAACGCTATTATCGGCTTTACTGAATTATTAAATGAACAAATTAAAGAGCATAAGCTTAAATCTTTCGTACAAACCATACAGTCAGCAGGGCATAATTTACTGACCTTGGTTAACGATATACTCGACCTGTCTAAAATTGAAGCGGGAAAAATGAATATCGAGAAAAAACCGTGTAATCCCCATGATTTATTTACTGATTTGAGTAATATTTTTATGATGGGCGTACGCGAGAAAAAGCTCGATTTTATTTTAGATATTGATGCCGAGATGCCTAAAAATTTGTTGCTGGATACCACACGGTTACGGCAGATTTTTTTCAATTTAATTGCTAATGCGATTAAATTTACTGAAGTGGGTTATGTGCGTATTAAGGTCAGTGTCAATAACCGCCGCGATACGCAGTTAGATTTTTGTGTGTCGGTAGAAGATACCGGCATAGGTATACCTGATGATCAGCAGAATGTTATTTTTCAGGAGTTTGAGCAATCGCATGGTCAAGACATTCGTAAATACGGCGGTACTGGATTGGGCTTGTCAATTAGCAAGGCGTTGACGGAAATGATGGGTGGCGAAATATCGCTGGTCAGTATTGTTGGAAAAGGCTCAATTTTTACGGTTAATTTGTACGATGTGGAAATTTCTTCTGAAATTATACAACCGCTGAGTGAGTCTATTTTACAGCATGAGCAGGTTCGCTTTCATCCTGCGGTTATTTTGATTGTTGATGATGTGGCGCATAACAGACGCTTGTTAAAAGAAAATTTTTCGGAAACAGGTTTAGTTATTTTAGAAGCAGAAAATGGTTTAGATGCTGTTTTGCTGGCACGCAACAAAAAAATTGATTTAATTTTAATGGATATTAGAATGCCGGTCATGGATGGTTATCAAGCCGCAGCGACTATTAAATCATTTTCAGCTATACCTATTGTGGCTTTAACCGCCTCAGTCATGGTTGATCAATTTGAACGCTTACGCAGTGAAAATTTTGACGGTTACTTGCGTAAACCGGTGTTAAAAACTGAATTAATGGGTGAGTTATTACGCTTTTTGTTATTTGATTGCCAGGAGTCCATATTGGCTATTAGCAGCGCGATAACGCTTTCATCAGAAGAAGAGGCCTGTTTGCCAGAAGTTTTGGAAAAACTAGAGGAATTAAGTTCCGAGTGTCTCCGCTGTGCTAAAAATAATAATATCTCTGATGTGACACGTTTTGCTGAGCGTATTTTTGCTATAGGGCAGCAGTACCAGTTTCCTTTAGTGGTGAATTATGCGGCGCAATTGAACATGTATATCGATTGTTTTGATATTATTTCAATTAAGGATTCGTTGAATGGTTATTCAAAGTTATTGACTAAGCTGTGGGAGTATCGTGCTTATGAGGTATAAAATGAGTGTTCATTCGGATAGAGCCAATACAGCGCCGTCAAAGTACCTTTAAGGTGCTTTGACGGGTAATTGTGATGGGTTAATTAATCGAAGCTTGGTAGTTGACGCTAAAATCACCTAGGCAAGCCTGAATCGCCGCTAAATCGTCTGGTTTTTGCGGAACAAAGGCATTAACACCCACGCGCGACAAATAAAACACCTGTTCGGCTACATAGTTGCCAGTGGCTCTGAGTTCGCCTTGATAGCCATAACGGCTGCGCAGCAACCACGCTAACGAAAACAAGCGGCCATCCGCCAAATCAGGAAAATCCAGTTCGATTAGCTGGATGTTGTTTAAGTCTTGTGCCAGCGTATCAACTGCATCGCCAGGCACTAAGCGTACACCCAGTTTACCCGTATGCTGTAGAAGTTGTGCTTTATCTTTTTCCCAGTGTGCCAAAGACACGCTGATGTCACCAGCACTGGGTGTGTCGGCTTCGTTAACATAGTGCCAGCTGTTATCAATAATTTGATTATCTTTAATTATTTGCATAAACCCGATCCTTAAAAGGTGCAATGCCCACGCGATTGACCATGTCTAAAAACGCTTCATCTTCCAAGCGTTGCTTAACGTAAACATCCAAAATAGTGGTAATGGTGTTAGTGACTTGATCTTTTGCTACCGCAGGCCCTAAACGCTCACCAATGGCCGCTTCATTTTCAGATGAGCCACCCAAGGTAATTTGATACCATTCGACACCTTTTTTATCCACACCCAGTATGCCAATATGGCCGACGCTTTGGTGGGCGCAGCCATTCATACAGCCGGACATATTGATTTTCAATTCGCCGATGTCATGCAGATAATCCATGTCATCCAGCGCGTCATTGATTTCTTTGGCAACGCCGATAGAACCTGCATTGGCTAAAGAACAAAAATCTAAACCTGGGCAGCAAATCATGTCGGTGGCAGTGCCGATATTGGGCATGGCCAGTTTTAAGCTGTCCAGTTGTTGCCACAGCGCAAATAAATCGCCTTGTTTAACGTCGGAAAATACCAGGTTTTGTCGGTGGGTGACCCTGATTTCGCCAAAGCTGTAGCGATCAGCAAGATCGGCCACGGCATCAAGCTGTTGGTCGGTCATGTCGCCCGGCGGCGTGTCCGGTGCTTTTAACGACAGGTACACCGCCTGGTAGCCAGCCACTTTATGCGGCGCGGTATTGTATTTATGCCAGGTAGCAAAAGCTTTATCGTTAGCGAGTTGTTCAGCAAAGCGGGTATCTTGATCAGTATTGGCCTCATAGGGCGGTGGTGTAAAATGGGTTTTTACCGCAGCCACCCGCTCAGCACTGAGTTCCATACCGTCTTTAATGCGTAGCCATTCGGCTTCCACCATGTCGTTAAATTTTTCCAGTCCAGTTTCCCTGACTAGAATTTTAATCCGCGCTTTGTATTTGTTGTCCCGGCGGCCAAACAGGTTGTAAATACGCAGGATGGCTTCAAGGTAGGACAACAAATGTTGTTGTTCCAGATACGGTTTAATCACTTGACCGATAACCGGTGTACGGCCTAAACCGCCGCCAACCAGTATTCTAAAGCCGATGTCACCGGTTTCATTTTTAACGATATGGATACCGATGTCGTGGAATTGGGTGGCGGCACGGTCACGCTGTGAGCCACTGACGGCAATCTTGAATTTGCGCGGCAAGTAGTCGAACTCTGGGTGCAAGGTCGTCCACTGGCGGATAATTTCGCAGTACGGGCGTGGGTCTTCGATTTCATCCACGCACACACCGGCCAAATGGTCGGAGGTGGTGTTACGCATACACGCACCACTGGTTTGGATGGCGTGCATTTGCACACTGGCCAATTCTTCCAGTATATCCGGCACTTCTTCAAGCTTAGGCCAGTTGTACTGAATGTTTTGCCGTGTGGTGAAATGGCAGTAGCCTTTATCGTATTTACGGGCAATATGCGCCAGCATACGTACTTGTTTAGAATTTAATAAGCCATACGGCCCTGCGACACGTAACATCGGCGCATGGGTTTGTATGTACAGGCCATTTCTAAGGCGCAGTGGGCGGAATTCATCGGCGGACAGTTCGCCACTTAAAAAACGCTGGGTCTGTTTTCTAAACTGTGCGACGCGTTCGTCAACAATTTTTTGGTCAATTTCGTTGTATTGGTACATGATTAGCTTTACAGGCAGTCTGTTTAAGTTCATTTATTAGCAACGGATCATCATATACCGCACGGCATAAAATGACAAAATTTATTCTATAATGATAGAATTAGCGGTTAACGCGTGGTTTTCGGTTTATATAATTCTAAAAGTTTAAGAGGGGAAAGTGGTGCGATCGTTATTCGTTTTGTTGTTAGTTTTGTTATTGCCGGAAATTGCGATGGCCGGTGAGTTTGAGAGCCTAGGTTTGACCGGAACGCAGCGTGGTATTTATTCGGTTTTAATTTTTATCATTGCTTATGGTTTTGTTATGACCGAAGAATTTACGCATTTGCGTAAATCCAAGCCGGTTATTTTGGCGGCGGGCATTATTTGGGCGCATGCGGCGGTTTTAGCTTCCCAAGCCGGTGTTTCGGCTGAAGACATGCACAAGGCTTTTGAATATAACCTGAAAGAATATGCAGAATTGATGCTGTTCTTGCTGGTGGCGATGACCTATATCAACTCCATGTCTGAACGTAATGTCTTTGAGGCGTTGCGCTCTTGGCTGGTCAGAAAGCAATTTGGTTACCGTAAACTATTTTTGATTACCGGCATCATCACTTTCTTCCTGTCGTCTGTTGCCGATAACCTGACTGCGGCGTTGTTGGTGGGTGCGGTGGTGTTGGCGGTAGGTTCTGATAACCCCAAGTTTGTCAGCATTGGTTTTGTCAATCTGGTGGTTGCGGCCAATGCCGGTGGCGCGTTCTGTCCTTTTGGTGATATTACTACGCTGATGGTTTGGCAAGCGGAATACGCTGAATTTTTTGACTTCTTCAAGTTGTTTGTGCCGTCTTTAGTTAACTATGCAGTACCTGCTGCTGTGATGTATTTCGCAGTGCCTGATGAGCAGCCTAAAGCATCCAGTGAAGCAGCTGTACAGTTAAAAACTGGCGCTATTGTGATTTGTGCCATGTTCTTAGGCACGATTGCAACGGCGGTCAGCTTTAAGCAAGTCCTGCATTTACCGCCGTTTATGGGTATGATGGTCGGTTTGTCTGTCTTGATGTTCTACGGTTATTATTTAAAAACCCGCCATGCGCCCGAAAATGGTGATGCAGGTTTTGATATCTTCAATAAAGTAAAAAGTGCTGAATGGGACACGTTGTTGTTCTTCTTCGGTGTGGTGTTTGCGGTGGGTGGTTTAGGTTATATTGGTTATTTGGAATTGTTGTCCGGTGCGATGTACGAAACCTTAGGGCCAACAACAGCTAACATCCTGGTTGGTTTGATTTCAGCGATTGTGGATAACATTCCGGTGATGTTTGCGGTATTGAACATGAATCTGGATATGGATTTGTATCAATGGTTGTTAGTCACCTTGACAGCCGGTGTGGGTGGTTCGTTATTGTCGGTCGGATCTGCGGCTGGGGTCGCGTTAATGGGTCAATCTGACCATAAATACACTTTCTTTAGCCATTTAAAATGGACACCTGCGATTGCCGCAGGTTACGCAGCCAGTATCTTGACGCATTATTTGATTAATGGTTGATAGTTTGATTTAGTGTCTTACAGTCGTAAAAGGCTGCCTTTCGGATAAGGTCGGGATCAACTTTAATTGGTCTCGACTTTTTCCGGTCTTGTTTTATCCAAAGAGGTGAAGTATGTTTCACGCTCCAAAACACTTGTTAATTAATTTAGTCGTAATTGGTGGGGTTGTTGCTACAACTATGATGCCAGTTGCTTATGCCGAAAACTCTGAGGTTACTCTAACTGAACCCGCCCATTCGCTGGATATGGATGCGACTGAGTATACTAAAGCGTACGATGTTAGCTTTACTGAAGCATTGCGACGTTTAATTATTCAATTATCATCAGATGATGTGGAAGCTGATCTAAAGAACAAGTACAAAGATCGTTTGGCCGGTATGTACGTCGAGCATACGCCGAATTATCGCCTAGTAGTTCGTTTAAAAGGCAACGCTGGAGTGCTCGATACCACTTTTCCGCTTGCGAATAAAACCCCAGTACCTTTTGCTGAACCACTTGATTTGCCTGTTGTGTTTCAAACGGGAGCAGAATATACACTGGCAGAGCTTGAAAAAATTCGAGATGCTCATTTAAAAGAATTTGGTGCTATTCCGGATCTTGAAAGTGTTGAAATTGATGAGCGGTCAGGCGAATTGGTTGTGGATGTTTTTGAGCCTGAAACAGCGTCATCTTCTAGCCTAAGCCGTTCCGCCTCACTGTTTAAAAATTTGCCTATCAAAATTAGACGTAAGAGTGCGAGACTAGGAAATCATGCAAATGCCAGAGCTTCAGAATCGATGACGATGACGATGACGGCTGCGGGTACATCGCTTTACGGTTGTACGTCTGGTTTTAACGTAACAGATAAAGCTACGCAGAAGAAATTTTTTTCCACTACAGCTGCACATTGTGGTAACTATAAAATAACTCTTGATGATCGTAAGACAACGGGAAATGATAAGATTGCATTGAATCATGTTAAAGATTATTGGACTGCTGATCAAGATTTCCAGGTGATGTCAGTAAAGCCTCCGTTATTACAAAATATTTTGTTACCTCAGTTTTTTGCTAAGGATAATGTGGCCAAAATATTAACAGGTAAACGTACCCTTGCTCATACAAACGCGCATACTGGCACAGTAACGGGAGATATTGTTTGTCATTACGGCGCAACAACTGGCCATAGTTGTGGTGAGGTGCAGTCAGTACGAAATTGGCGCGGTATTGATTGTGGTCCAAATGAGGACATAGTCTGCGGGAGGACATCAGTAAGTGTGGCTGGAGACCAATTAGATTGCTGGGTGGGTGACAGTGGCGGGCCTGTTTTCATAGGAGATGTTGCTGTGGGTTTACATGTTGAAGGTTCTAGGCCAGGTACTTGGGAAATAGTGAAAAACGCAAAACCAGCAAAGTATTATCAGGAATGGAACAAGACAATGAAGGGCAAAGGAGGGTGTGGTGGAAAACAAAAGAATGGTCATGAGTATGGGGGGATGGTGTATATGTCAACGGATGAAATTTACAAAGCAGGTTACCAATTGATATACGGTAAGAAGAAGTAGGTATCCATTCATCGTTTCCCTATTTTATCGATCTCATTTGTATGTAAATGGGGAGCAGGCACGAAACCGTTTCTAAGAGGAAAAAGTTGAGATGAATATTTACAACGTTAAATGCTTGTGCCTGATTGCCCTGTTTTTTACAGCTGGTTGTCAAAATCCCAGTCGCATAGTCTCAAAGCCTGCTGTTTTAAAGCCCACAGTTTCAAATGAAATTTTGAATGAAATTGTTCAAGCTAACCATCCCCAGTCTAAAATTCATGTGGCAAATGGTATGGTGCGGCAGGTGCCTATGGGTTATTATCGTGAGCCTGACGTAGGTACGCTGAGGCTCGGTAAAGATAATTGCTTTTATATAGAATTGGACAATGGTATTAAGGTTCTACCCGTTCTTATTTCAGAGTACAGTAGCCCGGAAAATTTGTCATTTAGCTACACAAAAGCATTAGGCAAAAAAGTAATGGGATATTATCGCAAAGATGCCATAGATTTAACATCAACTGCATTTAATGAGTCAAACATCGGTTGGGTGACGTTACCACCTCATCTGCAATGCGATATTTCGCGAGTACATCAATATCGAAGCTTGGAATTGTATAGGCGTAAAGGGGAGCATGAAGGGCATTTAACTGATGATTCAGAATACAATAGTCAGCTTAGCAACCCTAAAAGTGAAGGTAAGTTGTCGTACATTGGCGTATACAATTATGCCCATGTATACGAGGACGATGATTTTTATATCGCCACACACGGGCTAGTTAGTGAAGGCGTTTTTTTCACTGAAAAAGACTGCCTTTATATCCGTTTTAAAGATGGAAAAATTGCACTACCTATTTTTAGAACGCAGCGCACATTTTGGCAAGACACTAAAAACACCTTGAGGGCATCGGGAAGGGATTTTCATTTAGGGGAAACTTATTTTTTTGCAATGATGCCGAGTACTGGTGAGCTATTTTCTGGCCCTCAAATAATTACCCCACCGCATTCCAGTTGTAATGCCAAACAAGTGCGTTATGTTCATAATATTTATGAGCCCGCTGAGTTTAAAAAAAAAGAAGCTGAATATAAAACAGAAGAGTATGGAGCAAAAATAACAGCTGAAAGAAAAGAAATGTATGAAGCTAGGAGAAAAGCCTTAGTAAAAGAAGAGTATGAAGCAAGGAAAAAAGCAGAAGTGAACCGCAACCGGTAAGCTTAATAGATGTTTAATTTTCTAGCTGCCACGTACATTCCATGACGGACAAAATAAATATCAAACAAGTGCTTTTCAATCGGCGTATGTTGATTTGCATATTCACCGGCTTTAGCTCCGGTTTGCCGCTGTATATCCTTATCAGTTTAGTGCCTGCGTGGTTGCGCACCGAAGGCGTGGATTTAAAATCCATCGGTTTATTCGCCCTCATCCAATTGCCGTTTACTTGGAAATTTATCTGGGCTCCCCTGTTTGATCGCTACATTCCCCCCTTAGGTCGCAGACGCGGCTGGTTGCTGATTGCCCAGGTCGCCTTGGTGATTATCCTGCCTGCTTATGGCTATTTGAACCCCAAGCTGGATTTATGGACTATCGCTTACCTATCATTGATAGTGGCATTTTTTAGTGCCTCACAAGATATTGTGCTGGACGCTTATCGGCGTGAGTTATTGCTAGAAGCCGAGCTGGGTCTGGGTAATGCCATCCATGTTAACGCCTATAAAATTGCCAGCTTAGTGCCAGGTGCCTTGTCTTTGGTGTTGGCCGACCATTTCGCCTGGAAAAGCGTGTATCTTATTACCGCGTTATTTATGTTGCCTGGCATTGTGATGACGTTGTTTGTCAGTGAACCTGAGCTGAAAGGTGCGCCGAAAACTTTAAGAGCCGCCGTGGTTGAACCATTTGAAGAATTTCGCAGCCGTGGCCTAAAACCCGCGTTATTGATCTTGGCGTTTATCTTTTTTTATAAGCTGGGTGATAGCATGGCCACCGCGCTTGCCACCCCGTTTTATCTGGATTTAGGCTTTACTAAGACCGAAATTGGCCTGATTGCCAAAAATGCCGGTTTGTGGCCAAGTGTGATTGGTGGGCTATTAGGCGGTATTTGGATGATCCGTTTAGGCATCAACCGCGCGTTGTGGATTTTTGGTGTGGTGCAAATGGGGGCTATTTTAGGTTTTGCCTGGCTGGCGATGGTGGGGCATGATCCACTCTGGCTAGCCGTGGTGATTGGTGTTGAGGCTTTGGGTGTCGGTTTGGGTACGTCGGCGTTTGTCGCCTTTATTGCGCGTACCACGCACCCTTTGTACACGGCCACGCAATTTGCCTTGTTTACCAGTTTGGCGGCTGTGCCGCGTACGTTTGCTAATGCAGCCACCGGTTATATGGTGGAAGCGCTGGGCTGGAAAACCTTTTTCTTGATTTGCTTTGGTTTGGCCATTCCTGGTATGTTACTGTTGGTTAAGGTTGCGCCGTGGAATGCGAAAGACTAGCGTTTTTAAAGGTTCACATGATAAATGATCGTGATATTCGTTGGCAACAACGCTTTACCAACTATAAAAAGGCATTGCTTCAGCTTAAAGACGCGGTGGTGCTTAGTCAGCAGCGAGCCTTATCAAAGCTGGAGAAGCAAGGTGTTATTCAAGCCTTTGAGTTCACGCATGAGTTGGCTTGGAATGTCCTAAAAGATTTTTTGCAAGATCAGGGTAATCAAGATATTAAAGGCTCAAAAGATGCTACTCGTGAGGCGTTTAAGGTCGAGTTGATTGCAGACGGCGAACGCTGGATGGCGATGATCCAGAGTAGGAATGCGTCTTCGCACACCTATGATGAGCAGACCGCCGAACACTTGGTTACTGCGATTATTAATGAGTATTTCCCACTGTTTGAGATTTTACAAATAGAAATGCAGAAATATTTTTAATGTGTGTGGTTACAGCGGCTAAGTTAGGCTTACCACACGTTACTTTAGATAAGCTCAACAGCGTTTTTCAGCAGCACAGTGCCATTGATACGGTTCTGGTTTATGGGTCGCGTGCTAAGGGTAATTATCGTCGTGGTTCTGATATCGATTTGACTATCAAAGGCAGCATTATAGCGTTTTCTGAATTCATGCAAATAGAAGATCAGATCGATGATTTATTGCTGCCTTATACGGTGGACTTGTCGCAGTACGCCCAGCTTAGCAATGTTGATTTAATTGAGCATATTGATCGCGTTGGGGTGGTGATATATGGCAAAGACAGTTAATTTTAAGGACATTGGTTCAATGCGGTCAGTCTATTGCTTCTTTTAAAAAGGGTCGTAATCAAAGCCTATATCGTGGCCACTCTGATACATTTTGTAAATAATGAAGTATGAAAACAAATGTGCTATCAGTAATTGGATACCAAGGTTAAATTCATTACTTAATAGCGTGATACTGAATAAAACAGAATATATAATATAAGGTGCGCAAATTACATAAAATTCGGTTATTTTTGTTGTCCTATTGCCAATTGGTGTGGATAAGTAATAGTTTCTAATTTTTGCCAGTAAGCCTTTTTTAAATTTAAAAAATAGTACGCTGGTAAAAATGGCTAAGGATATAATGATAAATGAAATTAGAAAGCTAGCGCTGTTTGCAACATCATGATACGACAGAAATACTAATATAATCGTAGCGAAACTGAGTTGAATATTAAAATAAATATACGTAGACGAGAAAATAAAGCTGGTAAACAGATTGCCAATAATAGCTGTTAAGCTCAGGTTCAACATGCTGTGCATTAAAAAAGCTAGCCAAATAGATACGATTGTAAAGCTACTAACAGGGATACCATTTTCTTTTAATTCTATAAGCGTAATGTTTATAAATTGCGGTGTTGACGTACTGACTAATGTTAATATGTTAAAAAGATAACTTAATAGCCAGGCAATGATTAGGAAAATAAAAGTTTTATAAATAAGACTTTGTAATGTGCTGCCAGAGTAAATTTTTTGTTTTGTTAATACTGTTTTTTTGCTGTTATTTTTCTTTAAAAAAAATAAGCCAGCGGTTAGTGCCATTAATATAAAAATTTCAAAAGGATATTCTTCTATCGCAATATTTAGCATTTTTAACTCGATGTGTGAAATACATGTACAGCGTTTTCAACTTAGGACAGTTACAGCCACCGTTTGTGCTGAGCTTGTCGAAGCATGAACGGCACACTTCGACAAGCTCAGTGTGAACGGTTACGCTGTAACTATTGAACTGTGAAAACGCTGTATTTTCAATAACATCGAGTGATAGAGTGTCGTGTGCTATTAATGATGCCGTATGCTAACTATAGATCATAATCTACAATAAGCGGCGCATGATCGGAAAAGCGCTGGTCTTTATAAATGCTAGTGCTAATTATCTTATCTTTAAGTGCAGCACTGACAATCTGATAATCAATTCGCCAACCGACATTTTTTGCCCAGGCTTGGCCACGATTTGACCACCAGGTGTATTGATCGCCTTCTTGATTAATGACTCTGAAGGCATCAATCCACTGATCTTCAGCAAATAAACTATCCATCCATGCGCGTTCTTCCGGCAAAAAACCAGAATTTTTTTGATTGCCGCGCCAGTTTTTTAAATCAATGGCTTTGTGGGCAATATTCCAGTCGCCGCAAATAATATAGCGTCGGTCATCTTGTCCGCGCTGTTGTAGCAAAATGGCAAAATAATCCAAAAAGTTAAACTTAAACGCTTGGCGTTCTTCACCGGATGAGCCTGAGGGTAAATACAGTGAAATAACGCTTAGTTTGCCAAATTGCGCTTCAATAAAGCGGCCTTCGGCATCAAAATCCGCTTTACCAATGCCGCTAATAACCTTATCGGGTTGGGTTTTGCAATACAGCGCAACACCGCTATAGCCTTTTTTTTCAGCATCATGATAAAAACAGTGATAGTTTTGTGGAAAAAACGGCTCGGCACTGAGTTGGTTTATTTGCGCTTTGGTTTCTTGCAAGCAGATAACATCGGCATTTTGTTGCTGCATCCAGGTAAAAAAACCTTTACGTTCTGCGGAGCGGATGCCGTTGGCATTTAAACTGATGATGCGCATAAAAAATGGGTTGCGGTTTTGTTAGGTAAGACGTATTATACGAGGTTCTTCAATAAGTATGTAGCCCGTTTGTGGGTAATGTGAAAGTAATATGAAACCAGAAATTCACCCAAATTATAAGCAAATTACCGTGACGTGTGGCTGTGGTAACGTATTTGTAACAGGCTCTGCCTTAGGCAAAGATTTGATGATAGAAGTTTGTTCTTCTTGCCATCCTTTCTATACCGGTAAACAACGCGTTGTCGATACTGCAGGTCGTGTTGATAAATTCCGTAAAAAATACGGCAAGTAATTTGTTTGTGCCAGATTTCTTCTGGCATTGTCAAGCAGTATAAGAGACTAAATCCTGGCAGGATTTAGCAGTTAATGCACTTTCTGCCTAGGGTGAGTTCGCTCTCATCATTTCAAAATACATAAGATAGTAACGCTGGCTTGTTATAAGCCATATGCGATCTCTCGCTTTATTTTTTCAATTGTACAGCCGTATTAAAACAGCGATGTTAATAACATCACTGTTTTATAGTCAGCTGTTTTGTTCGTTAAAACAGTGACTCAACTACAGGTTTAGCGGTGGCTGGCTTATTTTGTTGTGGGGAGTTACCGGCTTCCGAGCTAGATGTTGATGATTTGCGTTTTGATTTACTAGTACTTGCGCTGTTGTTGAAGTAATTTTTGCTAGCGCTACTTTTTCTTTTGGATTTCTTTGGTGAAGATATTATTTCCCCTTCTTCTGAGAGAACAGTGCCTGCTTGTGCCAATAGTTTAGGTGAATAATCGGATTGGTAAAATTCCCCGCCTTTTTTAATGATGCCTTTTGGGGGTATAAAAGGCTGTACTGGCGTGCCTTTGAGTGCTGTGCGCATAAACTCAATCCACATGGGCAATGCGGCTACGCCACCGGTTTCCACTTTGCCCAGCGGTGCAAAATTGTCAAAACCTACCCAGGCGCTGGCTGCAATCGAAGGCGTAAAGCCATTAAACCAGGCATCGCGTTGATCGTTGGTCGTGCCTGTTTTACCAGCAAGATCTGATCTGCCTAATACTTTCGCATCGGTTGCAGTACCTTTTTGAACCACGTCTCTCAGTAATGAATTCATAAGAAAGTTAATTTGTGGCGAAATAACCCGCGTTGCTTGGGTAGGCTTTGGTTTTTGCTTGGCAGAGCAGTTAGGGCAGGGTGTTTTTGGTTTAGCTTTAAAGATTATTTTTCCGTCACTGGCTTCGATGTGATCTATAAAATAAGGGTCAACCAAAAAACCGCCGTTAGCAAAAGTGGCAAAAAAACGTGACATTTGTAACGGTGAAGCATGGCCACTGCCGAGCGCTAGAGACAAGCCTCTAGGTAGCTGGTCTTTTGTAAAGCCAAAACGCAAGCCGGTTTTAATACCGGTATCAATGCCCATTTCTTTCAATAAGCGAATAGAAACAATGTTTCGCGAATAAGTAATGGCTTTTCTAATACTGGTTAGGCCGTAGAATCTTTTGCTGTAATTTTCAGGTCGCCAGTCATTTTCTTGGCTTTTATCCCGTATGACGATGGGTGCATCATTAATTAAGCTGGCAGGAGAATAGCCGTGTTCTAAGGCGGCCGTATAAATGACTGGCTTGAAGCCAGAGCCGGGTTGTCTTTTTGATTGTGTGGCGCGATTGTATTTATTACGGGTAAAGTCGAAACCACCGACCAATGCTAAAATAGCGCCATTTTTAGGATCTAAAGCCACAAATGCTCCCTCTACCTTAGGTGCTTGCGTAAAGGCCCAGTTATCATTTTTTAATTGCCGCACACTCAGAATATCCCCTACTTTTAGCGTTTTTCTGATAGTACCGGTTGCTCTACTATTTTTCCATGCAACATCAATTAGTGTATTATTTTGTAATCGTGCTGTGGCTTTTTGATTAGATAAGCTTACAATTGTGGCGGGATATGTATCACCAATAACCGGCATATCAGTAAATTTAATATTTTTGCTGGTGTCAGCGATGGATATTTTATAACCGTGACGCTCGTCATAACTGTGCAGCGTATGACGTAATGCTTGGTCAGCCGCTTTTTGTAAGGGAGCGCTAATGGTTGTATAAACATTCATACCTGATGTGTAAGCGCCTTCACCGTATTGTTCAAATAATTGCTGTCTTACCATTTCTGCAACAAAAGGAGCTGCAACATCGGAAGACGAATATTGTAACTTTGCCGTAGAAGGTTGTTTGATGGCATCGTTATATTCTGCTGGGCTGATTTTTTTAAGCTCAAGCATACGGTGTAAAACATAATTGCGTCTTGTCAGTGCGCGTTTTTCGTTGGTAATGGGGTTGTAAGCCGACGGTGCTTTCGGTAGGCCAGCAATCATGGCGTGTTCGGCAAGCGATAACTTATTCAATGGCTTACCGTAATAAGTTTGTGTGGCCGCGACCACACCGTACGCACTGTGCCCCATATAAATTTGGTTGAGGTATAGCTCAAGAATTTTATCTTTTGAATATTCCCGCTCAAGTTTTAATGCCAGAATAATTTCTTTTAATTTACGCGTGTAGGTTTTTTCGTTACTCAAGAAAAAATTACGAGTAACTTGCATGGTAATAGTGCTGCCACCTTGGCTTTTTTTACCGGTCAGTGCTAGCTGAAGAACCGCACGCACCAAGCCTTTATAGTCTACGCCAGGGTGTTCATAAAAATTATCATCTTCAGAAGCTAAAAATGCATTAATCAGTTGTTTAGGGACTTGATCAATGGCTAATGGAATGCGTTTGTTGCCACCGAATTGTGCAATTAATAGCTTTTCTTTGCTGTAGATATTAAGTGGTGTTTGATATTCGACATTTTGCAAGGTTGACGTATCAGGCAAGCTAACAAGCAATTGTTTATAAAATAAAAAACCAGAAATTCCTGCTATTAGAGTGACGGTCGCCAATAATTTTAAAGTGTTTCCGCTTGATATTTTTATTGCCACAAGTCTTTCCAGTGAAATTTGATGTTGTCAGAAGTAGAGTGCTTGATGATGAATTAAAAAATATAAAAACCTTGTTATGAGTCGTTGTCTTACATAAAAAAGGTTTTATTTTCAGTGTAAGCATTCCATGTGCCAGTTTGGTAGGCAGTATAGAGCAACATGGCCAACAAACAAATAAATTGAATATTTTTACTTTTAAAATAAAAAACGCAACTATACTTCAAATGCCAATTTTTTTTACTGATTTAAAGATAAAATTAAACATGTTAACCGTCATTAGCCAATTAATTATCACGTTTTAAGGATTGTTGCATGAAGTGGTTTGGAGGTAAGCAAAATGCGGTACTGGGGCTTGATATTAGTACGGTAGCGGTAAAGCTACTGGAACTAAGTAAGTCGGGTAATCGTTATAAAGTAGAGAGTTACGCGGTTGCCCCGTTAGTATTGCAAACGGGTATTATTGATAAGGCCACGATTAGTACCGACATTATTGCGGATGCAATAAAGCTGGCCGTTAAGCATTCGGGAACTCGGCTTAAATATGCCGCTGTTGCAGTTTCTGGTGCGGCGGTGATGACTAAAATAATTACTATGCCCGCTGCGTTAACCGATGATGAGGTTGAAGAGCAAATTATGATTGAGGCTGATCAGTATGTGCCTTACGCACTTGATGAGGTCAGTCTTGATTTTGAGGTACAAGGCGTTAATGAACACAACCCTGACATGGTGAATGTTATCTTGGCGGCTTCTCGGAAAGATAATGTTGATGACCGTGTTGAAGCACTGGTCAAAGCAGGGCTTAAAGCCAAAGTGGTTGATGTAGAAGCGTTTGCAATGGAGAACGTTTTTGGCTTGTTGTCCGCACAAATACACAGCTCAACAACAGGACAAACAGTGGCTATAGCTGATATAGGCGCTACCTTATCGACCTTAAACGTACTTCACGATGGTCATACGGTGTATACCCGTGAGCAAGTATTTGGTGGTAAGCAACTGACAGAAGAAATTCAACGGCGTTACGGTTTGTCGTGGGAAGAAGCCGGTTTGGCAAAAAAACACGGTGGTTTACCAGAAAATTATATGACTGATGTGCTAGAGCCGTTTAAGCGTGCAGTCGTGCAGCAAATTGCCCGTTCCTTACAGTTTTTCGTGTCTTCAAGTGCCAATAAAAATATTGATTGTATTATTCTAGCGGGCGGCTGTGCCTCTATACCGGGTATAGAAAAGCTGGTGTCGCAAACCTTAGGGGTAACGGCGTATATTGCCAATCCTTTTGTCGATATGACGTTGGCGAGCAAGGTAAAACCGCAAACCCTGAGTAATGATGCGCCTGCGATGATGTTGGCTTGTGGCTTAGCATTAAGGAGTTTTGACTGATGGCAAAAATCAATTTACTGCCTTGGCGTGATGAGCTTCGTAAAAAAAAGAAAAGAGATTTTTTTTCGGCAATGGCCGCTGCTGCGTTAGTAACCGGTGCAATTCTTTTAGGTGTTCATGTTCATATAGATAGCTTAAAGTCTTATCAAGAGCAAAGAAACCGATTCATAGAAGATGAAATAGTCGCATTGGATAAAAAAATTATTGAAATCAGGGCTATTGAAGAGAAAAAAAGTAAATTGCTGTCAAAAATTGATTTGATTCATAAGCTGCAAGAAAGTCGTCCAGAAATTGTGCATTTATTTGATGAAATTCCTAAATCTACTCCCGATGGCGTATTTCTATCCAAATTTACGCAAGTTGGTAGAGAGCTGATTTTTGAAGGCAAATCGCAATCAAATGCACGGGTTTCTGCCTTTATGCGGGCAATTGAAGTGTCATCGTGGCTTGGAGGGCCACGGCTTGACGTGATCCAAATATCTAATGCAGGCACGACAGATCAATTAAGTGATTTTGTGCTACACGCTACTTTAGGCCAAAAACATGCTAAGACCGAGGCAGTAAAATGAACCTATCGGACGTTAATTGGGATATTAATGCGGCGGGGACGTGGCCTTTGCCGATTAAAGCAGTGGCGACTTTGTTGGTATGCGCGTTGGTTGCAGCGGGTGGTGTTTATATGTTCACGCTGGATCGTTTGGACAGTCTTGATGCCATCAAACTAAAAGAGCAGGAATTACGAACTACTTTCGAATCTAAGCAGAAAAAAGCCGTTAATCTGCGTGATTATCAAAAACAGCTCAGTGATATTGAATCGTCATTGGAAGTGATGATCCGGCAAATGCCCACGGAAGAAGAGGTGGCCAGTTTATTGATTGATATTTCACAAACGGGTTTAGCCAGTGGTTTGGAGTTTAAGTTGTTTAGACCCAGTGGACCTGTTAAGCAAGAATTCTATTCTGAATTGCCGATCAGTATTCAAGTAATAGGTAAATACGAGGAGTTAGGTATGTTTGTCAGTGGCTTGGCATCGTTGCCGCGTATTGTTACCGTACATGATGTCAACATTGTGCCCTATGGTAAAGATGGCGCTATGATGATGAATGCAGTCGTTAAGACCTATAACGAAGGTAGCACAAACAGCGATGGTGCGGCGGTTAACAGGAAGAGAGGCTAGCCATGTCGCATGATATATCAAGGTTGTCTTTGCGCCATTGGGTGCGATTAAGCATGAGTTCTGCTGTTTGTGCGATTTTGTTGACAAGTTGTGCTGAGCAGGATTTTACCGAGTTGCAAAAATACATCGCAGACGTTAAAGCCAGACCGAAAGGCCCTATTGAACAATTGCCTGCCATTAAGAATGTTGAACCTTATATGTTTAAGCCTGACGGCTTACGTGATCCGTTTCAGCCCTTGGAGCAACCCGAAGAAGAAGAGGCTGAAATTGCAAAGTCTAATGGTATAAAACCGGATACCAGTCGCCGTAAGGAGGAGTTAGAAGCTTTTCCTTTGGATGGTTTAAAAATGGTGGGTACTGTGGTTATGAATGCAAGCTTATGGGGTTTAATAAAAGCCAGTGATGGCACTGTTCATCGTGTTCAGGTGGGTAATTATATAGGGAAAAACTATGGAAAAATTATACGTATTGTTACGGATAAAGTTGAAATTATGGAAATAGTGCCTGATAAACCTGGTTCCTGGCGTGAGCAACAGGCTTCATTAGCGTTAGCAGACTAATTGTGAGGAAAAATAATGGAGAATAAACAAGGTGACACAATGGTGGGTATAGCGCGGTGTTTTTTAAGCACACATTATTTGATTGTTTTTTTAATGCTGTTTCAGATGACAGCGGCTGCAGCAAGTGATCTTACTATTACCAATATTGATGTTGCGACAGTATCGGGTGGCAAGCTGCAAATACAGCTGGAATTAAGTGGTGCTGCGGTTACGCCTAAAGTATTTCATACCGATAATCCAGCCAGAATTGCCATGGATTTAACCGGTGTTAAAAGTGCGCTTGCTAAAAAAATGTATCCTATTAATCAAGGTGCTGTCAGCAGTGTGTATGTGGCAGAAGCGGCGGATAGAATACGCATTGTTGTTAATTTAATGGAAGCCACGCCCTTTGAAACCACGATCGAGGGCAATAAAATATTGTTGACACTCAATAGCGCAGGTTCGGCTGTAACAAGTACCGCCAAACCTTATTACCCTGAACAAGATACCCACTCAGCCATTAACACGCTAATGCCAGAGCAAGCTATTAGTGGGCTTGACTTTAAACGTGGTGATAACGGTGAGGGGCGAATATTGGTTGCTTTAGCAAATCCTAATACGATTGTTAATAGTCGAGAAGAAGCCGGTAAAGTGGTGGTCAGTTTTGTTAATACCCGTTTGCCGGATAACCTGGCTAAGCGTTTGGATGTGTCTGAATTTGGCACGCCGGTTAAATATATTGAGGCAAATACGTCCAGTCGTGAGACGACAGTGACTATGTCTTTGCAAAATAGCTTATATGATTATTCCTTGTTTCAGGCGGATGGTTTATTAACGATTGAGTTTAGACCGCTAACCTCTGCTGAAAAAGAAGTGCTGGATAATAAACGCGTAAAATACACGGGCGACAGATTATCATTAAATTTTCAGGACATTGATATTCGCAGTGTGATTGCAATTTTGGCCGAATTTACTGGCCAGAACGTGGTGGCCGGTGATGAGGTTGTTGGTACAATTACCTTAAAATTAGATGATGTACCGTGGGATGAAGCCTTGGATTTCATTATGATGACCAAAGGTCTGGAAAAATTTGAAACCGGCAATGTCACGCTTATTGCACCGATTGGTAAAATTAAAGAATACAAAGAAAAGCAAAAAGAAACAGAAGCGGTTGTTGAGCAGTTAGACCCGCTAATTACCGAATATATTAAGATTAACTACGCCAGAGCTGAAAACTTTCGTAATTTGTTAAATGGTCAAGATACCGGTGCCTTTGGCAGTTGTGGTGCGAGTACTGCGTCTGGTGGTTCTGGCTCAAGTTCTAATTTAGGCAATATTGGCGCAGTGGGTCTTGTTCCAGGACAGAACCAACTAAACAGTGGTAATTCTACTGGGCAAGGTCAAAATGAACAGTTTAAAATTTTGTCATCACGCGGTTCTGCGGTAGTGGATGCCAGAACCAATACCTTGATTGTTCGAGAAACCACAAAACGTTTGGAAGAGGCTAAAAAATTGATTCGCAAGCTTGATGTGCCGGTGCGTCAAGTGATGATTGAATCAAGAATTGTTATTGCTACCAATACATTTGCCAAGCAAATGGGGGTTAAATTTGGTGCAGCGGCACTGGGCGGTACGCCTGGTCAAACTGAATTTGGTATTGGTGGTGGGGGAGCAATCTCTGGCACTAAAGGTACAAAAGGTACTCTAAGCGGTGGGGATTCAAACGTAAAGATTAATGATACGCTGGTCGATTTGGGTGCGGCGGTAGCGGCAGGCAGTGGTGGTGCATTGGCGTTGACTTTAGTTAAAGGTGCGGATTACGTATTAAATCTTGAGTTGTCTGCCTTACAAGATCAAGGGCTTGGCGAATTGGTGTCTAACCCGCGTGTAATGACCTCTGATCGTTGTCAGGCCAGCATTAAACAAGGTGTGCAAATTCCGTATCAAACCGTGAGTCAAAACGGTACGCAAACCCAGTTGGTTGATGCTGCGTTGCAACTGGATGTGTTGCCGCAAATCACGCCCAGTGGCAGTGTTGTCATGCAGTTAAAGATCACTAAAGATGCGCCTGGTGAGGTTACTCCAGGTGGTATCGGTATTGATACGCGGCAAATTAGCACTAACGTGCATGTTATGAACGGTGAAACAGTCGTGCTAGGCGGTGTTTTTGAAGGGATACAGCAAAATACGACCAATAAAGTCCCGTTCTTTGCCGACTTACCTGGTGTGGGTTTCTTGTTTAAGAAAACTGCTAAACAGGACAATAAAAAAGAGTTGCTGATTTTTATCACACCAAAAATTATCACAGATAATACGATAAAAGATTGATCGCTTCTACTTGAGACAAAAAGGGGGCATAATGCCCCCTTTTTTAATTGATTAATTTCCTAAAAATAACCTATCGTGCGACGAGAGAATATATATTTAATAGGCCTTATGGGTACAGGAAAAACGACAATAGGTCGGCAGCTGGCGAAAGCTATTAAATTGCCTTTTTATGATACCGATAAAGCCATTGAAGAAAGTACCGGTGTAGATATTCCCACTATTTTCGAATTTGAAGGTGAGGAAGGTTTTCGTGAGCGCGAACAAAAAATGTTGCAGCAACTGACAAAATTAAAAGGCGTTGTATTAGCAACTGGCGGCGGCACGGTATTGCGAGAAGCTAATCGTAAGCTTTTGCAAGAGAATGGTTTTGTAGTATATTTGCAATGTCCTATTGATCGTATTTTAGAGCGCACACGCAAAGATAACCAACGCCCGTTATTGCAAACCGAAAATCCCAGGCAGCGACTGGAAGGCTTGCAAGCGCAACGCGAACCTTTGTATTTAGCCTGTGCTGATTTTAAAATTGATACCGGCATGATGCCCAGTAAAGCTATCGTCACGCGCATTTTGGAAGAATACCGCTCGAATTTATGAAGACATTAACCGTGGAATTGGGTGCGCGGCGCTACCCCATTTATATTGGCTCCGGTTTATTGGCGCAACCCGATATTTTTCGCCAGCACATTAAATCTACCCAAGTATTGGTGGTTACTAACGATACGGTGGCAGCCCTGTATTTGCAACCGGTATTAAATCAACTGCAAGATTACCGCGTCGAAAGCCTTATTTTGCCCGATGGCGAGCAATTTAAAACCTTAGACACCTTATCTACGGTTTTTGATAAATTACTGGCTGCCAAATTTAGCCGTAACGCCACCTTGATTGCTTTAGGCGGCGGGGTTATCGGTGATATGGGTGGCTTTGCTGCGGCGTGTTATCAGCGTGGTATTGCATTTATTCAAATTCCCACCACATTGTTAGCGCAAGTTGACTCCTCTGTGGGTGGCAAAACCGGTGTGAATCATCCCTTGGGTAAAAACATGATCGGCGCGTTTTATCAGCCGCAATGCGTGATTGCCGATGCCGATGTATTAGATACGCTGGATGATCGTCAGTTATCGGCAGGTCTTGCCGAAGTGATTAAATACGGCTTGATCAGAGATATTGAATTTTTTGTCTGGTTGGAAAATAACATGGAAGCGTTATTGGCTAGGGATAAAACCGCTTTGGCTTATGCGATAGAGCAATCCTGTGTTAACAAAGCGCATATTGTTGCCGAGGATGAAACGGAATCTGGCGTGCGGGCAACGCTTAATTTAGGCCATACCTTTGGTCATGCTATCGAGACCGGTAGTGGTTATGGGCATTATTTACACGGCGAAGCAGTGGCGATTGGTACGTGTCAGGCGGCTGATTTGTCCAGGCGCAAAGGCTGGTTAACAGAGGCTGATGTGGATAGAATTATCAGTCTGTTTATGAAAGCTAGATTGCCAGTAATACCGCCCGCACAAATGACCACCGAACAGTTTTTAGAACTCATGGCGGTTGACAAAAAAAATGTTGATGGTCAAATTCGAGTCATTTTGTTAAAAACAATCGGCGCAGCGTTGCTACCTATTGATGTAGAAAGTTCGTTGTTGCAACAAACGCTTAACAGCTATGGTAGGCACTAAAATTATCACTAAGACAGGATAATACGGCTACCCCGCTTAATAAGGGACAAAATGTAGCTTGGGTTGAACGCTTTTCTCAACCCAAAATTTCCAAAGCATTATAAATGTTGGGTTGCCAAACAGCAGGCAGTCCAACCTACGTGAATGTTATTATTTTTTGTCCCGTGTTAAGTTGATAGCTGATAATACAGTAGGTTGAGCGATCTATTTTTTGCAGCTCACCAATTCTGTCGCTGGGCTACCCACTTAAGGCGGGACAGTTTCAGGTTAAGCCGTTCGTGGTGAGCTTGTCGAACCATGATCGGCTTAACCGCCCACCCTTCGACAGGCTCAGGGCGAACGGTTAAGCTTTGCACCGTGTCCTGCCTTAATTGGGTAGCTTGTCGCTGTAAATACTGAGTTGCCAAAGCAGGCAATCCAACCAACACCCCATCGTATAGCACTATCATCATGACGACATTAAAAAACGACACTTTTATTAGAGCATTGTTAAAACAACCTGTTGAACAAACACCGGTATGGATGATGCGGCAGGCAGGCCGGTATTTACCTGAATACAGGAAAGTGAGAGAGCAAGCCGGTAGCTTTTTAAATCTGTGTACCAATCCTGAGCTGGCGTGCGAAGTGACTATGCAGCCACTGCGGCGTTTTGATTTTGATGCTGCGATTTTATTTTCCGATATTCTGACCATTCCTGATGCAATGGGTCTTGAGTTGCGCTTTACCGAAGGCGAAGGCCCTAAGTTTGACAAACCTATCAGAACGGTGGCCGATGTGCATAAATTGCCGATTCCTGATCCTGAGCTTGAATTACGCTATGTCATGGACGCAGTGCGATTAATTCGTAAGACTTTGCAAGGTTCTGTGCCGTTGATTGGTTTTTCTGGCAGTCCTTGGACTTTGGCAACTTACATGGTAGAGGGGGGTAGTAGCAAAACTTTTCGGTTAGTTAAAGGTCTAATTTACGAGCAACCTGCCGTCGCGCACATTATGCTCGATAAATTAGCGCAATCGGTAGCGGCGTATCTTAACGCGCAAATTGAAGCTGGCGCTCAAGTGGTTATGCTGTTTGACACCTGGGGTGGCGTATTAACGACCGAAGATTATGCTGAGTTTTCGTTATATTACGCCAAACAAGTGCGATCTTTACTGAAGACTTCGCATGATGGTCAGCCCGTTCCTGCTTTATTGTTTACCAAAGGCGGTGGTCTGTGGCTAGAAGATATGGCCGATGCAGGTTACGATGCCTTGGGTTTAGATTGGCAAACTGACATCAATAAAGCCAGAGCGCGGGTGGGTGATCGTGTCGCTTTGCAAGGCAATATGGATCCGGTATATTTGTACGCGCAGCCGGATGATATCATTGAAAAAGTTAAAACTATTTTACACGGCTATGGTACAGGTTCTGGTCATGTATTTAATTTGGGGCACGGCATTTTGCCGGACATGAACCCTGAGCATGTAAAAGTGATGGTTGATGCTGTACATGAGTACAGCAGGGTATATCATCAATCCTAATGTTTTCGATAGTAAGAGAGGATTCTGCGATGAAAATAATAAAATTATTAGTAGCGGTGAGTTTGCTTGCGGTGAATGTTCAAATTAGTGCAAAAGCTGCTGCTAAACCGACGGATATTGTGGTATACCGCAGCCCTAGCTGCACTTGTTGTGGCAAATGGGTAGAGCATTTAAAGCAAAATAACTTCGTTGTGCAAGATAATGTTACCGACGATGTACAAACGCTGAAAAACAAACACGGTATTACGCCAGAACTGGCTTCTTGCCATACGGCGATTGTTGATGGTTATGTTATTGAAGGCCATGTGCCAGCTGAAGATATTGTTGCTTTATTAAAAACTAAACCACACGTTGTGGGTTTATCCGCTCCGGGTATGCCCGTGGGTACGCCAGGTATGGAAATGGGTGGCAAAAAAGACGCATATGATGTTGTCAGTTTCGACAATAAACAACACACTGAAGTATTTACCCATTATAAAGGTGAGCAGTGATTCTTGCGGGTGATGTGGGTGGTACAAAAACTATTTTGGCGTTATTCACTGCCGATACAGAGGGTTATCAGCGTGTTATAAAACAGCGCTATGCCAGTGCTGATTTTGCATCGTTTAACGATTTATTGCGGACATTTTTGAATGCAGCACAGTGGCCTGAAGTGAGTGTTGTTGCCATTGGTGTGGCAGGGCCTATTATTAATGGTGATTGCCATGCTACCAATTTACCGTGGCTGTTAAGTCGTAGCGAAATTGGTGCGTGCGCGGGTGCAAAACAGGTCGTCTTATTAAATGATTTGGAAGCTACTGCCTGGGGATTGCTGGCATTACCTGAACAAAACTTTGTTGAATTAAATCCCAGTGCCGTATTTTTGCAGGGTAATCACGCCGTGATTGCTGCAGGAACCGGTTTAGGTGAGGCAATTATGGCTTATGATGGTACTCACTATCATATTATTGCTACCGAAGGTGGACACAGCGATTTTTCGCCAACCAATGCACAAGAAATTGCTTTACTTCAGTTTATGCTTACCAAATATCCTGAACACGTAAGCTATGAGCGCTTGGTTTCTGGAGAGGGTTTGGTGAGTATTTACCAATTTTTGGAACAATCAGCTTATGCCAGTGCTAATGCAGGTATTGCACAACAGTTGCTGGAACACGATGCCGCAGCGGTTATTGGTGAAAACGGTGTTGCAGGTCAAGATGCGTTATGTACGGAAGCCGTGCGGCTGTTTTGTAAGCTGTATGGTTCAGAAGCCGGTAATTTGGCCTTAAAATGTTTACCTTACGCGGGTGTGTATTTGGCGGGTGGCATTGCTGGTAAGATATTGCCGGTATTGCAGGCTGGGCATTTTATGGAGGGTTTTCTTGCCAAAGGTCGCTGCAGAAAAATGTTACAGGGTTTATCTGTTAAAGTCTGTCTGGAGCCCGATGTGGCTTTGATAGGTGCGTTAAATTATGCATCTGGCAGGCCGCATACTGAAATTTATTCGATTTGATAATCAATCTTGCAGGTTACATATTTTAAGTAAATATTTTTGCAGTGTTGAATACATAGTTAAAATTTAGTAAATTTCATCTCATCAATTAAGGCGCAGCAGTATTACACGCCAAAATCAACCCGCAACACTGACAACGATAAATTAATGCAAATACGAAAACAGGATTCGTTAGAGTTCGTCCCTGATTGCATTTTTTTCAGTAATCAAATAGACTGGATTTTTGTGTAATTCATTGCATTTATATAATCGCTTTAGAGTTTTATATGAGTGTGTCGCTAAAATTATAAAAAAGTAACGGCGATGGAACTAAATAACAAACTAAAAAATAGCAGTGGTGGTCTGGGTGCTTTAATTAATCGTGCTCAAACGCTTTTCGTTGGTATGCTACGAATATGGTCTATCCCCATTGTTCTGATGCTCAGTGTTGCATCGGGATTTACCACTTTTTACGGCATGTCGCATTTTATTACCCCGTGGATTGCATTGATTATTACCATTGCAATTCAGTCCATTATTGTTATTTGTTCACTCGAAATTGCCGGCATCCATTGGAAAGCCAACCGGATGCGTTTTTTAAGTGTATTTTTATCGCTGTTGGTAGCAATCGCTGCGTCTATTACTTTTTCTTATTTTAAATTTTATGAAATTTCCGAAAGTGAAACTATTCATATTACACGGGTAAAATCAGTACAAAAAGAAGTTAACGATTATCTGGTATCGGTGTTAGGTTCTAAAGCAGGTTTGCTAAAGCAACAACAAGTTGAGCTGGACAAGCTTGCCGCAGAAGAATCGCAAGCTTACTTTGGGACGCATCCACAAGTTTCTCCTGCATACAGAAATGTTGTGGGTACGGGTAAATTTTGGAAGCATTACAACCAAATACATTTGGCTAAAAAACAGCAAGTTAAACAGCTGGAGCAAAGCTTCCAGTTAATTGATGATGACATAAGAAAGCTGCAAATTAATTTAAATCAGCTGGATGATGACGCTCAAAACAACTATAAAAAAATGGTTTCTGGATTACAGGAAATTCAGCTCAAATCTAATCAAATGGCCGCTAACAGTGGTTACACGGTACCACAAGCGCCAGTGATGATGCCTTATTCGCAGTTTGCTCAAGGTATGACACCGTCGTTTGCCATGTGGAATAATTTTTCGTTATTTGCATTTTTATGTGCGGGCATGGTTGATTTCTTCACGTTTTTATTGTCATACCGCATGGAGCTTACTGCGCCTGGGCCTTTAAACGAGGACGAACAAGAGCTGGTTTTTGAATGTCTTAAACAGTTTAGTGAATTTCGAATCAATGCCAACGATGAGCTTGAGATAGTCATTGAAAAATCTGATATAGAAAAGGCGAGACGTTATTCGGATTGGTCGCGGATGTTTGCGGTGGGTTTTTTGTTAAGCCGTGGTTTTTTGCGTAAAATAGACTCGCGTTCTGTTGAATTTGCGCCTAATCTTTACCCGCTGATTGCTGAAAAACTAAGTGAAAAACTCAAGGCTCTTAAAATAGCCCAGGTGACTGACGTAACGTCTAATTTTCACGCTGAATCGGTGCAGTCAGCCAGCGAGGTACGCTATGAGCAACAATAAATCATTATTGGATGATTGGCTGACACAAACAAACTATGACTTGTTAAACCCTTCGGCACACGATTTTTGGGATCCGGGTTTTGATGCTGAACGACGCGTCGTGTTATCAAAGTTTGGCACGTACACGCGGCTGTATTTACGGCCACAAAAATTTATACGGCGGTTTTTTCACACCGTTTATCCGTTACCGGTCGAGGAATGGCAGCTTAATATGGAAACTGTGTTGTACAGCGGTTTTTGTACCTTGCAAACCAGTTTAAATATCCATTTTCAAGCCACGTTTAATTACGCGCAGCGTAATATGGAATCTTTACTGGATATTAATCGCCATATTACGCTCAGCTATGAGGGTTTAATAAGAGATATTGTTGACGCTGAATTACGCAGTACCAAAGATGGTAATTGGATACTGACCGGCTTGGCAGATTTGGAAAAAAAGATTGAAAATATCATTAACGAAACCTTATTGCTAAAGCATATTCAATGTCGGACAACGTGTGCATTGAAACCCTTTTTTGAAGAGCTGACCGATGATGCGATGCTGGATGGTAAATTTGCTCAGGAAACCGTATATTTTAATGTCTTAAAAAAGAATTTTGAATTTCGTGAGAAACATAATCAAGAATTATTTCGACAAAGTGAAGAGCTGGAGGTGCAGCGCTTACAGCATAAGCAAACACAATTGGAAAAAATGCAGCAAGAAGACGAAATACAACGTCAACAGCTGGCATTACAGGCTGAAAATAAGCGTCGATTGTTAGAAGAGCAAGAAAAACACTTGAGCGACGAATATGAAATAAAAGCCCGTTTGCATACGCAAAAATTAAGCCATGAGAAGCAGTTACGGGAGTTGGAGCAAAACACAGAAACGCAAATGTTGTTAAATCAACAACCCAAGCAGCACGAGCTGGAATTACGTTTGTTGTCTAATAAAATACAGCACGATAGTCGTTTGAAAGAGCAAGAGTTGGATGCGGAAATAAAAATATTTGAAACCCAACAAACCAAATGGAATTTAGCGAAAGAGCAATTACAGACGGATAAAATTAAGCAGGAAGAGCGCTTAAAACAAAATGAATTGGCGGCAGAAATCCGAGAGCAAGAAGTTTATCAACGTGAAAAGCAACAAATTCAAGAACGATTAGAAGCTGAGAAAATACAACATCAGGCTAAGTTGAAAGAAATGCAGCTAGATGCCGAACGTAAAGAGTTGGAGTTATTGGCTGAAGCCTCAAAGTATAAAGAAAATTATTTACATAAAGAAATTGAATGGTTGGTTTTGGATAAGCAACGCGCTGAATTAGCGCGTGCTATACGTGAAACAAAAATCAGTGATTTATAGTGTGTTACTTATGTCTCATTACTGCGTCTTTTAATGCTAACTATCTTGTTCGGTTAGCGACTAATATAACGAAACTCACAGCGATAATGAGTAGCCATCCAATTCATTTTATAAAATAAGGTATTTAAATGCGATCATTTCATAAACAATTAAAACAAAATTTGGTGTTGTGTGTTTTCAGCGGTGTGTTGTTTGCGTTTAACCCTGCTATGGCTGCATCTGATAGGGAAATGCAGGAACAAGCACTTAAGGCGCTTGAACTGACCAAAAATCCACACGCTGGACATGAAAATACATTAGAAAAGACACAGGCGTTTCGTGGTGTTTTTTATGGTTATTTGCCTTGTGATGATTGTGAGGGGATTAAGGCTACCTTGTCGTTTAAACAAAATAATAATTATTTATTGGTGACTCAGCCAGCCAAGGCATCAACCAGGGAATTCTATGAAAAGGGAAAATATACCTGGAATGATGAATCTCATATTCTGGTATTAACATCTCACAAAGATTCAACTGTGCGGCAATATCATATTGAAAGCGAAGAAGCGCTGATTCAGTTTAACGCGGATGGTACGCCGATTAAAGGTGATCAGGAAAGTTATACTTTACGCAGAGGCGATACGATCAAATCGCGTCAAGTGCATATTCACTAAGGAACGTGCTTGACCTCCTTGCTTTAGCTAGTACTTAGTCACTCTTTAAGTGTCGGATAAAGCTTTTTCAATTTTATCCGAGCATCC
>NZ_FUKI01000147.1 GCF_900163755.1 Crenothrix polyspora | reverse complement strand
GGTTTTGTCAAAACAAATAACGGTATTCTACAGAATCCCCGCACTTTTAATCACACCCGCATTGCCCAGTAATTTATCTGCATATGCATGTATTCCAAGCCCATGTCTCCCGTGGGTAAAAATCTTTCTGTATAAGGAAAGTGGACACCGCCATCAAGCACGGTAACTTCTAGCCATTCAGTATGATCCTGCGTCATAAAGCGAAAGGGATAGCCATAGGGAATGGTCTTTGCTGCTGTCATATCGTAGACATCTGTTGGAATAGATACGCTGGCAATCACTAACAAATGTGCTGCAATCGCATAACGACATTCTGTACGCATCGGCAGATAGAACGTGAACCCCAGCATGACAGCAGAGAAGGCTGCAAATATTTCAATTCTAAGAGCACCAAAGTGATATACCCACACAACACTTAAGTAGAGAATAAAACAGTAAAATCCGCCAACCAACATTAAAATGAGTTTTTTCATGGCACGATTCCCTGCCCGTTACAAACGTTGAAGAACTACATTTTCTCTTTCAATTTTAAAAACCGCTGATAGCGACTGATGGACAACGTGCCATTTTCAACCGCTGGCAGTATTGCGCAGCCCTTATCGTGGGTGTGGCTGCAATCGTTAAATTGACATTCATCCATCAGCGGCTGAAATTCGCGGTAACCGTAAGCCAGTTGTGCATCAGACAATTCCGCCAAACCAAAAATAGCCACACCAGGGCTGTCAATTAAATCACCACCATCAGGCAAATGATATAAGGTTGCAGCGGTAGTGGTATGGCGGCCATGTTTGGTAGTGGCGGAAACCGTGTTGGTTTTTAGTAATTTGTCCGGCAAAATAGCATTGGTTAATGATGATTTACCGACACCGGATTGCCCCGCAAACAAGCTTACCTGGCCTTTTAATGCCTGCTTAAGTGCTGCCATGCCAGCGCCACTGGCCGCACTGACGCGGTACAGCGCATAGCCTAAATCTTCGTACACCCGCAATTCTTGTTCAATCATGTCAGACAGCGGCAGATCGGTTTTATTGAGCACCAAAGCCGCATCAATATTTCGGTTTTCGCAAATCGCCAGATATTGATCCAGTAACAGAAAGTCGCAGCGCGGTTCTACCGCAAACACCACAAAAATGGTATCAATATTGGCGGCCACTGGTCGGCTTTTGGCGCTTTTGGACGGGCGTACCAATACCGAGCGGCGGGGCAAAATCTCCTCAATGCGCCCCTGGTCTTCCGATGCCCGTGACCATAACACGCGATCACCCACCGCGACGGTGTCCAGCCGTCGCAGGGTTTGGCACAGTATGATTTGATTGTTGTATTCAACCGCAATTCCCTGACCCAAATGGGCAATTACCAAGCCTTCGTTATGTGTCATCCTAAGCTTTGGCTTCTAAATGCGCGATACGGATGGCCGCAGGTGGGTGGCTGTAATGGAAGGCAGAATACAGAGGATCGGGGGTTAACGTGCTGGCATTTTCTTCGTATAACTTGACCAAACCACTGATCATTTTGCTGGCTTTGGCGTTAGCGGCGGCAAAATCATCGGCTTCAAATTCAAATTTGCGTTGAAAATACGCGGTGATCGGCTGCATAAAGAAGGTAAATGACGATGACACCAACATAAACAACAATAAAGCCACCGCGTTAGAAACCTGATCAACGCCCAGGCCATTAAAGAACCAAGGCTTATCAATTAGCCAGCCTAAAATGGCTAGGCTGATTAAGCTCATAATAGAGCTGGCTACCAGCATTTTAATAACGTGTTTACGCTTAAAATGGCCTAATTCATGTGCTAACACCGCTTCCAGTTCTTCATCGTCTAACGAGTTGACCAGATTGTCATAAAATACAATGCGCTTGTTATTGCCAAGGCCGGTAAAGTAAGCATTGCCATGACCTGAGCGTTTGGAACCATCCATAATAAAAATGCCATTGCTGTTGAAGCCGCAGCGTTCTAGCAAACCTTGAATCCGACTTTTTAATGAGCCTTCTTCCATTGGGGTAAATTTATTAAATAACGGGGCAATCACGGTAGGAAATAACCAGCTAATCAATAACGAAAAGCCCATCATAATCGCCCACACCCAGACCCACCAGCTAGAACCTACGCCGTCCATGACCCATAAAATTAATGCTAATAACGGCAAACCAATCGCGGCGCTTAAACCCAGTTGCAGACACTGGTCTTTAGCAAATTGCGCTATTGTGCTTTTATTGAAGCCAAACTTTTCTTCGATAACAAAGGTTTGGTACAGGCTAGTGGGAATGTCAACTAACATCATTAATAGTGATGTGGTAGCGATTGCAGCGACACCTGCAAAGATAGGTGAGCTAATCTCGCCCGCCCAGTAGTTGAAAATGGCGTTGATGATGCCGCCCAAGGTAAACAGCAATAAGGCGATAAGGCCGATAATGCTGTCTATCTTGCCGAGTTTGCCTTTTTCCAGGGTGTAATCTGCGGCTTTTTGGTGCGCTTCCAGCGATACCGTGTTTTTAAAGGCATCAGGTACGGCAGAACGATGTTCAGCCACATAGCTTGCTTGGCGCTGCGCCAGCCAATAATGCACACCAAACGAAATGGCTACTGCCAGTAAAAAAACAAATGTAAATGTGTTCATGGGTTAAAATTATCCGGTTTAAGAATTTATGACAATGCTACACTAACCATAACATTGAATACAAAGAAATCAACTCATGACGCAAAATCCTCAGCACCTTATCTGGATAGACCTTGAAATGACGGGGCTTAATCCTGACACTGATGTCATCATTGAAATAGCCACCGTGGTGACCGATAAAGATTTAAATATACTGGCAGAAGGCCCTGTTCTGGCAGTGCATCAACCGGATGCTGCGTTGGCGGCGATGGATGAGTGGAATCAAAAGCATCATGGTGAGTCGGGTTTGGTTGAGCGGGTGATGGCATCGACGATTGATACGGCACAAGCTGAGCGCCTGACTCTGGAATTTATAAAACAATGGGTGTCAGAGGGGAAATCACCGATTTGTGGTAATAGCATCGGTCAGGATCGGCGATTTTTATGGCGTTATATGCCGACTTTGGAAGCGTATTTTCATTACCGTAATTTGGATGTGTCAACATTGAAAGAACTGGCGGCACGCTGGGCTCCGGCTGTAAAAGAGGGCTTTAAAAAAGATTCCAAGCACCAAGCCTTAGCTGATGTGATTGAGTCGATTGAAGAACTGCGTTACTACCGTGAGCATTTTATTCGGGTTTAAAAGGGCTTAATCCACCGGCTTTTATTGGTCGGTGGATTTCAAACTGCGAATAAGGTCGCGCTACTGCATATCGGCGTGCTTCCAGCCTGATTAGCGATTAGCGCAGAAACCAAATTGTACTGTGCCGTTCGCCGATACCGAACTATTCCAACTCACGCCTTTAGCTGTTAACGTGTTACCACTTTGCGTATAAATGGCATTCCACACGTTACTCACCTTACCTTGTATGGTCAGGCTAATTTGCCATTGTACTGTTGTTGCGCCGGTGTTTTTGACATCCACGTTAGCACAATAACCCGTGCCCCAATCTGACGTAGTGTTTAAAGTGGCGGTTACACTGCCGGAGGCTGAATTGGTTTCATCATTATCGGTTGCTGAAGAACAGCCAGGATCTTTGGGGTAATCGATTAAGCCGTCAGCGTCGTTGTCTTTGCCATCTTCGCAAGCGTTTTTTGGGGTAACGACCGGACGGTCAGCACAAAAGCCTACGCTGGCATAAGCGCCCGGATTAAGGATTTTGTTCCAGTCCAGCCCAGAAGCTTTTACATCGTCTCCGGTTTTGGTATAGATGCCACTCCAGAAACTTTTGATGATTCCGGGTACTTTAAACAGCGTTGTCCATTCCACTTTATTGACTGTATTGTTGGTAACATTCACATCGGCACAGTAACCTGTTACCCAGTCTGCGGTTATACTGACGGTGGCCGGTAACTGGGTTTTAGTCGGCGGCAGTGGCGCGTTGTACTCGTCATTGTCGGTTGCCGAAGTACAGCCTGAATCTTTGGGATAATCAATCAGGCCATCGCTGTCATTATCCAGCCCATCTGCACAAGCGGCGGACGGCGGCGGTAATGGATCGGTTTCATCACGGTCTGTTGCGGAAGTACAGCCCTTATCGGCAGGGAAATCGGCCAGTCCGTCTTTATCGTTGTCAAGTCCGTCAGAACAAGCGGCAGGTTCTAATGTGCCCGTACCGTTCCATAAGCGGGTTAGTAAATCCACCTTATCCTGCCAGATGCTACGCCAATCATCCTGAAGAATACCACCGGTATCGCCGCTGTTAGGATTCCATGACCAATAAAACAAATGGGCGATTTTTTTGTTGATTAAATAATTAACCAAGGCATCCTGAAATACCTTATCTTTGGCACTGCCGCCGTGCCCATAACGGCCACCGGTTTCACCGATAGCAATCGTGTAGCCTTTGTTCATAAACTGGCCGATGTGGGCTTCCCAAATCGCGGGCATATTATTTGGAAAATTGGGGTCGCTGAAATAGGGCTGGTTATACACGTCCGGGCCATACACATGTGGCGCAAGTACCAATCGGTTGCTAGGAATTGCCAAAGGCGTGCAGTTTAATGCTTCCAGGTTGCCGCCCCACCAATGGTTGATAGAGCCGCTACAGGAAGGATTATTTTCAATGCCTTCTACAAACAGTAACAGATCAGGAGCGGCTTTATTGATGGCAGCAGCGGCCGATTCTGCGGCGGTGTTCCAGTCGGTGGCAACATTGCCTGTTCCCCAGGTAGCTGCACCGTGCGGTTCATTTTTCAGGTCGATGCCGATCATGTGCGGTAACAGCTTGTAGCGATTGGCCATTAACACAAGATCGTCTATCCAGTTTTGTGTACTGTAAGAGCCGGTATACCACAGTTCTGAAATAGCATTGCAATCAGGACGGTGATGGTCAAGCAGAATATACATGCCCTGACGGTCAAATTCAGTCAGTACCAGATCGAGAATTTGCAGCGAGTTCTTGTTGGCCAGATCGGGATTTTGTGCGTAATCAATACCGGTGACACTAGCCCCATGCAGCGTAGCCGGGCAAACCGGTATTCTGACCGCATTAAAGCCCAAAGACTTCATTTGCAGGATCATGTCTTTCCAGTTGCGTGACCATAAACCGTGTGCCACATGATCTTGCACCTCAAAGCCAAACCAGTTAACACCACGCAGTTGCACAGATTGACCGGAGCCATCATAAATCGCACCATTATCGGTGGAATAAGCCTGTGCTGTATTGCCATTGATGACAAGTCCTGCAAGCAGCACGTTTCGTAACCATGTTTTCATAATGAAATGCCCCTGTTATTGAGTGATTAATTTCTATCTGTTTAATTACGGCTTTATGGTCGCTTCGCCTTATGTTTTTTACTGGCCAAGCGAGGATAGGCCTGTTAAAACAATTTTAAAAGCATTTATAACGCTAGCCGTAACCCTAATAGGTATAGCAGAAAAAATACACTCTACTTTGAACGGGAGGCGTTATTTTTGGGACGCTGCATAAAATAAATTGATTGTTATTTATACATAAAATTATATTATTTAACAATATTTATTATTTACTTGCTAATAATTAATATTTTTTATGCAGTTTTCTCTCGATTTCATCGGGTTTTGTTACTGGCTATCAGACTATTTATCTTTGAATCGGTGAAACCGACACAAGCCAGTCATTTGCTTGGTACAATAATCGGAAGTGCTATATTAGGCGTTTTTAAGGTTAGATTTCTTCCATTTTTTTGCTTTGCGTAGATGAAAATAAACAAGGTCGTAACATGAATCACTTGCTAGGTTTGGCATTAGGTGGTGCGTGTGGTTCGATACTGCGATTTTTGGTATCGACAGGTGTTTATCAATGGCTGGGGCGTGGTTTTCCTTACGGTACGCTGACGGTTAATTTGTTTGGGTCATTCTTGTTGGGCTTACTGACAGAAGCCTTGGTGCTGCAACGGGTGGCGATTGCACTGGAATATCGCACGGCTATTTTAGTGGGCTTTATCGGTGCGTTTACCACGTTTTCTACTTTTGCGCTGGACACAGTATATTTGCTCGAACAGGGAAATATTAGCAAAGCACTGGTTAATATTTTTGGCAGTGTTATTGCCTGCGTGTTTGTGGTGTGGATAGGTTTGTTGTTGGGTCGGTATTTGTTTTCTCATACGTATGCGGTGGTACATTGGCAGGGCGGCATGATGCCTTATGCCATGCTGGTGGTGAATACGCTGATTGCTTTTCTTATCGGATTGATTGCTGCTACCCTGTCGCAAAAAGTCGCGCTGCCTGTTGAGTATCATGCCGCTATTATAATCATTACAATGGGTGCATATTTAACCTTGTCGGGTTTGTATGTAGTGCTGTATTTAATTGAACACGGCTATAGTCTTGTGCAGCATGCCAAAGTAATGCTAGCAGTGTTTGCTGCAAATACCCTAATCTGTATGGGAGCTTTGTGGCTAGGTGTTTTGGCAAGTGGGGCAGCTGTCACATTAATGACATAGCGCTAATTTTTAGCAGGGTAAAAAATGCACGATAAACACGATAGCACCGAAAAATTCATCGGCTCAACCTATGAATTAATGGATGCACGTACGCGAAAAGTTGCGCGTCATATTTCAGAACGTAAGCACATATCAAAAAATCTCTCAAAAGAATTTGAGGATACCGCAACAATGGGGCAGCGCGCGGCTGATGTCGTCGCTAACTTTGGTGGATCATGGACATTTATACTGATTTTTGCAGTGACCTTAATCTGTTGGGTGATTTTAAATTCGTATATTTTGATTAATTATCACAAAGCATTTGATCCGTACCCGTATATCCTTTTAAATCTATTTTTGTCCATGCTGGCCTCTATTCAAGCGCCTATTATTTTGATGTCACAGAACCGACATGCTGAAAAAGACCGTTTAAATGCTGAGCATGATTACGAAGTTAATCTTAAAGCTGAGCTTGAAATCATGTTATTGCATGAAAAAATAGATACCTTACGAGAACATCAATGGAATGAGTTAATGGCTATTCAGGCCGATCAGTTAAAACTATTAGAAAAAGTATTGGCAAAAATCCCATAATTTAGTCAATACCACAACACGTCCCTTCTCTTATTTTATTGAGGTAATAAAAACTATGTTAGACCCGCGTTTGTTTAGAACCGAGCTTGATTTCGTCGCCCAGCAATTGAATAGACGTGCATTTAACTTTAATGCCGAATTGTATTCCGAATTGGAAGCGCAGCGCAAAGACGTACAGGTTAAAACGCAAGAGTTGCAAAACGAGCGCAATAGCCGTTCCAAATCCATCGGTCAGGCGAAAGCTAAAGGCGAAGATACGCAACCACTCATGGATCAGGTACAGCATTTGGGGGATGCGTTAAAGGAAGCCGAAGCCAAGCTGAGCGACATTCAGGCACAAATGACTTTAATGATGGAAGGCATTCCTAATATTCTGGATGAGTCTGTGCCAGAAGGTAAAGATGAAGCGGCTAATCTTGAAATCTATTGCTGGGGCGAACTGCCTGAATTTGGCTTTACCGCTCAAGATCATGTCGATTTAGGCAGTCAGCTTAAGCAGATTAATTTTGAATGGGGTGCAAAAATCGCCAGTAGCCGCTTTGTGGTGTTAAACGGTGGTTTGGCACGTTTGCAACGCGCTATCATTCAATTAATGCTGGATACCCACACCGACGAACACGGTTACAGCGAAACTTATGTGCCGTTTCTGGTTAATGCCGACAGCTTGCGCGGCACCGGGCAATTGCCTAAATTTGAAGATGATCTTTTTAAGGTCAACAGCGATCCGGCCTTGTATTTAATCCCCACCGCCGAAGTGCCGGTGACCAATATTGTTCGTGATGCGATTATTGATGTCAAAGACTTGCCACTGAAATTTGTTTGTCACAGCCCGTGTTTTAGGAGTGAAGCAGGAGCTTATGGCCGTGACGTGCGCGGTATGATTCGCCAGCACCAGTTTGAAAAAGTCGAGATTGTGCAAATTGTTGCACCGGAGCATTCTGCCAAGGCGCATGAAGAATTGACCGGCCATGCCGAAGTGATCCTCAAAAAACTCAAACTGCCGTACCGTAAAATGTTGTTGTGTGCGGGTGATACCGGTTTTTCAGCCAGCAAAACTTACGATCTGGAAGTGTGGTTGCCAGGGCAGGGCGCGTATCGGGAAATTTCTTCGTGCAGCAATTTTAAAGACTTTCAGGCGCGGCGTTTACAGGCACGGTGGCGCAATCCTGAAACCGGCAAACCTGAGTTGGTGCATACGCTGAATGGCTCAGGACTGGCAGCGGGTAGAACGTTGATTGCCGTGATGGAAAATTATCAGGATGCGGAAGGCCGTATTCATATACCTGAAGCCTTGCTGCCTTATATGGGTGGATTGACAGTGATTGAAGCATTGTAAGTTGTAACCAGTAGTTCAAGACACCTCGGCTGTTTCTTGTAAACCCAGCAAGCAGCCGATATTAAAGGTGTCTAAATCATCTTTTTAATCAATAGCCAGCAGTTTAATCGCCTCTGTTGCTAAAGTACTTAAGCCGGTACCGTCTTTTTGCGAATATTCGATAATTTCTTTACGCATTCTAGGCTCCCACGCACGCATAATATGCTTTTTAACGCCTTCAGCAGCTAGAGTCTTATTACTTTCAGCATTAAAAAAATTGCTGATGTCGTTAGCCATTTTTACAAGTTTTTCAGTTTTATTGGACATAATTCACTCAATTAAATAAGGTAATGGGTGTGCGTTAAGCGAGATGGATGGGTATAAACCACATGCTGCTCGTCACGCGCAAAACCAATCAGTGTCAGACCGCATTCATAGGCTATGCGTATTGCCAAACCAGTGGGGGCAGACACGGCAACTAATAAGCTAATGCCCACAGACGCGGTTTTTTGCACCATTTCATAACTGGCACGGCTGGTAACAATAACAAAACCACTGGCAGGATCTTGGCCGGTGCGCAGCAACCAGCCGATTAATTTGTCCAGCGCATTGTGTCGGCCAACATCTTCCCGAACCGCCACGATACCCAAATCCGGTGTTGCCCACGCTGCGGCATGTACCGAACCGGTTAGCAGATTGATATTCTGCTGTTCTCGGAGCTTGCCCAATGCTAGCATCAGCTCACGATCCGATAACGTTATCCCGCGCTTAACAGGCTTAGGTTGACGAATGGCTTGTTTTAAAGACGACGCACCACACAAACCACAGCCGGTGCGCCCCGTTAAATTGCGGCCTTTATCGGTCATACACACAAAACGTTCATCGGGAATCTTGATACTGATTTCGATGCCTTTAGAACGCGTATGCCTGTGGCACGACAAAAATTCTTGCGGTGACGTAATAATGCCTTCGGTAATACTAAAGCCTAGTGCAAAGTCTTCAAGATTAGTCGGGGTCGTCAACATAACCACATGCGATACCCCGTTGTAAACCAGTACTACGGGGACTTCTTCGGCAATATAATCCAGCTGGCTGGTATGTTGGCCGTGTTGCCAGCGCTCAACGGTGGTTTGCTGATAACTTGGCCAGCCAAGCTCTGGGCAAGGCCCATCAATCATGCGCCATGCCTTGGGCTAACAAATCCAGCTGATCTTCAGAAAAAGCTTGGTAATCCTTTTGCCATTCAGATTGTTGGCTGACTTTAGTGACTTGTACTGCCGTCACTTTGTACTCAGGGCAGTTGGTCGCCCAGTCCGAGTTGTCGGTAGTGATGACATTGGCGCCCGATTCTGGAAAATGGAACGTGGTATAGACAATACCTGGCTGTACACGTTCGCTGATCAGTGCGCGTAACACGGTTTCGCCGGAACGGCTTTTAATGCCCACCCAGTCTTGGTTGTTCACGCCACGGTCTTCGGCATCGTGCGGATGAATTTCTAAAATATCCTCGGCATGCCAAACATTGTTGTCAGTACGGCGGGTTTGTGCGCCCACGTTATATTGTGACAAGATACGACCGGTGGTTAGGATCAACGGGAATTTCGGCGTGACTTTTTCAGCGGTCGGCACGTAGCCTGTTAACATGAACAAGCCTTTACCATCATCACGCATAAATTCATCCTTGTGCATAATTGGCGTACCATTCGGGGTTTCATCATTACACGGCCATTGAATACTGCCCAGTTGATCAATTTTTTCATAACTGACACCGGCAAAGGTCGGCGTTAAGCTGGCCAGTTCCGCCATAATTTCTGATGGGTGGTTGTAATTCATCGGGTAACCCATCGCGTTGGACAGCATTTGCGTGACTTCCCAATCCTGATATTTTGCTAACGGAGTCATCACTTTACGTACCGGCGAAATACGCCGTTCAGCATTGGTAAATGTGCCGTTCTTTTCTAAGAAAGATGAACCAGGGAAGAACACATGAGCAAACTTGGCGGTTTCATTCAGGAACAAGTCTTGCACGATCACGCATTCCATAGAGCGTAACGCGGCATGGACGTGTTGAATATCTGGATCAGATTGCGCGATGTCCTCGCCTTGCACGTACAATCCCATAAAGGATTTATCGATGGCGGCTTCAAACATGTTGGGGATACGCAAGCCAGGTTCAGGGCTTAATTCCTTATGCCAGGTTGTTTCAAACAGACCACGGGTAATATCATCGGATACGTGACGGTAGCCTGGGTATTCATGCGGGAATGAACCCATATCGCACGAACCTTGCACGTTGTTTTGGCCACGCAAAGGGTTAACGCCCACGCCCTTACGCCCCAGATTGCCGGTTGCCATCGCCAAATTAGCAATGCTAATAACCGTGGTGGAGCCTTGGCTGTGTTCTGTTACACCCAAACCGTAGTAGATAGCAGAATTTTTACCGGTCGCATACAGTCGTGCGGCGGCTCTGACATCGGCAGCCGGTACACCGGTAATGGTTTCGGCGGCTTCAGGCGAATGCATGTCTTGGCTAATAAAGCTACGCCATTTATTGAATGATGCCATATCGCAGCGTTCGTTAACAAAGGCTTCATCAACCAAATTTTCGGTGACGACCACATAAGCCAAAGCGTTCATTAACGCCACGTTGGTGCTAGGGCGCAATTTTAAATGATAATCGGCCGCAACGTGCGGGGTTTTTACCAAATCAATTTGCCGTGGATCAACCACGATCAGGTTAGCACCTTCACGCAGGCGTTTTTTCATTAACGAGGCAAATACCGGATGGCCATCGGTAGGATTAGCCCCGATCACCATAATCACATCCGCTTCCATCACCGAATCAAAATCTTGCGTACCGGACGATTCGCCAAAGGTTTGCTTTAAACCATAACCAGTCGGCGAATGGCAGACACGGGCGCAGGTATCCACGTTATTATTGCCAAAACCGGCGCGGGTCAGCTTTTGCATCAAATACACTTCTTCGTTGGTGCAGCGCGACGAGGTGATGCTACCGATGGAATCTTTGCCGTATTTGCCTTGTAAGCGTCTTAATTCGGAAGCGGCGTGGTTAATCGCTTCTTCCCAACTCACTTCTTTCCACGGATCGCTGATGTTGGCGCGGATCATTGGCTTGGTGACGCGGTCTTTGTGGGTGGCATAACCAAAGGCAAAGCGGCCTTTGACACACGAATGGCCGTGATTAGCCTGGCCGTCTTTATTCGGTACCATGCGAATGACTTGCTCACCTTTCATTTCGGCTCTAAACGAACAACCGACCCCGCAATATGCGCAGGTAGTGACGATAGCGTGTTCCGGTTGACCGTGATCGATAACTGATTTTTCCATTAAGGTAGCGGTTGGGCAGGCTTGCACACACGCACCGCAGGATACACACTCAGAACTTAAAAAAGATTGGTTTTGGCTGGGTGAGACTTTAGAATCAAAACCACGACCATCAATGGTTAACGCAAATGTACCCTGGGTTTCTTCGCAAGCCCGTACACAGCGCGAACACACGATACATTTGCTGGGGTCAAAGCTAAAATACGGGTTGCTTTCATCTTTAACCGCGCTCAGGTGGTTTTCACCGGCGGGATTGTAGCGCACTTCGCGCAAACCCACAGCCCCTGCCATGTCCTGCAATTCGCAATCGCCGTTGGCCGAACAAGTTAAGCAATCCAGTGGGTGATCGGAAATGTACAATTCCATCACGCCACGGCGCACGTCGGCCAGCTTAGGGCTTTGGGTCGATACTTTTAAACCTTCGGCCACCGGTGTGGTACAAGAGGCTGGCATACCGCGCCCGCCTTCAATTTGCACCACGCACAAGCGGCACGAGCCAAACGGTTCTACGCTGTC
Source organism: Crenothrix polyspora (assembly GCF_900163755.1). Classification (GTDB taxonomy): domain Bacteria; phylum Pseudomonadota; class Gammaproteobacteria; order Methylococcales; family Methylomonadaceae; genus Crenothrix; species Crenothrix polyspora. Next base: position 16,871 of record NZ_FUKI01000147.1, on the reverse strand, counting down.
AGTGGCACATAATTTGGGGATGTCGATACCGATACTGGCCGCTGCCCGCATAACCGAGGTGCCGACCGGCGCGGTAACCTTAAAACCATCGATTTCTAAGGTAACCGTTTGCAGCGCAGCGGATGCCGGCGTGCCAAAATCTTGTTGTTTATTGATGCTCATCGGGGGTTCCTCGTATCATTGTTTGGCGACTATTGTGGCCGTTATGCTTGCATTGTTTCTTTCCGTCAGAAGCGCATTAAAATGCTTCAAAGGGATTTATAACTGTTAATTTATTTTCAATAACAGAGTCATCTGTTGCCAAAACACTGGCTAAAAATCTATCATGCCTATTGTCTCTCGTCAGTAATTCAACAATATTCACCGTCACATGGTGCGCATAAACGCTACGAACCTGCGTTGGTGTTTTCACAATATGGTCTATCTGTTGCTTTCATCTGCTGGAAAAAAATCTTTCTCCAGTATCTGTGCAAAACTATAAGGGCATTGTTCGGGGAAATGTATTTTATCTATTCCCGTTTCATCTTCCGCACTCAGTTTCGCTTTTTCATAGGCGACAGCTAATTTATCACCCAAGTCATATTGCAGACTGGGACTGTCCTCAAGCAGGCCTGAAATATCAATGCGTTGCGTTAAAATTGTATTTTTCCAACTTCTGGAGCGCAACGCCGATTGAAATTGCCATTTTAGCAAGTGCGCCAACAAAACCGTTAAGCGACTCATGAGTTCCCGTTTTTCGCTTTTACTGATGGCCTCCAGTTCCTCTGCAACCTGCTCAATATCCACTTCAGCAAACCGATTATTACGCAATAATTCAGCACTTTTAATTAGCCAGGCATAAAAATCCTTGTTGTAATCAGCTGTTGTTTCCATAGCGTTGATTTTAATCTTCTAAAATGTATATTTTCGAGAAACGGCGCTCAGTAATAACCCGTATTATAGTTAGCAAATCAGATAGAGGTAACGAAAGCCAAGCACTTCACTTATCCGGTTATCCCAAAATCTTCTGGGAAGTGATTTAGCGCACTTAGCACAGGGTAAGGTGTCATGCCACCCAAAGCGCACAGCGAACCATTCAGCAGCGTGTTACACAAATCGCGTAGCAACGGCACATTTTTGGCCAGCTCTTTACCGGCCATAATATCTTCAATCACCTCGCGCCCGCGCGTTGAACCTATACGACACGGCGTACATTTGCCGCATGATTCTATCGCACAAAATTCCATGCTGTAACGTGCCATTTCCGCCATATCCACGGTATCATCAAACACGACGATGCCGCCATGCCCCAATACCGCCCAGATGGCTGCGAAAGATTCGTAATCCACCAGCGTATCAAATTGGGATTCCGGCAAATATGCGCCCAATGGTCCACCGACTTGCACGGCACGAATCGGTCTGCCGCTTGCCGAGCCACCACCGTAATCGTATAACAATTCACGCAAGGTCAAACCGAAGGCCAACTCGACTAAACCTCCGTGCTTAATATTACCCGCCAACTGGATGGGCAAGGTGCCGCGTGAACGCCCCATACCAAAATTACGGTAAAACTCGCCGCCTTTGTCCAATATAATCGGCACGGTGGCCAGTGAGATAACATTGTTAATTACCGTAGGTTTGCCGAACAAGCCGCTGATGGCAGGCAGGGGTGGCTTAAAGCGCACCAGGCCACGCTTGCCTTCCAGGCTTTCCAGTAATGAGGTTTCTTCGCCGCAAATATATGCGCCTGCGCCTAAGCGTACTTCCAATTCAAATGTCTTACCGCTGCCTTGAATATTGTCACCCAGATAACCTGCCGCATGGGCTTTGGCAATGGCTTCATTCAAAGCTTGGTAAGCGTGTGGGTATTCACAGCGCAGGTAGATATAGCCTTGGGTTGCGCCCACCGCGATACCGGCAATCGTCATGCCTTCTATTAAGACAAACGGATCGTCTTCCATGACCATACGATCAGAGAAAGTGCCAGAATCGCCTTCGTCCGCGTTACAGACGATGTATTTTTGTTCGCCTGGCGCGTTCAGTACGGTGTTCCATTTGATGCCGGTTGGAAACGCCGCACCACCACGGCCACGTAATCCTGAATCAGTGACTTGTTTGACAATATCGGCTTGCGAGAGTTTCAGCGCATTGGCTAAACCACGGTAGCCGTCGTGGCTTAAATAATCTTCCAAGCTGACAGGGTCGGTAATGCCGACACGGGCGAAAGTTAAGCGTTCTTGTTTTTTAAGATAGGCAATTTCTTCGGTTAAGCCTAGGCTTAGCGCATGTTCGCCGCCTTGGGTAAAGTTGGCATCAAATAATGCTGCTACATCAGATGCTTGTACGGGGCCATAAGCAATACGGCCTTGCGCGGTTTCAACTTCCACCAACGGTTCCATCGAAAATAAGCCCCGTGAACCATTACGCACTAATTTTATATCAATAGATCGTTGCTGGGCTTTTTGAATAATGGCAGCGGCAACGCGGTCTGCGCCTAAGGAGATTGCGCTGGAGTCACGCGGGACATAGACTGTGATACTCATACACCTGCTCCTATCGCACTGATGACATCATCAAACGATTGTGGCGACACGCGGCCATAAATATCTTTACCAACTTGCATGGCAGGAGAACACGCGCAATTGCCCAAGCAATACACCGGCTCCAAAGAGAATTTGCCGTCGGCAGTGGTTTCATGAAAATCAATACCCAGGGTGCTTTTAACGTGGGCTGCCAGTTTTTTGCTGCCCATTGCTTGGCAAGACTCGGCAAGACACAGCTGAACCGTGTGTTTACCTGGCGCGGTATCACGAAAATAGTGGTAAAAACTGATGACACCATGCACTTCTGCACGCGAAAGATTGAGCGTACTGGCAATATCGGCAACGCTTTCTGGGGGTATATAGCCGAGTGTGTCTTGTATACCGTGCAAAATGGGTAACAAAGCGCCTGGTTTGTCTTTAAGAGCCGTAGCTATCTTTTGCACAGTCAGCTGCGTAGTGCTTGGTTCGGTCATGTTTATCTCACGTTGGTGGGCTGTGCCCAATAGAACAACTTGTATCTTTAGTTGTATCGCAAAAATTGTCAGGCGCTAGCATAGCATAAAAATTTATGTGTAAAAATACATAAAGTATGGTGCATTCGCAGTCGTTTGTACTGCTTTTAAATAATGTATGGTCAGTTACAAAACCGTGGCTGATAAAAGTGTCAGTCTGTAGGTGGTTTAGCTTAAAAATTGTATCGGTTCATAGTTTAAAAACACCGCAAAATAGGGTAGTACGGAGACAATTTAAACTGTGACTAAGGCGCAATAGTAATGTCAGATGTTTTTTTACCGTTATGGAATATCTAACATTCGGCGCATTACATTGAGTTGGTTACCGGATTAATTGATAAATTTCTTTAGAGGCCTATTGGGTTACGAAAAGCGTGCAACCAAACCTACAGTATTTGTCCCGCCATAACACTTTTTGGGAATATCAGTGAAAAACAGCAGCCTTTACCGGGCTCAGAAACCACAGTGATGTGACCTTTGAATAATGAGGTGACGATATTGCTGACTATTGCCATTCCCAAGCCAGACCCCCCCTTGCTGCGGCCAGTGGTAAAAAAGGGTTCGAAAATCTTGTTCAGGTTTTCAGCAGGTATGCCCTGTCCGTAATCCTGAACGCTGATCCCAAACTGTTCGCCTTCATTAAAAACACGCATGTCCACAGCGCCACCTTGCCCGTTTGTATAGGCGTAACGTTCGGCGTTTTGTAACAGGTTCATCATCACTTGGGTCATGTGGCCTGGATAACCGAACCATTGTCCCGTTCCGTGTAGGTGCGTGGTGTCCAGGGTGATAATGAGTTTAGCTTGGCGGGCGTTGATTTTGAACAAGTCCACGCAATCTTGTAGCAATTGCGGGAGTTCCGTTGTCTCTTGTTGGTCTGATGCCTGGGCAACGGATATTTTTTTAAAGCTTTCGACCAATTTGTGCGCCCGCAAGACATTGCTTTTCAACAAGGTTGAAGATTCCAGCAGATCCTCTAAGATCGACTGGTTTTCTTCGCTGTTTGCAAAAAGCTCCCGCGTTTTCGGTAACGAGAGACGGTTTTCAATGATACTGACGGCAGTGCTGGCAATGCCCAACGGCGTATTAATTTCATGTGCGACACCCGCGACCATCAGTGCCAGTGAATGATGCCTTTCTTGAGTGGCCTCAATGTGCAATGCCTGGTCGTGGTATGCCTGTTCTTGCTCGCGCAGGCGTTTTTTTTCCAGGGTGGCATCAATGCGCGCCCGGAGCAATGTCGGGTTGAACGGTTTGGGCAAGTAATCTTCGGCTCCCATTTCTATGCACTTGACAACGCTGTCTATCTCCGTCAATGCTGAAATCATAATTACCGGTATCTGCCTGAGCTTCGGGTCGGCTTGCATCCGAGCCAACACTTCATAGCCGTCTATATGCGGCATCATGATGTCCAGCAACACCAGGTCGAAAGGCGATTGGCGCAGCATTTCTAAAGCCTGTACCCCATCTTCGGCCATGCTGGTCAAGTGGCCGTGGCGTTGCAGACGTCGTGCCAATAAATCACGGTTAGAGGCATTGTCATCGACCACCAATATCCTACCTGCGGTTACCTCTTTGGATAGTGTAGGTGCCAAGGCCTCCACCGAGGCTGTAGAAACCGGTACAGGTGTTCTGATTGCCTCCTGTGGCGCAGGCGCAAACAGTGTGTCGAGCAAATTGAGTAAGGTATGTGCTGCCTGATGAATTTTCCCCAAATCGGCAACAAAAGCCGTTTGGCCAGCATCTTTGGCATCTTCTGCAAGCATTTCGCTATAACCAATGATTTGATTTAGCGGCGTTCGCAAGGTATGGCGCAAGTCTGCTGTGATCTCCACGTTTATTGTTTCGGTTTTATGGGTCATGTCTGCGCAGGAAAGCCTGTAGTTAGTTAATAAACGTGGTCAATCTAGCGGCGTGTTGCTCACTCTCTACTGCCAAAGCGATGTTGCAATCCTCTTTCCAGCACGGCGTGACAACAGTCTGTGCATTTCATCGTCTTGAACAAGCAGTATATTATCCACAAATGGCCTCTTTACTGCTATTTTCTGCATTCAATGGCAACCAGATAGTAAAGGTTGAACCTATGCCTGTTTTACTGTCCACGCTCATCTTTCCGCCCATGATCTCACAGAATTTCTTGGTGATCGTCAAACCCAATCCGGTTCCGCCGTAGCGGCGTGTGGTTGAGCTGTCGGCCTGGGTAAAGGCATCAAAAACCCGGTTGACCTGTTCTTCGTTCATGCCTATGCCATTATCAGCGACACGAAATACTATGCCTTCAGTGCCATCAAAACTTTCGGTGGCGACCGATAAGATGATGCGGCCATTACGGGTAAACTTGCAAGCGTTGCTGAGCAAATTCAGCACGCCCTGGCGCAACTTGGTCAAGTCGGCCCGCATGAGCGGCAAGCATTCAGGGCATTCCACCATCAGGGTATTGGCATTTTTACTGGCCATGGGTTTTATGGTGTTAATGATATCCTGAATGACAGCAGGCAGCGTTATGTCCTCTAAAGACAGCTCCATTTTACCGGTTTCAACCTTGGAAAGATCCAGAATTTCGTTGATTAATGCCAGCAACTGCTGGCCTGCCGCCAGGATTTTTTGCAAATCGTGTACTATGGCATTATCTCCCGTTTCTTCCATGAGCAATTCAGAGTAACCGATAACGGCGTTTAAGGGGGTACGCAACTCATGGGACATGTGCGCCAGAAAAACACTTTTGGCAAGGGTGGTGGCCTCGGCGGCTTGCCGAGCTTTTTCTGCGTCGTCCATCGCCTTGAACAATTCAATTTCCGTGACTTTCAGTTCCGTGATGTCGCTGTAAATTGCCACGGTACCGATATCCCATATACGCCGCTCGCTAACCCGTATCCAGCGGTCATCATTAAAGTTCTCGATATAGTCCCCTCGTGGGGTACGGTGGCTGGACAGCCGCTCCTTAAGCCACTCATCCATGTGTCCCGCCATGCCCGTTATCCGGTTGGTTTCTGCTGCGTTACGGATGACGTTTTCATAAGTCATACCCAGCAAGATGCCCTGACTGTTACCCATTAGTTCACGGTAGCGCTGGTTACACTCGATTAGCCTATCCTGGGTGTCATACAGTGAAAAGCCGTCGGCAATGCTTTCAATGGCTTCGCGCATGTGCAGACGACTGGTGGCGGCACCTGCTGCTGCCTGTTGTATCCGGCTGTCAACGATGGCCATCCAGATTACCAGGGATGCCGTATAAATCGATACCAGCGCCACTACAAATGCCAGTGTGCCAGATGATGCCAGCAAACTATGGCTTGTGCCGCCATCGATATCGTCACCGGGAATAAAACGGGTGGCGGCCACAGATACATAATGCATGGCGGCTATGGTAAAGCCAAACGATAGGGTGTAAGTCGCTTTGGCACGGAAAGTTGGGATGGATGTGTTTTCTCTGGTAAACCGATTGCAAATGAATAGGCAAAAGACGGGTAAAAAGGTGGCTATAAAGCCTGCCAACGCAAATAATCGGGGTTCAAACAGCATGGAAAGTTGCCGGTCTGTCCCGTGTATGGCGGCCATGCCGGTAAAATGCATGCCGCCAAAACTTAACCCTACCAGCAAACCCGCAATGACCAAAACCTGTTTTGAGTTATGGGGGCAGCTAAGTACAAACAGGGCAACAGCACAACCCAGTGCAGACGGGATGATTGAAAATAGCGTTAAGGTAATGTCATAGTGGATATTTATGGGTATTTCCAGTGCCAACATGCCTATAAAGTGCATGGTCCAGCCGATCATGCCGGCTGCTAAACTTCCACCCAACAACCATAGGCACCAGACTTTTGTACCCGCCGCCCTTGATGCCTTAATGCGCGCAATGACGCTCATTACCGCAAAGCCGGACATTACAAGGACAAACAGGGATAGAAACACCAAACCTGGGTGGTAGTGGGTCGTTAACGCGGGGTGTAATCCGCTGCTGTCGTAAAAGTAATGTTCCAATTTGTGTCCTTCAAAATCAGGCGATTTAAACGAGCCAGCAATTCATTACAGCCTTGGTGCATTAGCCAGGTGGTTCTTGGGAACCTAGAAATAGCTGTATTTTAGATAATAAACGCAGTAAATCAATGGGTTTGGTATCGTAATCATCGCAACCCACTTCCAGTGCCCTTTGCCGGTCTTCCGCCATCGCATGGGCGGTCAGGGCAATTATCGGGATATGCTGCGTTTGCGCCATGGTTTTGATAATACGTGAGGCTTCCCAGCCATCCATAATGGGCAAGCTCATGTCCATCAGGATTAATTCTGGCAATAGGGATTGCGCCAGCATGACCCCCTGTTCACCATCGACCGCAAGGGTAATGGTATAGCCTTTTTTTTCCAGCCGCCGTGACAACATGTCACGGTTCATTTCATTGTCTTCTACGAGTAATATCCTAGCCATGTGTGTTTCCCCTCAGTGGCTTGCCGGTGCGTAATGGCAGCCAGATGCTAAAGGTTGAACCCTTACCGAGTTCGCTTTTGACAGCAATGGTGCCCCCCATCATTTCACAGAATTTTTTGGTGATGGTCAGCCCCAAACCTGTGCCGCCGTATTTACGGGTTGTTGAACTGTCTGCCTGGGTAAAGGCATCGAAAACCCGATCGGCCTGTTCCTTGCTCATTCCTATGCCATTGTCAGTGACACGAAAAAGGATGCCATTGATCTCCTTGACGCTTTGGCGGGTGACCGCCAACACGATCTTGCCGTTTTTGGTAAATTTACTGGCATTACTGAGCAGGTTCAGCAATTCCTGGCGTAATTTGGTCAGGTCGGTGTGTATGGTCGGCAAAGGCTCAGGACATTCCACAATCAGTGTGTTCGCGTTTTTGTCCGCTAATGGTCGGATGGTGTTGACAACATCCTGGATCACCTCTGGCACATCAATGTTCTCCAGGTAGATATCCATCTTACCGGCTTCAATTTTGGAAAGATCCAGAATTTCGTTGATTAACGACAACAAATGTTTGCCCGAGGACAGGATTTTTTGTAAGTCCGGTATAATTCGCGGGTCACCGTCATCTTCCGCATCTTCCAGCAGCATTTCCGTGTAGCCAATGATGGCGTTCATTGGTGTCCGCAACTCATGTGACATATTGGCCAAAAATGCACTTTTGGCGCGGTTGGTGTCCTCGGCGTTAGCACGCGCTTTTTCGGCTTCATCCATCGCCCTGGACAATTCAATTTCAGTGTCTTTCAGTTCAGTGATATCCGTGCGGATAGCTACAGTACCCAGGTTCCAGACCCGGCGCTCAGTGACCCGTATCCAGCGGCCACCGGCAAACTGTTCAATAAACTGTTCACGCGGTGCCCGGTGCTTGGCCAGCCGTTCTGCCACCCATTCATCGACATTCCCGATGGCATCCAGGATCAGGCCTGCCTCAGCGGCGGAGCGGACAATATGTTCAAAGGTCATGCCGATGAGAATGCCCTGGCCAGTGTCCATGAGTTCACGGTAGCGTTGGTTGCATTCCACCAGCTTGTCGTTGATATCAAACAGCGAAAAGCCGTCGGCGATGCTTTCAATGGCCTCGCGCATACGCGAGCGGCTCATGGCCTCTTCCTGCGCCGCTTTTTGCAAACGTCGGTCGACAACCGTCATCAATATAGCCAGGGAGGTGATGGAAACCGATGCAAACGACACCCATAAAGCCAACGATTCATGGTTCAGGGCATTTTTGACATCCCCTGTGACAGCTGTGGAGTTTTCTGAAAAAAAGTAAGTGGCCGCCATGGCCGTATAGTGCATGCCGGAGACGGCAAAACCCATCGCCAGCGTGGGTACAACTTTCGCCCAAAATAAAGGTACGCTGTCCCGTTTGCGTTCTATGGCATGGTTGATGATAAGTGCCAGATTGGCCAGCGCTACGGCTACAATTACCGAAGTAACAAACAGCGTGGGTTCATAGGACATGATCAGGTTCTGGTCTATGCCGACCATAGCCGCCATGCCCAGGTAGTGCATAGTGCCTATTCCGGCACCCATCACCGTGCCGCCAATAAACAGCCCCAGGTTATTATTGCGCGGGCGGCTGACAACGTACATCATTACCGCACTGGCAATGACGACTGGGACGGTAGATAAGGCGGTAATCGACACGTCGTAACTGACATGCACAGGCAATATCAATGCAAGCATGGCGATGAAGTGCATGGCCCACACACCAGCACCCATGGTCAGCGCCCCAGCCAGTAGCCAAATCCGACTAAGGCCGTAAGCTTTATCTTTCTCAGCAGCCTTGATGCGCCCAGCTACGCTAAGAGCTGCATAAGAGGCCAAACAGGCCACGGTTACTGATAAAAACACCAACGAAGGCTGGTAGCTGGTAACCAGTGTATCTTGCAGACTTCTACCATCATAAAAATAGTGATTCATGTCTTACCCTTCAGTCAAGACGCGCCGAATAGCCAACCGTGGCTTATTCAGGGGCTGAAACCGAGATGCACGGCGGATACTTGATAATATTTTATGTCTATAATTCGTGCTTATCAACCACCTACGGTTTCCTAATGTTCTCAAAGTCGTAGGGTGGGCAACGCTTTTTTGCCCACGCGGGATAGTATCGTGATATGGCTGGTGGGCAAAACAGCCTGCCCACCCTACGTCCTCAGAGCCAGTACGGTTCCCAAGTAGGCTAGGGTGGACATGTACTTTTCGTGCCCACCCTGCTCGCTAGCTTTCCTCACTTTTATGCCAGGCGATAGCCAATGCCGTAGTAAACGAATACATCAATTCAACAATTTTGTGTGGTGGCGCAAAATGGCTGGAAAACAGGAAGCTGACTTCCGATTTGCTGGCGGTGCTGCAAATGTGTATCAACTGGCAACCGCTTACCTCATCCCGCACGTACTTGTCACCTTCGGGGCTGAGGTTTAACCCCTCACGCGCCATCAACATTTTTAACAGGATGGTCATGGTTTTCTCGGCATCGGTTTCATCAGGCGGGAACAGCAGTACGCCATCGATAATGATCCATCGTGGTGTATCGGTCTGGTCAAAACCAGTGCCGCATACCGAAGTCAGCGCGTAACTGATACGCCGCCTGGATCCGGTAGCGACCACTAATTGGGTAATCAGCTCAAGGGTGTCGGTTGCCATGCCGTATGCTAGGTATTGGCGCACACTGCTTTTTATCAACGAATACAGTTTGTTTTCGGTCGCCTCCATCTTAGTGAAATAACCGTTAATATCGTATTTGTCGATCACCTCGCGTTCAGGTGCCAGGCCTGGTTGCCCAGTACGTACAAAAACCTGGGTCAGCGAGTTGCCCATGGTGTTGCGGATATAATCACACAACTCCAGGCCAGCGCTGTCGGTTTCCATCACCACATCCAAAAAGGCCACTGCCAACGAGCAGCCGACTTCGACATTGTCATTCATTAACGCTATGGCTTCTGCCTTGCTGGCTGCGGTATAGATTTTTAGCGGCAGGCCATAGACAGTAAAATTTTTCATCGCCAGCTTGGAAATGCTGAGGACATCGGGTTCATCATCCACCAATAGGACGGGCCAGTGTTTAAAAAACATGATTGCTCTCCTATTAATAAGCCAGTGGCTGTCTGAGTTCATTAAAACGCGCCATATCCACCCGTAAGTGTTTGGCCAAATAGGCCGCCGTCTCTTTGGGCCTGACCTTATGGACAAAGTTGTAACGCGCCTCATGGTAGTTGATGTCGCCGCCGTAAAACTTGCCGGCGAAGTTCATTTTCATGTGTTGCAATTCCGCTGCACGGTATAGTGCCAATGGTTTGGCTTGTTCGTCTTTTTGCCGACGCTGGTTTTTTTCATCCAATAGCCGTTCGTAATCAGGATGGCAGGCTAAGGCTTCGGCCTTCTGTTTAACTTGCTGACGGTATTCGTCGTAATGGTCAGACAAGATCTCATCAATATAGCCGATGGCCTTGGCTTTTTTCATACCCAACGGCAATGGGGTTTCGGTCAGTTCCAAGGCTTTTACTGGTCCAACACGTTTGGGCAACGAATAAGTCCAGTACTCAGAACCGTACAAACCCATCGTCCGATAATGCGGGTTAAACACAGCACCTTCCCGTGCCCACACCTTATCGGCTGCCAGCAACGCCATAGCCCCACCAGCACCCGCGCCACCCCATACGGCTGAGACAGTAAATTTAGTCTGCGTGGTGATGATTTCCCACACCACGTCATCAATGGCGTTAATGTTGCGCCAGGATTCGTTGGCAGGGTTATCGGCCGCCTCTATGGCGTTAAGGTGGATGCCGTTGCTCCAGAAATCTGTGCCGCCCATCAGCACCAATACTTTAGTGGGGCGTTCCTCGGCAATCTGGTAGGCCAGGCGTAAGCGGCGGCATTGCTCGGTATCCATTGCCCCGTTGTGGAAATCAAAGTGCAGATAACCCACCTGGTTTTCCTCTTCATACCAGATTTCTTTGAAGGTTTTGTCTGTGCCCATATACAGCGGATCGATAGGTGATTCGGGCACATCGGCCACCAACTCACCTAAAATCCTGGCGGCAGGCAGTTTGTAATCATAAACACGGTTGTTGCCAAAAAAACGCTTGTAGAAGGGTTGCTTGCTGACGTTTTTCCTTTTAAGGTGTGAAATCCACACCGCGCCATCAATGGCCGCGCGGCAGATTGCCCCGTGGCGTTTGGCAATGATTTCACCGGGTTGCCAGCCTTGTAATTGGTTTTCTTCATAGACCCCGTAAAGGTAATACTCTTCACCGTTAATGGTATCCAAAACACCGGGGTTGCTATCCCCAGCGCGGATTTTTTTGAGAATGGTCTGTACGTTGTCGCATGTCCAGTCGATACACCGGTCTGGCTGCTTCATGAGTGGGCGCAAACGGCCATGTATTTTAGGGTCAGCATAGTTAAGAGGTTCAGGGGCAACGTCTTTCGCCTCAATGTGCGACAGGGTTTCAACCACTGCACCGATTGCGGCATGGGTGACTTCACGGCGGTAAATGCTCGCCTTGCTGGCCGGTCGCATTTTAAAACGTGGACTGCTCCATATATCTCCCGCATCCATCTCCTCGACGGCCTGCAACGCAGTGACCCCCCATTCTTCCTCATCGTCCATGATCGCCCAATCCAGTGACGAGGGGCCTCGGTCGCCCCGAATACCCGGATGGATAATAATACAGTGGTGCGTACTGTAAACATCTTTGGGGATTTTTTCTTTCAGGAAGGGACAGACGATGACATCAGGTTGGAACAGGTTGACTGCTTTTCTGACATCTTCGGCGCTCAGCGCCAGGGTAACGGAAATGTCGTGGCCTAGATAGTCCAGTTCCACATGGACACGCTGGCAAAGACCATTGTAGGCCGATGAGATAAGTAAGACTCGCATGATGGGGATATCCTCACGTTTTATTGTTATTGTTTATTTTTATTTTTGCATTGGGATTAAAATGGGAATGAATTAAAAACATCGGACGACTGAGTGACTTTCCGAAGAATGACAGTATTCTTAAAAGGGCTGTTTTGCAAGCTTAATTATGTTAAGTTAAAACGGGCTGGGTTATAAAATGGTTGAGTGGGCATTCGTCGCCTCTTAAGCTAATAATTGGCCACAGAGCCTGCGTAGCAAATGCGGCTAATTTTTCATCGGGATCAACCGCGACAGGGTGATCTACTAAGGTAAGCAGCGGTAAATCATTGTGTGAATCACTGTAAAACCAACTGCCTGTCATGGTCTCTTGACTGGTCGCTAGCCATTCTTGTAACAGCGTGACCTTACCCGCCTGAAAACACGGTACACCGGTAAATTTACCGGTATAGCGGCCATCCAGAAATTCTGGCGTGGTGGCTAGCAAGTTGTCTATGCCGTATAAATCAACAATGGGTTGCGTGACAAAGCGATTAGTTGCGGTAATCACTAACAAAGTGTCACCTCTGTCTCTGTGCTTAGCTATTAATTGTTGTGCAGGTTTTAAAAGGATAGGTTTAATGATCTCTGCAATAAATTGTTCGCGCCATTCATAAAGCTGTTTGGGTAGATTGTCTGCTAAAGGTTTTAAAGAAAAATCCAGGAAATCGACAATATCCAAGTTGCCGTGTTGGTAGTCTTGGTAAAACTGGGCGTTACGGCTTTCGTAATAGGCCTTATCAACAATGCCTTGATCAACAAGAAATTGTCCCCATAAATAGTCGCTATCATTGGCAATCAGGGTATTATCCAAATCAAAAATCGCTAAACTCACGGTAATCCTTTTCTAAAATAGTTAGTTATATACTATAGCATCCGCACATTTTTTATGAAACAATGACCGCATTTAGAAACACTGCGCTACTGTTGCAATATCACCATAATCAAGGTGTTACGCGGGTAGGATAACAATAACAGGTTTTAACATGATAGACTCTAAAGGATACCGGCCTAATGTCGGCATTATCCTGTGTAATGACGAGGGTCGTGTGTTTTGGGCAAAACGAATGGGAGTGAACGCTTGGCAGTTTCCTCAGGGCGGCATAAACGATGATGAAGACCCCGAAACAGCGATGTATCGTGAATTATGGGAAGAAACAGGACTGGAACAACAACACGTACAAATTTTAGGCCGCACACGGTATTGGCTGAGATACCAGTTACCGGAGCGTTATATACGTAAAAGCTCACTGCCATTGTGTATTGGGCAAAAACAGATTTGGTTTATGCTGCGCTTGGTAACAACGGATTCTAACGTGTGCTTTAATCGCTGCTCTAAGCCGGAATTTGATGATTGGCGTTGGGTAGATTATTGGCATCCGCTAAAAGATGTGGTGTATTTTAAGCGTAAGGTCTATCAAAAAGCGATGGGGGAATTGGGGGCTATTCTCACGGTAGACTCTGTGCCGGTTAATGCGTCTGGCTATCTTACTAAAGAAGCCAGAAGCAAAGTTTAATGACTTGCTCACGCGGTTAATAGCCGTGTGTGTGCAGTTGTAAACCCTGTACTGGTGTAGACAAGCGCATTACTTCCGATGTAATCTGGCCGTCATCATACAGCCTGATGATGCGATAGCCAGGCGATGTATCATCCAGCTCAAACTCATGTGCTTTAGGTTTAAACTGAAAACAGGTTGATGGCGTACCTAAGACGTGTATGTTAGCTATTTTTGCATCCAAGTTTTGATGAATATGGCCGTGGATAATTGCTTTTAGTTGCGGGTGGTGGCTAACGACATCAAATAACTGTTGGCGATTGGCAATAATCATCGTGTCCATCCAGATGCTTTGGGTTTTTACGCAGTGATGGTGCATGGCCAGTAGCGTGTAATGCTGTGGATGCGCGGCCAAACAAGTGTCTAAAAATTCGAGTTCTTCCTCTGCTAAATAACCGCCATTAGCACCGATTATCTGACTGTTCAGGCTAAGACATTGCCAATTTTTGATTAAAACCTGCTTGCGACAGCTTATGCTTTCGGTGTTAAATACCTGTTGCATAAGCGGGTAATCATCATGATTGCCGGGTAGACAGAGGCTGGGCGTGTTGTAAATAGCTAGCGCATCATAGATGAACTGATAACTGGCCACGCACGGGTCTTGTGCTAAATCACCGGTCAATAAAACCAAATCAACATGATGGTTGGTAAACGCCTGTTTCAACACAGTTTGAAAATAATGCGCGGTATTAACGCCCAGCAAGGTTGCTTCAGGTGCTGCTAAAATGTGCGTATCGGTGACATGCAATAGTGTTGTGCAACCCGTTATTTCAGGCATGGTTGTCCTCACTCAACTGTTTTATAAAGCACTTTGGAATTTCGTTGTGGATTGTAAAGTTTTTTTAAAGGTTCAGGTAGGTTATTGACATCTGATAGCACAAAGCCCCGCTCAATAAACCAGTGCGTAGTCTGGGTAGACAGCACAAATAATGTCTGTAATTTTAGCTTTTTGGCGGTTAAGCACGCATAATCAAACAGCCGTTGACCGCGCGCCGCACCTTGATAATCGGCGTGTACGGCAAGACAGGCAATCGCACCGAATTGCTCGTGTGGGTTGGCATGTAACGCGGTACAGCCAATAATTAAGCCGTCACGTTCAATAATGATGTAATCATTGATTTCCATTTCGATTTTTTCACGCGAACGTTTGGCCAATATACCTTGCTGCTCTAAGGGCTTTATCAGCTCTAAAATACCGCCAATATCGTTTAAGGTGGCGGTACGTAATTCTTCAAACGGCGTGGAGCTAATGAGCGTGCCAATACCATCGTGGGTAAAAAGCTCTAGTAGCAATGCACCATCTTGGGTTCTGTCAATTAAATGCACCCGATTGATGCCAGCCTGACAGCCATGAATTGCCGCTTTGATCGGTAAGCGAATCAGCTCTGCCATGTCGGGATATTGCTGTAATAGCTTATGCGCTTCGTCAGCGGTCATTTGCTTTATGGGTTCGCCGCTGCTCGGATTACTGCAACTTTTTTCAGTCAGCAAGATTAATTTTTCAGCTTTCAATGCGATAGCCACTTCGGTAGCCACTTGCTCACCCGATAAATTAAATATTTCGCCGCTGGGCGAATAGCCTATAGGCGAAATAACAACAATGGTATTTTGCTCCAGTTGCTGATGAATTGCCGCACTGTCTACACGGCGCACTTCACCGGTATGGCAATAATCAATGCCGTCAATAACACCGATAGGTTTAGCAGTCACAAAATTCCCTGATGCGACTTTAAGCTCATAACCGGCCATGGGTGAATTAGCCAGTCCCATCGACAACAAAGCCTCAATCTCTACACGTACTAAGCCTGCGGCTTCTTTGGCGCATTGCAAGGCCAAAGTATCGGTAATGCGTAGATTGTTATGAAACAGGACAGGGTGGTTGAGTGTGTTAAGGCGCTGGTCTATGTGTGGGCGAATGCCGTGTACTAACACCAGGCGTATCCCTAAACTGTTAAGCAAGGCAAAATCGTGGACATGGTGGTCAAAGTCAGCAGCGAGTACGGCTTCGCCGCCAAATGAGATAACAAAGGTTTTATTGCGGTGGGCGTGTATGTAAGGTGATGAATTTCTAAACCAGCTTACAAATGCGTTTTGAAGTGCCATGATTTACTTTTAGGATATTATCTGAGTCACAGGTACTTATTTAAAGTACGCGCAGTAATGAATTGGCATTGATTATAACGACTATTTTTGAAAACGCTGTGTAATATAAGCGTCTAACTGCGGTAATAATGACTTGACATGGCGAATTTAGGAACGCGCACGAAATAACTTGAGCAAGTTCATGCTTCGACAGGCTCAGCACGAACGGTGGTGGCGTTTAAGTTGTTCAAGTTATTTCATGCACGTTCCTTAGAGGATTCTGCCTTGCATTAAGCCAATGATGGCAATAACTGACCACACGATATTGAGCCAGAACAACGGTTTGGCATCTTTATGTTTGGCGTTGGCTACCATACATAAAGCGCCTGTTAAATTGAGCAGGTGGTAAACGGAGGAGCTGACATCCAGGCATTTAAGGGTAACAAATAAATACGCGCTGATGATGAGGATGAAGCCGAGCCAGCCAATTTGGTCGTAGTGTTTATTTGTCAATGTTGGTTTAGCTGAGTCATAAAGTACTTGCCTTCAATTAATATTGAAGGGTTGGTATCTATGTTATGGCAACGTTTTTGTATATCTTGTCGCCATGCTTCTGAAATAATGAAGTTTTCTTCATAGTCCAAGCTTTCTAGCAATATTTCAGCGACATAGGCTCTTAATCTAGGTTCAAGTTTTAATGCTTGCTCAGTAATGACTTCTATTTTCATAAATCACCTCTAGTTTCGATAGGTTGCATTATTACCTACTAGTACTTAGTCACTCTTTAAGTGTCGGATAAAGCTTTTTCAATTTTATCCGAGCATCCT
>NZ_FUKI01000149.1 GCF_900163755.1 Crenothrix polyspora | reverse complement strand
GCAACGGGCAATTCTCAAAAAACAACGGGGCCAAGGTCATCGGTTTGTTGGAAAATCCTAAGCTATTGATAATCATGCCTGCAACCGTTTCACCAGCCGATAAGGTCTCTCCCTCATAAGTCCCTAACTGCCCGTCAATCAACTCGGCAATTTTTAAATCTTTGATGACACCGGCAACAATGCCTAAGTGGTCTAAGCGCTCTATGGAGTAGTTCATGCTTGCCCCCGTGTTTTGAGTTATTTTTCTGTGCCTAATTAAATGACAAGTCGGCACTTAAGTCTAAATCAAAATTTAACGGGAGGGTAGCCGCTCAATGTGAGTTTATAGTGTGCATTTTTATAGTTAAATAGCTGCTATCTTTATATAAAAATAGCAGCTAGATTTATATTTGTTATTTTTATAGCGGCTATTTTTCTAGCTTCTATATTTATGACTGCTAGTTTTATAGCTGTCCATGTTTATTTTCATAGAGGGCAATAGACTTTTCTAATAGCTCAACAATCTTGAGCTCATCCCTAGCCGCTAGCATTTTTACTTTTTTGTGGAATTCTGCTGTAACGCGGGTTGCCAATTGTTCAGTACGCCCCGTTTTTTTTAGTGATCTTCCATCTATGGAATCATCTAATGGCGCTACTTCTGGAGCACTTAAATTATTCCCCGCATCATTCAATGATGGTGGAGTTCCTAAGTTCTTTTTTTTAAAGGTTGAGAGATCGGCCATTATTCGCTTTTAATTGAATCAACGATGGATTGGATTAACTCATCAGCCCTTTTATTGAGTGACTGATAAGACGTTTCTAAAATTGACAGCCCAAGATTTTGAGTTTGTCGATAAGCGGGTTTTTCAAATAAACATCCGCCTAAAATATTGTAACCAGTTTGACCAAGATACTCTCTACACGCATCCAGTTCTGAATCAGTACCAATTCTGCATAAAGCAAAATATAGCTTTGACTTTGGTATTCCTGCTTTAAACAATTCATGGAACAGTAATATCGCTGGTTCCAAATCATCCATACTTGCCCCAGTAGGTTGTATTACGATGTCTGATTGTTGCGCTATATCCAAAGTCGCTTTACTGGCTCTTGCTGGGCCATCAATAATCAACAAATCATAATTATCGATATTCTTTAATGCTTGATCCGCTGTCTTGAATGATTCGACAGAACCCACGGGTGGGTAATTTGAATGTAAGCGCCTCCGATGCCAATTAATGACAGTCCCTTGCTGTGTATCCAAATCGGCTACTTTAACGTTTAGCTTCTGTTCATTAGCTTCCCTTGCTAATGCCCTGGCTAAAGTTGATTTACCAACCCCGCCTTTCTGTGAGATAAAACTTATACATATTGTCATTATAGCAGCTAGATTTATATAAAAATAACAGCTAGATTTATAGCATATAGATTAAATTAAATCAATTAAATCATTGTAAAAGGCAAGTCATAGCGGAGTTTAGAAGCGCTTGAATAGCAAAGCCTGAATAACGCTAATGCTGAATAATGCTGCGGTGGTCGGGCGCAACTGGCAGGGATGCCGGTTGCTTTTACCAGGGATGGATTACACGGTAGTTGCCGGTACACTGAAGTGAGCAATTCGGGAGGGAGAGTTTAAAAGCGCACAGGGACGTGCGCTTTTGAGCCGACTGGACGATTTGCGGATTTAATGCGATTCATCGCGCAGGAATATTATTTTTAGAATCTTTAAATAATCTATATAGATTATTTATTGGCTTTATTTTAGATAAATATATAATCATATTATATTTATTTTTAATTTAATAAAAATTCTTTAACCTTGGGACATAAAAATGAGCATCGAAAAATTCATCACTGATAAAACACAACAGAAAGCAAACACTGAAGCAGTTACGTTAAGATTGGCAAGCGACACGGTCGCTATTATTGATGAATTTTCATCAACACTTGGCGTTACTAGGCAAGAAGTAATAGCTGAATTCGTCAAAGATTCTTTGGAAAGGGCACTAGCGCATTATGAAGAAATGCAGAACACACCAGATCCAATTGATCACTCTGTTGATAACGATGATGAAAAATCTCCACGTTACGTCTTTTTAAACACAAACAAAAGGAACAGTCATGACGATCATTCTTATATGATTTCCAATGGGATAGCAGCAGCATTTTATAACCCTTGGAAATTTAAAATAGATACTTTGAAGAAGGGTGATGTAATTTTCCTGTACGAAAGTGGAGCTGGAATTGTTGGCGTTGGTAAGGCTGATGGTAATACTGAAATATTAGATAAAGGCAAAGATGTAGGGGAAACCCACCAACAAAAGCTAATCAACTATCGAAGTGTAAAACCTTTTAGTGCGCGGGAAATTAAGAAATTGACTGGAACAAATATGCGTTTTTTGCATACTATGTTCAAAGTTAAAGCGGCTCATGGTGATTTGATTGAACAGCAATTGAAATAAATTAAACCATTAATCGACTGCCGTTATAGTTTTGGATTGAAGCTTGAGCATTACTATTTCTCTGATTAGTGTGCTTGAGTTTCGGGTGATGACCGTAACCTATTCCACAATGCCTGAACAATTCCATCAGAAGCATCATCTGGATGCACCGTACCGCACGAAGCCAATAACGGACTGTCGGGTTCATGCAGTCCAAAAGCATTCCGAATCATAACGCCAAGACTGAAATGCAAATTGATCAACTTGTCATTTTTCATGGCCGCAATAGCAAGTTTGTGTTCACCCTCCAGTATAGTCATTAGCTGATTGACTGCATCAGCACTGGTTTCCGGTTGTTGGAAGCTTTGTTGAGAATGATCTTTCCAGTTTTTAGCCACTAAATTAAGCTCCGTAAATTATGTTCTACAAAGCATAGACCAAACTTTAGCCAATCTAACTAAACCTAAATTTTACGGATAGTTGAGTTTGTATTTGGCGCACAAAAGCCCAGGTTACCCACATTTTTTGTGGATAAACCTCACGCACAGCATCGGGCAATCATCCCCTACCGTAAAATCCTATGAAACATTTCTGTCGTTTGTTTAAGTTCACGGCATTTAAAATAAGGCAGCGCCACCAGCACAACACCGACACCAATCAATAGCGGCACTGTCCCGACAAAATAGGGCAAGACCATCAACGCCAATCCACACAGCAAAGGTGAAAGCCGTTGCTGTTTTTTGCCATAAACGAAAAATCCCAGGCCAACCGAACTGAATACCACACCCCAGAGCAGCAACGCTTCACTGGTCATACGGATTGCTGCGGCACAAAGCGCACCAGTCCATTACGCGGCGGGTTCAGCTTTTTCTCCAGTTGCACCAAGGCCAGCCGGATCACTTCGGTGTAGCCGTCCTGTAATTTGCCCTTGTCGCCGTAGCCGAGCGAGGCCATCAATTTCAGTAGCCGCTCGTTGTCGGATTGGTCGAGCCAGCAGGTCAGGTGACGGTCACCGGATTGGATTCTGGATTCGCGGTAGCGTTTTTGTTTTTCTGAGTTTTGGATTGTCATAGTCGGTTATATGTAACTGCAAAGTTGGTTATATATAACCAATTTTGGTCACATGGGCAGTTTCGCCTTTTCTTCTGGTCAAAATCGGTAGTTATTTTATAAAAAACATTTTTAATCAATTGTTTGGTGTTTTTGTTAGGTCGGATTTGCGCCCACAAAACATCAATCTCGTTTTTATAGGCAGCAAGTTCCGTACCGTCAAAAAACCGTGTTTTTGTGGGTAAAATTACCTAAACAAATGCTTAAGTTATTTTAGTGAGGCCAGATGTCACCGCTGTGTGTTTTTACGGCCCTTAATAGGCTTTAATTTGCGTGGAATCTAGAAAATTACGTTTATACACTTACACTAAAAACACCTTAAATATTCATTTAAGTGTATAATGGCAGGACGGGAAAGCCCGAAAAAATAATTTCAGGTTTGCAAACACGGGGTGGAGTAGTCATGGCTGATTCAAACAAAACAGCATTTTCAGACATCCGGAAAGACTTCCTGGGATTTTTGAAATTCACCAAGAACTACAGCGACACCACCTGTTACGGCTATTCGTCGGATTTAAACCGCTGGCACAACTGGCTCACGCTAGCCAACACCACCTGGGACACCGCCAAAGCGTCTGACGTGGAGAATTTTGTCGCTTACCTCGCCAAGGACAAAGTGGGGGCGCACACCATTGCCCGTAAAATCTCCTGCCTGGCGACGTTTTACAAATGGGCGAAGCGCAACAACAAGGTTTCCGAAGACCCGATTTACCAGATCGAAAAGCCCAAGCGGCCACGGCGCATCCCCGTGTGGCTGGAAACCGAGGAACAAGCCGCGCTGATGAAGGCCACCCGCAACTACGACGACATCCCCGACAATATCTTTGGCCGCAGCCGCGCCTCGGCGTTGAAGATACGCCAGCGTTATGACCTGCTGTTTGAATTGATCCAAAAATCCGGCCTGCGGATCAGCGAGGCATTGGGGCTGAAGGTGGCGCATGTCCGCATGGTGGACGGCGTGGCCAAGCATGTGCGGGTGATCGGCAAGGGCGACAAGGAACGGCAAGTGCCGTTGCCGGAATCTTTTGGGCGGGTGCTGGCGCTGTCCTTGGCGGGGAAGGGCGGTGAGGATTATGTGTTCGCCAAAAAACCGGGGGCTAGGCCACCAGGGGCGCATGCGGTACGGGCATATCTGAAAAAGTTGATCGACAAGGCGGGGATAGACAAGAAGGTGACCCCGCACAAATTACGGCATACCTACGCTACGCGCTTGCTGGAAAAGGATGTGCAGTTGGTGGATATTCAAGCCTTGTTAGGCCATGAGAGCATCGCCACCACGCAGATTTACACTCATGCGGGGCAGGAAAGGTTGAGTAAGTTGGTGGCGGATATATAAAAAGCATGGAAATTATCGACAATATCAATCAGCTGTTGGGCGATAACCTCAAACAAACGCTAAAGTCTGGTTCAAAGCTCAAGATCGCTGCATCCTGCTTTTCAATTTATGCATTCGAGGCATTAAAAAAGGAACTGGAAAATATTGCTTCACTTGAATTCATTTTTACCTCACCTACTTTTGTACCAAATGAGGTGACCGACAAAATAAAAAAAGAACAACGTGAATTCCACATACCCAAGGCCGGTCGTGAACGTAGTCTGTATGGTAGCGAGTTTGAAATTCAACTAAAGAACAAACTGACACAACGAGCCATTGCCAAAGAGTGTGCTGATTGGATACGTCGCAAAGCTAGTTTTCGCTCTAATAACAGCAAAGCCCCCATGCAGCAATTTGCTTGTGTGCAAAATACGAATGATGCGGCTATTTATATGCCTTTACATGGATTTACCGCCGTTGATTTAGGATACCAGCCAGGTGATGCGGTTTCCAATATCGTCAATAAATTTGATGAGCCCAGCAATACCACCGTCTTTCTGAATTTGTTTGAACAAATCTGGAATGATCCAGAGAGACTTGACGATGTAACTACACGCTTATGTGAACACATTGCTTCGGTGTACCAGGAAAATTCGCCGGAGCGGATTTACTTTCTGATGCTGTACAACATCTTCAATGAGTTTTTGGAAGAACTTAATGAAGATGTACTTCCCAATGACCGTACCGGTTACCAGGAAAGTTTAATCTGGAAAAAGCTGTTCAATTTTCAGCGAGATGCCGCCACTGGCATTATCAACAAGCTGGAAACCTACAACGGCTGTATATTGGCGGATAGTGTAGGTTTGGGTAAAACCTTTAGCGCCTTGGCGGTGATTAAGTATTACGAGTTACGCAACCGTTCGGTACTGGTTTTGTGCCCTAAAAAATTAGCGGACAACTGGCTAACGTATAATCGTAATCTAACCACCAATATTTTTGCTAAAGATCGCTTCAATTATGACGTGTTATGCCACACCGATTTACAACGCACCAGTGGCGAATCTTTTGGCACGCCTTTAAATCGGATTAATTGGGGCAATTATGATCTCGTGGTGATTGATGAGTCACATAATTTCCGTAATAACGATATCTTCAAGGATAAAGAAACCCGTTACCAAAAGCTGATGAATTCAGTCATCAAACAAGGCGTAAAAACCAAAGTATTGATGTTATCCGCCACTCCCGTCAATAATCGTTTTAATGACTTGCGTAACCAACTGGCGTTAGCCTATGAAGGCGATTCGGAAAACCTTAATCAACGGTTACACACGGAAAAAGATATAGAGACTATTTTCAGAAGAGCGCAGTTAGCCTTTAATGCCTGGGTTAGCCTTTCGCCGGAACAGCGTACTGCAAACGCTATACTCAATACCCTGGATTTTGATTTTTTCGAATTACTGGATAGCGTTACCATTGCCCGTTCCCGCCGACACATTGAAACTTTTTACGATACTGCCGATATAGGCAAATTTCCTGAACGTCGCAAGCCTTTGTCTTTCCATTGCTCATTAACGCAACGT
>NZ_FUKI01000151.1:824-4080 GCF_900163755.1 Crenothrix polyspora | reverse complement strand
AAGTCCCAGTGAGAACTCATCTTGGGAGGGGCTTCCCGCTTAGATGCTTTCAGCGGTTATCCTGTCCGAACTTGGCTACCCGGCAATGCCCTTGGCAGAACAACCGGAACACCAGAGGTTCGTCCACTCCGGTCCTCTCGTACTAGGAGCAGCTTCCCTCAATTCTCAAACGCCCATGGCAGATAGGGACCGAACTGTCTCACGACGTTCTGAACCCAGCTCGCGTACCACTTTAAATGGCGAACAGCCATACCCTTGGGACCTGCTTCAGCCCCAGGATGTGATGAGCCGACATCGAGGTGCCAAACACCGCCGTCGATATGAACTCTTGGGCGGTATCAGCCTGTTATCCCCGGAGTACCTTTTATCCGTTGAGCGATGGCCCTTCCATACAGAACCACCGGATCACTATGACCTACTTTCGTACCTGCTCGACTTGTACGTCTCGCAGTCAAGCACCCTTATGCCATTGCACTCATTGGCTGATTTCCGACCAGCCTGAGGGTACCTTCGTGCTCCTCCGTTACTCTTTGGGAGGAGACCGCCCCAGTCAAACTACCCACCATACACTGTCCCTAGCCCGGATAACGGGCCGAGGTTAGAACTTCAAATAAACCAGGGTGGTATTTCAAGGTCGGCTCCACATGAACTAGCGTCCACGCTTCAAAGCCTCCCACCTATCCTACACAAGTTGATTCAAAGTCCA
The DNA here is from genome assembly GCF_900163755.1 of Crenothrix polyspora. Classification (GTDB taxonomy): domain Bacteria; phylum Pseudomonadota; class Gammaproteobacteria; order Methylococcales; family Methylomonadaceae; genus Crenothrix; species Crenothrix polyspora. The sequence continues at coordinate 3,374 of NZ_FUKI01000151.1, read as the reverse complement.
GTGCAAAGCTATAGTAAAGGTTCACGGGGTCTTTCCGTCTAGCCACGGGTATACGGCATCTTCACCGCAATTTCAATTTCACTGAGTCTCGGCTGGAGACAGTGTGGCCATCGTTACGCCATTCGTGCAGGTCGGAACTTACCCGACAAGGAATTTCGCTACCTTAGGACCGTTATAGTTACGGCCGCCGTTTACTGGGGCTTCGATCAAGAGCTTCGCTTACGCTAACCCCATCAATTAACCTTCCAGCACCGGGCAGGCGTCACACCCTATACTTCCTCTTTCGAGTTCGCAGAGTGCTATGTTTTTGCTAAACAGTCGCAGCCACCAATTTTTTGCAACCCCTTTCAGCTCCAAGAGCAAGTCTTTTCACCTACAAGGGGCATACCTTCTCCCGAAGTTACGGTATCATTTTGCCTAGTTCCTTCAGCCGAGTTCTCTCAAGCGCCTTAGAATTCTCATCCCACCCACCTGTGTCGGTTTACGGTACGGCCACTGGTAACCTGAAGCTTAGAGGTTTTTCTTGGAAGCATGGCATCAATCACTTCATCTTATCCGAAAATAAAATCCGTCATCACGTCTCGGAATATATGCAACCGGATTTGCCTGGTCACACTCCCTACTCGCTTAAACCAACTATTCCAACAGTTGGCTGACCTAGCCTTCTCCGTCACCCCATCGCAGTTACCACCGGTACAGGAATATTAACCTGTTTTCCATCGACTACGCTTTTCAGCCTCGCCTTAGGTACCGACTAACCCTGCGTCGATTAGCGTTGCGCAGGAAACCTTGGGTTTTCGGCGTGCGGGTTTTTCACCCGCATTATCGTTACTCATGTCAGCATTCGCACTTCTGATACCTCCAGCACACTTCTCAATGCACCTTCACAGGCGTACAGAACGCTCCTCTACCGCTCAACGTAAACGTTGAACCCGTAGCTTCGGTACTATGCTTAGCCCCGGTAAATCTTCCGCGCAGACCGACTCGACCAGTGAGCTATTACGCTTTCTTTAAAGGATGGCTGCTTCTAAGCCAACCTCCTGGCTGTCTGTGCCTTTCCACATCGTTTCCCACTGAGCATAGATTTTGGGACCTTAGCTGACGGTCTGGGCTGTTTCCCTTTTCACGACGGACCTTATCACCCGCCGTGTGTCTCCCGTGCTCAAACTTGTTGGTATTCGGAGTTTGCATCGGGTTGGTAAGTCTAGACGACCCCCTAGCCGAAACAGTGCTCTACCCCCAACAGTTATACACGAGGCGCTACCTAAATAGCTTTCGAGGAGAACCAGCTATCTCCGAGCTTGATTAGCCTTTCACTCCGATCCACAACTCATCCCCGGATTTTTCAACATACGTGGGTTCGGCCCTCCAGTAAGTATTACCTCACCTTCAGCCTGGTCATGGATAGATCGCCCGGTTTCGGGTCTAATCCCAGCGACTTGACGCCCTATTAAGACTCGCTTTCGCTACGCCTCCCCTATTCGGTTAAGCTTGCCACTGAGATTAACTCGCTGACCCATTATACAAAAGGTACGCAGTCACGGAACAAGTCCGCTTCCACTGCTTGTACGCATACGGTTTCAGGATCTATTTCACTCCGCTCTCCGCGGTTCTTTTCGCCTTTCCCTCACGGTACTGGTTCACTATCGGTCAGTAAGGAGTATTTAGCCTTGGAGGATGGTCCCCCCATGTTCAGACAAGGTTTCTCGTGCCCCGTCCTACTCGTTTTCACTGTACAGCGTTTTCGTGTACGGGGCTATCACCCTGTATCGCCAGACTTTCCAGACTGTTCCACTAACAACTGTACAACTTAAGGGCTAATCCCCGTTCGCTCGCCGCTACTAAGGGAATCTCGGTTGATTTCTTTTCCTGTGGGTACTTAGATGTTTCAGTTCCCCACGTTCGCCTCAGGACACTATGTATTCATGTCAAGATAACTGTCTGATGACAGCTGGGTTCCCCCATTCGGAAATCCGCGGATCAAGGTGAGTTTGCACACTCCCCGCGGCTTATCGCATGCTACAACGTCCTTCATCGCCTCTCACTGCCTAGGCATCCACCGTATGCGCTTATTCACTTGACCATATAACCCGAATGGGTCTTTTTAAAGTTATTTCGCTATTTTCATAACGCTTTTATTTTAAATTAACGTTCGTGTTACTCATCAGTTTCTATCGCTTTTTTGCGAATGGACTCTTGTTCGCCTGAATTCAACACGATCAAAACGCTTCATTCTTCATTACTGAAGTCTGTTGTGTTTATCTGTGTTAACCAGGTTCATTCGAACCCATCCAAGTCTCACCACACTGCTAGGGCATGGTTAAACTTTTAATGTTACAGATTTCCAATTTGTTAAAGAGCAATTAATGCGTTTAAGCACCAATTCTATAAGGTCTTTAGAATGCAGATAAAACCTTAATTACTTAAAGTCTTTGTGCGTTTAAAACGTTATAGAATTGGTGGAGCTAAGCGGGATCGAACCGCTGACCCCCTGCGTGCAAGGCAGGTGCTCTCCCAGCTGAGCTATAGCCCCAGTATTCACTGAGTTCC
>NZ_FUKI01000153.1 GCF_900163755.1 Crenothrix polyspora | reverse complement strand
AAGCAGTATTTCTGCATGAAGTCTTTTGTGTGCTGCCACTTTCCCTGTATGGATTATGCCATCCAAATAATCTCTTTCGTCCTCTGTCAATCGTACAATGTATTTCTTTTTCATAGTCAGCCTATCCCTTACGTGAAACTTGTTTATGGGGGCTGTTATTCGACATTTAAAGAGTGACTGAGTACTAGTACACCAAATTGGAAGTCAACAGGATTTTAATTTAGCTTTATGCTGTACACAATCAGCATTTCATTCATGATTTGAAGATTTTTATTATCCTGTTTTTATACGATTTGATGTACTAGGTAGTTACGATTTAGCTATGATTGAAGATCTATTTTCAACTGTCCCTATCCGTTTGGCGAAGGTATTGACCTACATACCTCATTTAAATGTGTAGATATCTTCTAGGTGGCCTTAAATCAATCAAGCGCTTGCAAAAACGAGTTCGATGGATAATCGCGATTACCTACTAAGTACGATAGCGCACAGACAAGGTTCAGTAGTCAAGTAAAATTAGCCAATGACTGGATCAATTATGCAGCCAAAATCACTAACTGTGGAGAATTGGTCAGATATGTCGAAAATTAAAAATCAACCAGCAAAGAACTGCAACAGCTTAGCGTCAAACATTAAGACTCTACCCTCCCCACACACCTCTTGATTTAATTCAGATATTATTTCAAAAAAAGGAAAAGGAAATACACCCATGACATACTGTGTTGGCACTATGCTCGATTCCGGGCTGGTTTTTGCTTCAGACTCACGAACCCATGCAGGTGTCGACAATTTTGCCAGTTTCTGCAAGATGACTGTATTTGAACGGACAGGTGACCGTGTTATCGTGCTATTGAGTTCGGGTAACTTGGCTGGGACACAGGCTGTCATTAGCATACTCAAACAAAGAAATGCCAAGGACGGAATCCCAAATCTATGGGTCGCGGAGTCCATGTTCGATACAGCGATGCTGGTTTCGGACGCAATGCGTGACGTTGACCGGCGTGACGGGCAAAAATTGGCGGCAAATAATGTCAGCTTCAACGCCTCATTCATACTTGGTGGCCAGATCGCTGGCGAGCAAACACGCCTTTTCCGCATCTATGCGCAAGGTAACTTCATCGAGGCTAGCCTAGAGACACCCTATTTCCAGACTGGGGAAACGAAATACGGAAAACCAATCATTGACAGAGTCATTACCCGTTCGACTTCTCTGAACGATGCCGCAAAATGTGTACTGGTCTCCTTCGATTCGACGATGTGCAGCAACTTGTCCGTCGGTATGCCGATTGACCTGATCTGCTATCAACGGGACAGCCTTGAGGTAACGATGCGTCGGCGTTTCGACATAGGAGACACGTATTTCAACGCGCTCGGCAAGCAATGGACTGAAGGGGTGCGTCAGGTGTTCAGTCGGTTGCCAAACCTAGATTGGTAGGGGCACAAAGGATGCATTCAGAGATTTCGGCGATGGACGAATGCACAACCCACTGCAACAATTATAGTCTAGTGATTACTTGCGAGCACGGCGGCAACCGCATTCCCAGTCTTTATCGTGACCTGTTTAAAGCCAATCAGGCCTTGCTAGATAGTCATCGTGGTTTTGACCCCGGCGCAATCAATATGGCAAAAGATCTGGCGGCTGCATTTGCAGCCCCATTGGTGGCTGCTACGGTAAGCCGCCTGCTCGTTGACTTGAATCGATCCGTAAGACACCCACATCTCCATTACGAAACTATCCGTAAACTGCCATCTGAGCTACGAGACATTATATTGAAGCAATATTACCAGCCCTATCGTACCCAAGCAGAACACCTAGTCAGACAGGCAATTGCAGAATACGGCCAGGTGATTCATCTCTCATCCCACAGTTTCACGCCAGAATTGAATGGTAAGGTTCGTAATGCCGATATTGGCCTGCTTTATGACCCTGCCCGACCCTATGAGATAGCCCTGTGTGAGCAATGGAAGTTGGCCTTAAAAGCTTATGCCCCCGAATTAAGCGTCCGTCGCAATTACCCTTATGAAGGAAAAGGCGATGGCTTGACCTCTTGGTTTCGCCAACGGCTACCACAAGACAAGTACATAGGGATCGAGTTGGAAGTCAACCAGAAGCACATTTTCAAGGCAGGACGGCATTGGCCCGCTTTGCGTAAAGTGATCGTCAAATCGCTTTGCCTAGCATTATCCAAGCTAGGCCAGAATTTTCCACTCAGGCCCATTCAAACCCAATAACCCAAACGGCCAGTTTCTGACAAAGTCAGCACCGGCGAGCAACAGGAGCATTACCATGAAAATCCGTATTGGTTATGAAATTATTTATGACTGCCCGCAGCCGACCCCAATGATCGTGACCTTGAATGTACACTACACACGCGTCTCTGACCTGATCATTCCAGACCACCTGATTACTGACCCGCCTGTCCCGTTAACGGCTTATCGAGACAATTTTGGCAACTGGTGCAGCCGTATTATTGCCCCCACAGGCCAGCTTAAGCTTTCCACCGATGCGATCATAAGGGATACTGGGCAACCGGATAGGGTCAACTTTGGGGCAAAACAAACGCCTGTCGAAAATTTGCCGGATGATACCCTGGTTTTCCTGCTGGGAAGCCGATATTGCGAGACGGATCGCCTATCCGAGACTGCCTGGCAACTGTTTGATAAGTCACCAACAAGTTGGGGTCGTGTCCAAGCAATCTGCGACTACGTCAATCGCCATCTATCATTTGGCTATGAACATGCACGCCGCACCAAGACGGCATTGGAAGCCTATCAAGAAAGAACCGGTGTGTGCCGTGATTTTGCCCACCTAGCCATAACATTCTGCCGCTGCATGAACATTCCCGCACGCTATTGTACCGGCTATTTAGGCGACATTGGTGTACCACCAAACTATAGCCCTATGGATTTTGCCGGTTGGTTTGAAGCTTACCTGGAAGGCCAATGGTATACTTTCGACGCCAGAAACAATATCCCGCGTATCGGACGTGTGCTCATTGCCCGTGGCCGCGATGCTGAGGATGTCGCCATCAGCAGCACTTTTGGACCGAATACCTTGGTGAGTTTCAAGATCAGGACTGATGAGGTATTATCAGGCTAAAGTATTTATGTCCAGCACTTGTGATTTCTACAAACTTGTCCATAGACAAATATAATTGCCAGACTTTATCAATTTCTTATTACTTTACCGTAGCTCATCGCGTTCCAGGCTGTCTCGGCCCTCACTAATAAGTCATTTTCCCATTCTTCGGTGCTAGTTTGCTCCAATGCTTGCATTTTCTCCCTAACAGCATTGTATTTAGCCTTCAAAGCCATTAGTTCTGGTGAAAATTGCAGTTTCGACGCGCCTGTTGCTTTCTCAAATTTGACAGTTAGGAGGTCAATTTGTACACCATACTCATTCAGTTTCGTTTCCAAATGTTCTAAGTATTGCACCTTTGTTTTCATTCGCTTCTCACTGCGAGTTATTTTTAAAAATGGTTTGCAGGTGTTATTGGTTGCGATTAAGTGGCATCAAAAGATGGATATTTAGTAATAACCCATGAAATTTAAGGATTTTCTAAAATCTTAAGGGGCGCTGCTTCGGCTCCCAACATGCTGTGGCGGCGCGATAAATAATCGGTTTGAATCTCCTGTCCCAACAGGGCGATATTTTTCAAAAAATCGGTAAGATATTCGTGTAAGCCATGACCGAAAGCATCTTCAATGCGGCCGAAATGCAGCTCAGCGTGTTGTTCTCCAGCAAGGCGACGGGCTTCCTTGCCTGATGTCCCATCAATATCGATCAAGGCAGCCTCCACTTCGTTCAAACAGGCATGCAGTGAACGTGGCATATCACCCCTGAAAATCAGCAATTCGCTGACCCTCTTTGGGGAAATCACGTCACGATATATTTTTTGGTACGCTTCGAAGGCACTGACTGATTTCAGCAAGGACCCCCATTGGTAATAATCCGCCGCACCGCCGACATCATCCACGCTAGGCAGTAGGATATGGTATTTGACATCAAGTATTCGTGCCGTGTTGTCGGCGCGTTCAAGAAAAGTGCCTAGCTTAATAAAACTGAAGCCAATATCTTTGAGCATGGTGCCTAATGTTACGCCGCGGAACAGATGTGAGCGAACCTTGACGCGGTCGAAAAAGACTTGGAATTTTTCATAATCCATTTGCCTCGGCTGGCGGTTGAACTCCAACCAGGAATCGTTGATGACTTCCCACATTTCCGATGTCATTGCGCCGCGCACTGTCCGCGCATTTTCGCGGGCAAGACGCAGGCAGCTATAAATGCTGGCTGGGTTGTCTGGATCCAAAGCCATAAAATGGGTGACCGTGTCTGCCTTGGCCAGTCCATGCTTGACTGCGTAACCTTTGGCGCTACCGGTTATTTTCAATGGTGCATACCACAAATGTGCTTCTTCGATGTCGGTGACTACCGGAAGTAATGCGGAGCGTTGTGCCACATCCAGAATACGTGCCGTGTTTTCGGCGCGTTCAATATGGCGTGCCATCCAAAATAAGTTTTCTGCAGTCCGTGATAGCATGATTTAGTCCTCCAGTACCCAAGTGTCTTTAGTGCCACCACCCTGCGAGGAATTGACCACTAATGAACCCTCGCTAAGCGCCACCCGCGTCAGGCCACCCGGCACGATGCGAATGTCTTTGCCTGACAATACGAAGGGTCTCAAATCGACATGCCGAGGCGCGATGCCAGCTTCTACAAGCGTCGGGCAAGATGACAATGCCAACGTCGGTTGGGCAATAAATTTGGCAGGTCCTGCCAAGATGCGTTGTTTGTATGTTTCAATTTCGGCCATTGTGCTGGTCGGGCCAATCAGCATGCCGTATCCGCCCGAACCTTGCACTTCCTTGACCACCAACTCCGGCAAATGCGCGAGCACATAGTTCAAATCATCAGGCTCACTTAGCCGCCAAGTCTGCACATTAGACAGCAGCGGCGTTTCGCCAAGATAAAATTGGATCATTTCAGGTACAAACAGATAGGTGGATTTGTCATCCGCTACACCGGTACCCACGGCGTTGGCCAAGGTAACATTGCCACTGCGATAGGCATCCATCAAGCCTGGTACGCCGAGGGTTGAATCGGGACGAAATACCAGCGGGTCAATAAAATCGTCATCTACCCGCCGATAAATCACATGGACTTGGATCGGCCCGTCTGTGGTGTCCATATAAACTTTTTGTTGATGGACGAACAGATCCTGGCCTTCGACCAGTTCCACGCCCATTTGTCTGGCGAGGAAGGCATGTTCGAAATAGGCGCTGTTATACGACCCCGGTGTCATCACCACAATAACCGGATATTCGACGTTCGGCGGTGCCGCTTCGCGTAGGGTATTGAGCAGCATTTGCGGATAGTGCTCTACAGGTTCAACGGTATGTTTGGCAAACAATTCGTGAAATAAACGCATCATGGTTTTACGGTTTTCCACCATATAGGACACCCCAGACGGCGTGCGCAGATTGTCTTCCAACACGTAGAAATCATTTTCCGCAACCCGCACCAAGTCGATCCCAGCAATGTGGGCATAAACCTGGTTAGGTAGGTCAATACCCTGCATCTCGGGGCGATACAGTGAATTGCCCAGTACTTGGTGAGCAGTAATCAGTCCGGCCTTAATGATTTCCTGGTCGTGATAGATATCATGCAGGAAGGCGTTAAGTGCACGGACACGTTGTTTAAGTCCCAGTTCCAGGCGTTGCCATTCCGCAGCGCCGAAAATTCGCGGCACAATATCAAAGGGTATGAGGCGCTCCGCGTCGTCCGTTTCGCCATAGACGGCAAAGGTGATACCTAGCCGCCGGAACAGTAACTCCGCTTCCGTATTTCTGCGTTCCAGCGTGCCATCAGGCAATTCTTTTAGCCAGTGTGAGTAACGTCCATAAATTTCACGAACTTCCCCATTGTCGGTGTACATTTCGTTATAATTATTTTTCATAATTTCCAGCAGTTTAAATAAAAAATAACATCGCCCTAACTTACGTCATTCCTGGCTCTCTTGGATTCTCTCTAAGTAAGTTTCCCAATTTAAAATTATTTTGCAGTGCTTTATTTGGTCAGCTATTTTTATCAAACCTGTTGCGAGTGTTAATACTTTCGAGAAACACCGCTTCCTAACGTTCATTCGCTGCATCGCCCCGTCAGACGAATCTCAACCCTGGATACGACTTTCATAGTAAACGTTAAGATTACAATCAGATACCTCATACAAAATAGCTGATTTTGATGGGCTTGTCTGTGCGTTATCGCACGCATCAGGACAGATTTTTTAAGTCATAAATACTTCTTAAACGTTGCCGTCATCACCCTCACCACCACAGCCAGCAACACCGCAAACGGTAAAACAATCACATTAGGATGGATACTAAATGGCATAGCCAAATAAACCACCCAAGGCAACGTCAAAGACGGCAGGATAAACTTCTTTGCCCAGTGGTAGACAAAGGCACTTTCCCGCCCACCGCTCCAACGCCGGATGTCCCGTTGCACCAGGCCATCGACAATGCCGACCAGTGCCAGCAACACAAAGGCCGGTGCTGACAAGACCAACACCGCCAGGCGCACGGCGAACACGGAAGTCATGGTAATGGCAGCCAGAATGTAATCCGCACTCACCTGATAAGCGTATCTTACCCAGTTGTGTAACTGCGGGTGTTGCTGTGGTTCTGTGCTGGCCAACCATTTAAGCCCCCGTTCAATGCCGGTTTTTTGGAACAAATAATAATAGAAATTAGCCGAGCAACGCCGGGCAAATTCAATTGGCTCGGCCACCAGGGCGCTACGCTTAAAATCACTGTTCAAATAGGCCAGCTCTTGTTCCAGCATCAACGCACTGTGGCTTGAACCCTGGGCTTGCCAACAAAAAGCCATGCCAACCCATTCAATCAGCACCGCCAACAACAAAGTCGCCAGCGCAAAAAAACAAAACTGCACCACCGTCGTCAAGCTTCGGCTCAATAAGCCTTGCTCTACGGCTTGCTGGGCAGACCGGTTTTGGTTGGAATTCTGTGCGGGCATCAGCTGGGTGGTTTGGGTGACAGGTGGCCTTTAGGTGTTAAAACTGCTGCTGTAGCGGCGCTGCATATCTTGGGCAATATCGGACATAGTTTTGGGGATCAAAGGATCGTCGCTGGCATCCGACAAGGGCAGGCGCAGCTTCCATAAATGCCCGCCTTCCAACAACGCAAACGCCTGGCCTTTGGGCAAGGCCATAATCGTGGCTGGTGATATCAACGGCACTTCGGTGGTACTGAGCCGATCTTCATTGCTGGAGGAAAAGTCCACACTTGAAAACGGATCTGAGGAGTCATTGACACCAGATACTTCCATCAAGGTACTGACTTCACAGGTGTCAATTTGCGAAGTGAGCATTTCGGCGGTGGCCAGTTCTTTCACCCGTAGCATAATCAGCGTATTGAAATTACCGGCCACCTGCCCTGCCTTGGCCTTGTTGCCCAAGCGGGCTTCCACATCCGACCAGGTTTGCGTGTAGGCGGTCACCTGAAAACCGGCACCACCGGCTTTATTGAGCAAGGGGATAAATTCCGCGCCGATCAGTTCATTGAATTCATCGGCATGCAATGAAACTGTCGGCAACTTATGGCTTTTAATGTCATTGGGCAAGCCGTGGTCGGTGCCGTGCTTGTAAATGTCGCCCGCCACCGACACCAGGTCGGCAAACATGGAGTTGCCCACCGCCGAGGCCACCGCCATATCGGACAAGGCATCTAATCCCACATAGACAATGCCTTTGCGGCGGATGACCTGCCGCCAATCGATAATCGGCCGCAGGTCTGCGGCATCGGCATAATTGGGCGATATCAATTGCGCGGTCTTGCCGGAAATCAGTTTTTCCATCAGCGGCAGCAACGAAGCCACGATTTTATCGAAATAAGTCTTGTCGTATTCAAACGCCGAGCGCAGACCATCGGCCACGGCATCATAAAAACCGTTTTCCTTCACATAACGCACCAAGGCAATTACCTCATGGCTGCGGCCTTTAAGTGCCGAAGGCAGGTCTTTTTCATGGATGCCTGCCGCTATCTTTTGCACCGCCTGTTCCCAGCCATCCGGTGCGACTTCCGGCAGCCAGTGCCGGTAATACTCCAGCAATAACGGTTCAATATGGGTGATATAGCGGGTGATCTGCTGGTAATCCGGCCGCCGCCCCATCTTCACCAGCGCCATCGCGATCATATTGGTGAAGCGCCAGGCAAATTCCCGGAACGCCGCAGAGTTGCCTTCACTGGGCAAGGCATTGGTGACGCGGGTGGCCACTTCGGTAATGCGGGAAAAATTGCCGATGGCATTGTAGCGGCAGGAGATTTCAGGATACCCCAAATGGAAAATATAAGTCTCGTTATCGCGTCCTACTCGTTTGGCTTCGGCCAGTACCCGTTTCATCAAGTCGGCATCACCTTTGGGGTCGAAGACAATCACCACATCGCCACGGCGGATGTCCTGGGTAATCAACAACTCAGCAAACCGGGTCTTGCCGACGCGGGTGGTGCCCAAAACCAGGGTATGGCCAACCCGTTCCCGTAAATCCATCCACACAGGTTGCTCGGTCATGCCCACGGCATGGATCTGCGGCTTACCGCCAACAGGCGGCAACGGCTTGAACGGATTGCCCCATACGTTCAGCCTAAACAACCAGAACAAGGGTTTGAAGGCGCTATTTTTTTCATGGTGGCTTTCAAGCTGCCGTGCCCAACGGTATAAAAACCCCTGTTGCAAATAATGCCGGACTTTCGGGCGCTGGGTATCGCGTAGCCGCTGCGTGTGTTGCTGGGTCCACAAAAAACCCATCCCCAAAAACAGACGGGTGGCGCTCACCGGTGTTTTGGCCACCGATAACCGGTACTCCGGCAATTTCCGCAAGCTACGCTGATAACGCACGATACGCCAGCCCTCACAGCTTCTTACCACGGCCAGTACCGATAACACTCCCGCCGTGGCAGTGCCCACGGACGGTGTCATCATCAGTGCCCAGGGTGCAACACCGGCAATAAACGCTGCCCCTGCGGCTGAAAACGCCGTGAAAAACTCCACCGGCGGGCGCAACAACGCTTCCATCGGGTACGATTTACTCATTGCTCGATCCTGTTAGTTGAAATCAGTGCCGGATAATGGTCTAAGCCAAACTGCTGAGCGAGTTCTGACCCTGACAAGGCAACCAGTTCCAACGGGGTGGTCTGTTGTTTGAGTTGCTTCAACTGGGCAACGGTCTCCACATTCACCACCCAGCCCACCGCATGCAATGTGTTCAGGCGTTCACGGTGTTGCTGTAGCCACTGTAATGACAACGCATCCGCGCCAATAATAAACACTGGCCGCTCCAGGTAAGGGATCGACAGGGTTTTTGGCGCTACGTTGCCTGGGGTCAGTTCCGGTGTTATCACCGGAAGACTTTGCGATAAAACCTGCAAATGTTCAGCATTGAGAACTGTCGCTGTGGTCGTTACTTCAAAAGCGGTTTGGACGGTCGGTTTAACGGCAGGCAAATAAGCAGCCAAGGGTTGGGTTTTGCCATTGTCGAAAATTACAACAGGTTCAGCCATAATATGTGGCGCATGCAGTATGGTCAGTGTCATAACAAAAACTGTCTTTTTAACGTGGGACATGGCGATCATGAACGCTGCCTGAGCCGTGCCAGCCGTTTAAAGACATTGTTGGCATAATTAATAGCACGCTGCTTTTGGCCGCTGAGCTGGCCAGGCGAATGGTAGCGCCCCACGGCCTGGAACCAGTCATGGGTTTTGTCGTATTCGTGCCGTAAAATCCGTGCGCCTACGTGCAGATTAAAATACGGATCCAGCGCTTGCCACGGATTGCCCAACTTGTCACGGTGGTAATGCCAGTTCACCTGCATCAGGCCGATATCGATAATGGTTTTGCCCTGCCCCAGAAATCCGGTCAATGCACGGTAACAGGTCTTTCGGGTCGGGTAAAAATACGCTTTGCCTTCGACATTGAGCGTCCACGGCCACGGCCTATAGTCTTTGTTGGCCAACCGTTTACCGCTTTCATTCAGGGCAATGCCGTAAAAATAATGTTCCGGCACCTGTGAGTTACGCGCCACCCATTGGTAGCCTGCCGGCACGAAAGCATAAAGGGGCGCAGTGTGGCCGACAATAACGGCCAACAACAATGTCTTAACAATCGACAGACGAATCATCCTAATACTCCGTTTTTACTACAAGGCGCTGGGCGCTGGCGATAATATCCGGCAAGGCGGCCATCAGTTCACTGACCACCCATTCCCGTGCCGCTTGTTCAGCGGTAAAATGCGCCACCTGGCTGAACATGCCCACCGAGGAACTGGGGCACAGTTGCCAGGCTTTTGACAGCCCGACCAGGGCAAACAGGTCACGCGTGGTGCAGTCAAAGGTGCGCTCCAGAGCGGAAAACACCTGTTTTTGGCAATCCTCCAGGCGTTTGCCGGCCCGCAAATAGTGCATGAGCAACTGGCTCAGGCAAAAATCCCACACCACATACTGGTTGACCCGCCGTTCCAGGATATGCCCCCAGGGGAATTCATAGCCGATGGCGCATTCATATTGCGCCAAGGGCGGTTGTTGTAAATGGACGTTGTGCATAATCGGACTCCTCAAGGTGTATTCGGTTAAGATGGCATCCGGGATAGCCAGTGCCCGGCTGCATTGTTGCAAAAAACGTTGGCATGATAATTGGTCGATGCGCGGCAGTCCCACCACGACACGCCTGCCGTCGTTTAGTTCGCCCATTGATGCAACTGGGTGCCACGCAGCACATACACCACGGGAACATCGGCCACGATTTGCTGGCTGACCTGGTAGTAAGCCCCCTTGTCATGGTTCAGCGTCACCGTTTTTTGTGCCAGCTTTTGTGGATCAAGTTTGTGTTATTTGGCCCAGGCCACCATACGGGGTTCATCCTGCTGTTCTTTCGTATCAGTGAAATAAATGTCCACCTGGACATGTTTACCGGCACTGCGGGTTAACACATGCTGCACAACCGTATGACAGGTCAGACAATCCTGTAGTTTTACAAACACCAATAGGCGGTCACCATCGACTAAACTGGCTTGGCCGTTATGTGGGCTGTTTGAGGACATCAGTTTGGCATCAAACAACGGTGCCTGGCCGTACAGTTCCTTGGCGGCTTCCAGATAAGCACGTTGAAAAGCCAGGGTACGCTCAACATCTTCGTGCATCAGCCTTGCCCAACGCTTGGCATATTGTTTACGCTCCTGGGTGGTTTCGGCATGGATGCCCAGCACTTCCAAAGGTGACAGCGACTTGGGACTGACGCTGCCGCGTATGCCTTGCAACAGGCTGGTATAGCGCTGCCATTCCGGTTCACTGAGTTGCCATTGCTGCCGGTCAAACGGCTGTGTTTCGATGCCGGTGACGGACGGTTTTAAGGCAGTGGGCGTGCTGGCCGCTAAGGGTGTAGTTTGCGGCTGGGTGATCTCAACTGCTAAGCCCGGTATTTGCCAGAGCATCAGCACGGCACTAAAAGCCAAATACGGTAACGGATAAATGACTGCTTTCATCACGATACCTTAATCCAGGGACAATAAGCGGCGTTGGCCTTGACGGTTGGCCATATAAACACCTTCGTGGCTGTCAGCAAATTCCACTACCGTCCACCCCGACAATGTGCTGCCTGGCACCAGGGTATAAAGCTGGCCGTGATGGCGTAGCACAGCCTGTGTTTTGTCACCCCACTGGTCAATGCTGGCTAAGGTAAAATCCGGTACTGATGCTTTGGTATCCATTGCATGTACTGATGGCTTGCGCGGTGCGGTTTTGGTTTTTACTGGCCGGTACGTTTGCTTTTTAGGCAATACCGCTGGCGGTTTTCGGTGGTGTGGTTTAATGGCTGTCCGTACCACTGGTTGTTTACTGGCTTGTTGCTGCATGGTTTTTAACTGGTTCTCCAATGTCTTAAATTGTTCCGTGTAGGTTTGCTGCTGTGTTTCAATACGCGTGCTTAATGAGGCCAGTTGATTTTCCAGTTGTGTTATTTTGGGACTATCGATGGGTCGCGGTAATGGCAAGTTCTGATGAATATCAGTAAAACGGTCTGGCCGGAAATACAGGGGATGTGCTTCCGGTATTTCCGTTACCCGTGTATCCATGCTGATTTTTGGGGCTGATGGGGATACAGTTTCAGCCGACACCCAGACAAATGGGGGTATCTGCCAGTTTTTAAGGAATGGCAAAATCTGTTTAACATGTCCTGAATAGACTATTGATAACGCGAGCACTACACAGGCACAAGCAATCATTATCCAACGCGTCAGCTTGCCTAATTTAACCGGTGTCACCGATTTAGTGTAATAATGGCCTAAGGGCTCAAAACTATCGTTATGGCCTTCATTATCCATTTCCATATCCAGCTCGGCATTATTATCGGAACTCATGGAACACCTGCTTTGTAATATTGGCAGGTAGCGCATACCCTACTTGGCGGTGTACCGGATCGACGGTCAGTTGAAAGGGATTGCCTGCCAAGGTCTGTAACGCACTTTCCAAGGTCATCGGGCCTAAATGGCGGTGGACGGCAGGGATGGGCTTTTGCAATAATTGTTGAACATCCAAGGATTGGGGCAAAACGGTAAACTGGTAACCACTCCGCAGCAACAAATAATCCACTGCCGCCTGGATATCAGCCACCTCCTCCGGCAAGGTGACTTCGATGATGACCTGCAACAACGCTTGTTGTTCTTTGGACGGTACGGCATTGACCGTGTGGTAACGGCCTACTTGTAGCCAATGTTGTCCTGGTTTAGTGGCGGTGGTTTCTAAAGCAGCCAGATAGCTTTGGTTGGCTGTAGATGCTGGCCATCGAGCTGTGGCCTTTTCATATCGTGTGTGGATAGTATTGGCACATCCACACAACAAACAGGTGGTGACCATTAATCCCCAAAAGGGTGTAAATTTTATAAAGGCTAAGTGAGGCATGTTTTTTCCCTGTACGGCTGTTAAAAACAGTGTGCGGAAAAATCATTCAGGCGGCAATAGAAAACCGTCCTTCCAAATCGGACAGTTTTTTGTGATGTGGGTTACACTCTCAATTAAGGACTGGGTAATGGCTAGTACATCAAATCGAAAGTCAACGGGATTAACCTCACACCATCAGAGGCTTGCCGATATA
>NZ_FUKI01000164.1 GCF_900163755.1 Crenothrix polyspora | reverse complement strand
TTTGGCCCCACGGTAGCAAATATATATCAACTTTCCTATGGGTGATAGCCGCTCAATGTGAGTCATATATAACTGTTTTTTAAAAACAATTATAAAAAAATCAAAAATCATTTTTTTATATTTAATAAACAAAAAACTATAACCTCACCATTCGCTTAATTTTATCCCCACTTCGTAAAATTTTAACAAGCTATCGTTATTTACCAAAATAACACCGCTAACTGTAACTAAAAAAGAACAAAACAAATAAACAACATCCCCTTCTAATTGCACAAATGGAAAAATACAAATCTCCAACCTCATGAATAAGCACTTTCCAATGCCTAGCAATTAGTCAAAATTAAACATTAGCCAAACCGTCGTTAACGGACTGGCTTATATCCTAAAAAGTGATCATCGCTTAAACCATATGCAAAGCTGAGCAACCAACCTGCTACTAACACTAAATATTTATCCGAAGATCACCACAATCAATGACCTCAATTTTAGCAATGACCATTTAACCACCATCCTCACGCGTCTTAACAACGATACCAACTGGGAAAACTATCAAGTAAAACAAGCACAAGAATCGGTATTAGATTCCCGCCTTTCCAAGATCATCATCGAAAATATAAACACACGTCTTTCAAATGTTTAATGCTTAAAAACATGCTAACGGCCTTGGCGCTAAAACCCAATTAAGTTCGGTAACCAAAAAAAGAAGTTTTTATCGGTATTCATCTTGACGCTCACCTTAATAATTCTGGCACTGCCAGACTTTCCCAAAAAATCTAGGTCAATGACATCCACTATCCCTATTTAAATATGGGCGAAAATTCTTGTAGGACATGAGGTGCCTGTAGTTTGGCAATCTATATCCCACTTTCTAAAAATTGAATCTGTGAATTTATATATCTTATAATTAGATATAAATATCTAATAATATCGTTTAATTAATAATTGAATCTACAGTAAGATTATCTTCACAGTAAATGTACACAATTTCCAACATAGCTGAATGCAAGGTGGTTTTAATGGCACTTGAAACGAAAAACTACGACAAAGAACGCGATATAGCTGACATTGCAAATCAGATTGCTGTTGCCTTGCAGGGCATTCGCTTTGGCTCAGTTGAGATCATTATCCACGAAAACAAAGTGGTGCAAATCGAACGCAAGGAAAAGCTGCGTTTTGACAACCGATCTGCTCTCGATAAGCGGGCTTCGTTCTAAAACTCTACCGTAAAAGCGGCGATAACAAAGACATACAACTTGGAAGCTGACCAGACAACAGGAAGCAACCGTAATATGACATGTTTCCATTATAAAGTTTTCCAGCTATCAAAAGGACAACACATGAAGCCTTACTTAAAGAAATTGACCCAAACAACAAGATTCTTAAGTCTTTTAGTGCTATTGCCGAACATGGCAAACGCCGAAGACTATTATCGTAAGACTTTGGGTTACCGTGTCGAACCGGAACCCGATCCACCCAGCTATGTCCGCAGCCTAAGTCGCACCCAATTCAAGCAATTTCGTGATATTGATTGGTTGGATGTTGGCTTGGAATTTCGTACCCGTTACGAATACCGGGAGAATGATTACCGGCCAACGCCCACCGGCACGAATAGCAGCACTAAATTTCGTGCAGATCCGGATAACCTTTGGTTATTAAGAACCCGTGCCTATGTGGGGGTGCACGACATTCTTGATCCACTGCGATTTGCTGTTGAGTTCCAAGATTCCCGCAGTTATAACGGCATTTACGAGAGGAATGTCTCCGATGTAAATGAGTTTGAATTGATTCAGGGCTATGCCGAACTTTATTTTAAAGACCTTTTGGGTCATAACCGTCCCTTAAGTATCCGTGCTGGCCGCCAGCATTTGGAACTATTGGATAGGCGTTTGATAGGTAACAACCAATTCCGTAACACCACCAATAACTTTGAAGGATTCCGTGTGCGTCTTGGTAAAAAACAAAACGACTGGGATTTGGATTTATTCGCCTTACAGCCCATAGAACGTCTGAAATATGAGTTTGACCGCGCGGATGAAGACACCTGGATTTATGGCGGGGTGTTAAGCCTAAAACAGTGGTCTGATTACATTACTATTCAACCTTATTTTATAGGCCGTAAACAAAACGGTGATCCTACCAACGCTGTGGAGAAAGACCGTAAGCCCGACCTGGATATTTATGCCCCAGGCCTTAGGATTTATGGAACTTTAGGGGATAGCGGTTTTGATTTCGATGCTGATATTAACAAACAATTTGGTCGCTCTGGCAATCTGCCAGCTGGTTCCACCAAACAGACCTTACGCCAACACGATGCTGTGGCCTTTGCCCTGGAATTGGGCTACACCTTTGATCACGAATGGAAACCCAGGCTGAGTGCGTTTTATGGCTATGGAAGCGGCGATAAAGATCCCAAAGACAATAAACTGGAACGCTTCGATTCTTTCTATGGTTTTAACCAGCCGTGGTCACGTAACGATTATTTCTCTTGGGATAACATTGAAACGCCTAAAGTGCGCTTGGAATTTACCCCTTATAAAGACGTTCGAGTTGATGCCGGTTATAACGCTTATTGGTTACAAAGCAATACGGATGCCTTCAACCGTGCCAATTTGCGTGACCGTGATGGTAATAGCGGCAGCTTTATTGGCCACGAGTTTGATATCCGCATGCGCCATAAGCTTAATCCCTATGTTGATTGGAGTTTGAGTTATGCCCGCTTTACGCCTGGCGATTTTACCAAATCACAAGCCAAAGCCACTACGGGGCCATTCACGACGGAAGCCAGCAATTTCTTCTACTTTGAAGTGTCCCTGAATGCTTTCGGTGATGGCAAGATTAATTAATATTTGGATAACAGGCTTTATTTAACAGAACGTTTACCGTCTTTTCAGACCGTATACTAGACACCCAATTTTCATAAGGAAGAAATGATGAACACAAACATATGGTTTAATCAGTTGCGAGTATTGGCACACATGGCGTTAACCGTTATGGGGTTAATGCTTATTACCAACACAGCATTGGCTGAGCGGACATTGTTGAATGTCTCTTACGATCCCACCCGCGAGCTGTATAAAGAATACAACCCGTTATTCATCCAGCACTGGAAAGCAAAGACCGGGGAAACGGTTGCAATCCAGCAGTCCCACGGCGGTGCCGGCAAGCAAGCACGGGCGGTGCTGGATGGTCTGGAAGCCGATGTCGTTACCTTGGCGCTGGCCTATGATATTGACCAGTTGTATAACAAGGCTCGATTGATCCCGGAAAACTGGCAAAGTCTATTGCCTAACAATAGCTCGCCTTACACGTCTACGATTGTGTTCGTCGTCCGTAAAGGCAATCCGAAACAGATCAAGGACTGGATTGATTTGACTAAAGACGGCGTGAGTGTTGTTACCCCTAATCCGAAAACATCCGGTGGCGCACGCTGGAATTATTTGGCTGCGTGGTCTTACGCATTGAAACACAACAATAACAGTGAAGCCGCTGCTAAGGATTTTATCGGCAAGCTGTATAAGAATGCTGCTGTCCTGGATACGGGCGCACGCGGTTCAACCACCAGCTTTGTGGAAAGGGAAATTGGCGATGTGCTGATTACCTGGGAAAACGAGGCTTATCTGGTGTTGAATGAATTCGGTGCAGACAAATATGAAGTGGTTACGCCTTCATTTAGCATCCTGGCTGAACCCCCTGTCGCCGTGATTGACAAAGTAGTGAAAAAAAATGGCAACCAGGATATTGCCAGCGACTATCTGGCTTACCTGTATAGCAAAGAAGCCCAGGAAATTATTGCCAAAAACCATTATCGTCCGACTGACAAGGACATTGCGGCAAAATATGAAAAGCAATTTCCTAACCTGGAGCTAGTCACCATAGCGCAACTGGGTGGCTGGAATGATGCGCAGAAAAAGCATTTTGCTGATGACGGCGTGTTTGACCAGATATATGACCAAGGTAAGTAACGATCAGCTTTACCTTTGAAAAAAGGGCAGGGTGATGACTTCCAGTCGTTATTAATAAAAAAATTAAGAGATAAAAATAGGCAAAGTGGACAACCACAGGCGGAAAACACACCATGTCACAAAGTAATATTATGCCAGGCTTTAAACCTGCACTGGGTTTCACTGTCGTTTATCTTAGCCTGGTGGTGTTGATCCCCTTAAGCACCCTGGTGTTTAACAGTTTCCAACTCAGTTGGGATGATTATGTCGCCATCATTACTCATAAACGGGTCTTGGCCTCGTTTCGGGTCAGTTTTATGGCCGCCTTGATCGCTGCGGCCATTGCCAGCTTTTTTGGGGTGGTTGTCGCTTGGGTGTTAGTGCGCTATACCTTTGCCGGTAAACGTTTCTTCCATGCCCTGATCGATTTGCCGTTTGCCTTGCCGACTGCGGTGGCTGGTATTGTTTTGGCCACCATTTTTCAGCCCAGTGGTTTTCTCGGTAAATTATTGATGGATACCGTAGGTGTCCAGGTGGCTTTCAAGCCGTTGGGTATTGTGGTGGCATTGATTTTTATCAGCATCCCTTTTGTGGTGCGGACTGTCGAGCCGGTGTTGCTGGAGTTTGACACCAGCATGGAAGAAGCCGCCGCCAGTATGGGCGCATCCCGCGTACAAATCTTCAGCAAAATTATTTTTCCGAATATTTTCCCCGCCATTTTGACCGGCTTTGCGCTGTCGTTTGCCAGGGGTGTCGGTGAATACGGTTCGGTGATTTTTATTGCCGGTAATATCCCTTACGTCTCTGAAGTGGTGCCGCTGCTGATTGTCACCAAACTGGAACAATACGACATGGAAGGTGCTACCGCCATTGCCTTGTCGATGCTGGTGGTGTCTTTCTTGCTGCTGTTTGTTATTAATTTATTGCAACTGTGGGCGCGTAAGCGTTCAGGGCAACTGTAGGGGAGGCCAAGGCTATGAGCGCCGTTATTCAAACCAAAAATAATACCAAGCAGCAAGCGGCTTTGCATGATCCCACCTGGGTTAGAACCGGCTTAATTGCTATCGCACTGGGGTTTATTGTGCTGTTTTTATGCCTGCCTTTAGGGTTGGTACTTTTTGAGGCTTTCTCTAAAGGCTGGACGGCCTACTGGTCGGCATTGACCCAACCAGACACCCAAGCCGCATTAAAGCTGACCCTATTGACCGCACTGGTGACCGTACCGTTAAACACGGTGTTTGGTATCGCTGCCGCCTGGGCGATTACCCGTTTCGAATTTAAAGGCAAAAGCCTGTTAACCACCTTGATTGATTTGCCTTTTTCGGTATCGCCGGTCATTTCTGGGGTTATTTTCGTGTTGTTGTTTGGCGCGCAGGGTGTGTTTGGCGAATGGCTGATGGCGCACGACGTAAAGATCATTTTTGCGACACCGGGCATCATCCTGGCTACGCTGTTTGTCACCTTCCCTTTTGTCGCCAGACAGTTGATCCCCTTGATGCAGGAAATGGGTAATGAAGAAGAGGAAGCAGCGCTGTCATTGGGTGCCAGTGGCTGGAAGACCTTTTTTCAGATCACCTTGCCCAATATCAAATGGGCGTTGTTGTATGGGGTCTTGTTATGCAACGCCAGGGCTATGGGCGAATTTGGCGCGGTATCTGTAGTTTCTGGGCATATTCGCGGCATGACCAACACGCTGCCATTGCATGTTGAGGTCAGTTATAACGATTATGACGTGGTCGGCGCTTTTGCCGGTGCATCTATTCTGGCCGGTTTGGCTATTGTGACACTGGTTTTGAAAAGCCTGCTCGAATGGAAGCAGAGCGACCGTTAACCCTTTTGATTTTGTGAGGGTTACCAATTTAAAACGGGACACTTTTATATAAAAACCGTTCGTGGTGAGCTTGTCGAACCATGAGCCACATGTTCTTCGACAAGCTCAGGGCGAACGACCGTCCCAGCCTTAAGTTGGCAGCCATTTTGTGAGAATCTACAATGAGTATTTTGCTTTCTAACATCAGTAAAAATTTTGGTCAGTTTTCTGCGCTGGATCATGTCAACCTGGAAATTCCCGAAGGCGAGCTGGTAGCTTTATTGGGGCCATCGGGCTGCGGCAAGACCACTTTGCTACGCATCATCGCAGGGCTTGAACGTGCTGATGAGGGGCGTGTATTGTTGAACGGTGAAGATGTGACCGATGAACATGTGCGCAATCGGGGCATTGGTTTTGTGTTCCAGCATTATGCGCTGTTCCGGCACATGACCGTCTTTGACAACGTTGCGTTTGGGCTTCGGGTTAAACCGCGCAAACTGCGGCCTAGCGAAGACCAGATCAAGGAAAAAGTCCACGCCTTATTGAATTTGGTGCAACTGGATTGGCTTAACCACCGTTTTCCAGACCAGTTGTCTGGTGGCCAGCGCCAGCGTATTGCCTTGGCGCGAGCATTGGCCGTAGAACCGTCGGTGCTTTTGCTGGATGAACCGTTTGGTGCCCTCGATGCCAGTGTCCGCAAGGACTTGCGGCTTTGGTTACGCCATTTGCACCATGAATTAAACGTCACCACTATTTTTGTCACCCACGACCAAGAAGAGGCGATGGAGGTGGCCAGCCAGATAGTGGTACTCAATCACGGCAAGATTGAGCAAAAAGGCTCGCCCAGTGAAATTTACGACCATCCCAGCAACGATTTTGTGTCGCGCTTTATTGGCCAGACCAATGTTTTTCATCTGGAAAAAGACGATGGAGTCTGGCTTAAAAGCGCCGGTATGTCGCTGGATGATGCACGGGGCATTACCGCGCATGTGCGTCCGCATAATATCGCCGTGGTCAAGCAGTCTGATTCGGTGTCATCGCCGGTTTTTTTGAAGGATTGGCAACATCTGGGGGCGACGATACGGCTGGAATTAGGACGGGACGGGCTCAATGGCTCAGGCAAGATTATTTATGCCGAAATGCCTAATGAGCAGTTTAAGCAGCTGGAACTGGCGAAGGGCGATAAGGTGGCGCTGTTTATTAAACATGCCCATTGGTTCAATTGAGCAGCCTCAGACATAACCGACTATTTTCTGTAAATTAGCCATGAATTTAAATCAGCTGGAAATTATGTATTTGTTACAGAAAACCGGCTACAACCTGTCTAAGGTAGCCGCCAAGATGAATGTTGTGCAATCTGCCGTCAGTCGGCAGTTGATTATGCTGGAGGATGAAATAGGCACGCCGTTATTTGAGCGGCACGGGAAACGCTTGCTGGGGCCTACGCCATTAGGGGCGCGTATTCTTGAGGAAGTCACCTTTCTCAATCAGGCTAAGCGTAATATTCGTGCCTTGGCGGATGATTTTTTGGACAACCGTAACGGGATGCTGCACATTGCCACCACCCATACGCAAGCGAAGTATTTTTTGCCGACACCGATCAGCCGGTTCAGGGAAAAATATCCGGGCATTAAAATTTACATTGAACAGTCATCGCCAGGCAACTTGATTAACTTACTGCACCACCATAAGGCGGATATTGCTATTTGCACCGAGAGCATGAATGACGATGAAAAACTGGTGATTAAGCCGTGTTACCAGTGGCATCATATTGTTGTTGTACCGAAAGGCCATCCGTTGATAGGCGAAGACATCACGCTGGAACGTTTGGCGACTTTTCCCATATTGACCTATAGCCAAGGCTTTACTGGGCGCAGCAATATCGAAAAAGCGTTTGATAATAAAGGCATTGAACTGGATGTGACATTGGCGGCAGCGGATTCCGATGTCATTAAAACGTATGTGCGCTTGGGGTTTGGTGTCGGCATTATTGCAGGGACTTCTTACGAGCCAGTTATTGATGCTGATCTGGTGGCGTTGGATTTGGCGCACCTGATTCCGCCATCAACAACCAAGTTTGCGTATTTGAAACAAAGTTATTTGCCCAGCTATGCGCGTTATTTTGTTGAGCAACTCCAGACATCAATAAAGCGTGATTTGTTTCCTTGTGGTGAGTCGGCAAGTAAAGACCAGTGCCTGTTAACCCACTGATAAACGCTCACTGAAAGTAGCGGAAATTTTTTGTACTGATGACCCAAATGCCAAGAGTTTATGTGCAATAGCTTGACGCAAGCAAGACGAGTAATATACATTAGGATAAAACGTAATAAGCTGACCGGACAACCAGAAGCCAGTGCCTCCTTCACAGGATCACTGGCTTTTTTTTGGCCAAAATTTGGCCGGTTGTTTTACTGACAATCTAACCACAGGAGCTTTTATGTCGCACTGGTACACGGATAATTCACACTCCATTGGCAACACACCGTTAGTGAAGCTCAATCGTATTACCGATGATATTCCCGCTATTATCCTTGCCAAAATAGAAGGCCGTAATCCGGGCTATTCGGTGAAATGCCGCATTGGTGCCGCCATGATTAACGATGCGGAACGTCGTGGGGTGCTCACTCGCGGCAAGGAACTGGTCGAACCGACCAGTGGCAACACCGGCATTGCCCTGGGCTTTTGGCTACCCATATATGGGTAGCCTGATTTTCCAACAGTTGCATAAGCAAATTAATGTAACCGTATTCCCTCCGATTTTTCCATCGCCAGCAATTTAGGCAACAATTCCTCGCGGCGGCTAATATCCAACTTGATAAATATCTTGGTGATATGATCTTTAACGGTAGTGAGTTTGATATGTAGCTTTTCGCCAATTTGGTCGTTGGATAA
Source organism: Crenothrix polyspora (assembly GCF_900163755.1). GTDB lineage: Bacteria > Pseudomonadota > Gammaproteobacteria > Methylococcales > Methylomonadaceae > Crenothrix > Crenothrix polyspora. The sequence goes on along the minus strand of NZ_FUKI01000164.1, from coordinate 671 downwards.
GCCTTGCACCATCAACAAAACAACTTCCCGTTGTGTGGGTGACAGTTGCGTATTCGGCAATACGCGCAGGACTTTTAAGGTTAGCGGTTCTTGGTGGGTAATTGACATACCAATGATGCCACCTGGTTCATGAGCGTTCCGTAACCATTGGGCGTGGAAAACAAAGCGGCCGCAATTGTTGGTCAGGCTCCACGAGGGTGGATTGGCTGTTTTGCCTTGGAATATTGTATCCAGGCTTTGGCACAGCTGTGCCAAATTTTGCTTCACGATGGTTTCTTGTTTTTGCCTGTCACGGCTTACGATGGGACTGCAGGCCAACGCCAATAAATTTTCCGCTTGCTGGCTCAGATAAATAATTTGTCCTCGTGCATCCATAATCATCAGGCCAGATAATTCGTTGCCGCTGTATTGGCTGTCCTTATCGCCAGAAACCAAGAACGCATGGCCAAGGTAAGGGGTTAACATCGTCATCAGTGTTTGCTCCCGACTATTGAAAGGTCTTTTGTTGCGTGGGCGGAACAAATTCAACAGACCAACCGGCTTGCCGCCCAGCATGACGGGTGCCAGCAACATATGGTGCTGGTTATTGCTACGAAACACGATGTTGTAGTATCTACTTTAAATTCCAGGGTAAGCCCAATATCAAATCGGCACTGGCTGCGTTTTTTGGG
>NZ_FUKI01000154.1 GCF_900163755.1 Crenothrix polyspora | reverse complement strand
CCTAAAGGTAACGCCATGATATTAGCTAGCTTTGGCTTGGTTTAAAAAGTGTACGGTACTGAATCCTTGGTTAAATTCAGTTCGCCCAACAACAACTTTTCAGTGAAAATAGCTTTTGTTAACACTATGTCATCTATCCGCATATTTTCCAGTGGTTAACTATCAACCGCATCTTTCAAATTCTTACCTGCTTTAAATGACGGTATTTTGGCCGCCGCGATAGTGATTTCCGCACCGGTTTGCGGATTACGCCCCAAACGCTCGGCTCTGTCTTTGACAGAAAACGTGCCAAAACCTACTAGAGTAACCGCATCACCGGCTTTTAAAGTGCTTTCGATGGCATTGAGCAGTCCTTCTAATGCCCGATCGGCATCGGCTTTGGATAAATTGGCCTGTTCTGCAATAGTTGTGATGATCTCGGATTTGTTCATGAGTAGCTCCTGTGTAAAACTTACAGATTAAATGAAGAGTGAAGTGTTTACTGATTATTTGTTGGCTCCATCATAAAAAAAAGCAAAAACATCTGGCTGACGTACTAGAGAATCCAGCCTTTACTTTTTAACGGCAGCCAACGGCTGTCAAGATTATAGACGATAACTGGAGTCACACAGCATCTTTAAATGGCTTGGTTGACTAAAAACAGCCCATTAAATCCGTCCTTAATGGATGCCTAACCAACATCAAAAAAACTGTCCGATTTGGAAGGACGGTTTTCTATTGCTGCCTTAATGATTTTTCCGCACACTGTTTTTAACAGTCGTACAGGAAAAAACACATGCCTCGCTTAATCTTTATAAAAACCGCGTCCTTTTGGGGATTATTGACCATTACCTGTTTGCTGTGTGAGTGTACCAACACCATCCAACCACGATATGGCCAGGCCACAGACCGATGGCCACCGGCAACTAATCACGTTGCCACCCAACGTAATCCGGCTGCTTTAGATGCCACTACCCATAAATCGGGTCAACATTGGTTACAAGTAGGCCGTTACCACACGGTCAATGCCGTGCCGACCAGGGAGCAACAAGCACTGTTGCAAGTCATTATCGAAGTCACCTTGCCGGAAGAAGTGATCGATATCCAGTCGGCAGTGGATTATTTATTGCTGAGGAGTGGTTACCAGTTTACCGCCTTACGCCAGGCCTACGATGTCCAGCAATTATTACAAAAGCCCATACCTGCCGTCCACCGCCATTTAGGCCCGATGACCTTGGAAAGTGCGTTACAGACCTTGGCAGGCAAACCCTTTCAACTGACCGTCGATCCGGTACACCGCCAAGTAGGGTATACGTTACCTGCCAATATTGCCAAGCGGGTATATCCATGAATTCCGACAACAAGCTTGTACCGGATAGGGCGGTGAGTGATGAAGACCATAATGAGATGTTTGAGCCTCTTTATGCTGAATCGGATTCACCCGCTAAACCAAGTAGGATGCCACTTTGGATAATGATGGCCAGGGCCGGTGTAGTGATCGCTTTATCGATTGGCTATTCAGGACATGTTAAACAGATTTTGCCATTCGTTAAAAACTGGCAGATACCCCAATTTGTCTGGGTGTCGGCTGAAACTGTATCCCCATCAGCCCCAAAAATCAGCATTGATATACCACCGATAACAGCAGCATCGCCTTTGGATTTACTACCAGACCGTTTTACTGCTGTTCAACAGGCACCGATCGACAATCCCAAAATAACACAGCTGGAAAAACAGTTGGCTTCGTTAACTACGCGTATCGAAACTCAGCAACAAACCTACACGGAACAATTTAAGTCATTGGAAAATCAGTTAACAGTCTTGCAGCAACAAGCCCGTAAACAACCAGTGGTACGGACAGCCATTAAACCACACCACCGAAAACCGCCAGCGGTATTGCCTAAAAAGCAAACGTACCGGCCAGTAAAAACCAAAACCGCACCGCGCAAGCCATCAGTACATGCAATGGATACCAAAGCATCAGTACCGGATTTTACCTTAGCCAGCATTGACCAGTGGGGTGACAAAACACAGGCTGTGCTACGCCATCACGGCCAGCTTTATACCCTGGTGCCAGGCAGCACATTGTCGGGGTGGACGGTAGTGAAATTTGCTGACAGCCACGAAGGTGTTTATATGGCCAACCGTCACGGCCAGCGCCGCTTATTGGCATTGGATTAAGGTGTCATGATGAAACCATCCATTAATCCGTTACCGTATTTGGTTTTTAGTGCCGTACTGATGCTCTGGCAAACATTGGGCTTAGCGGTTGAGATCACCCAGCCGCAAACTAGGCCGTTAGCGGCCAGTGCGCCTACTGCCTTAAAACCAGCTGTCATCAACACCGAAACACAGCTATTTGACCGGCAGCAGTGGCAACTCAGCGAACCAGAATGGCAGCGTCAGTCCCAAGTCGCTGTCACCTTTGGGTGTGATTAAAAGTGCGGGGAATCTCATGCAGCTGCTGCGATTGGCAAATTACGCCAAT
>NZ_FUKI01000172.1 GCF_900163755.1 Crenothrix polyspora | reverse complement strand
GACGTGTATCCCGACTTTCAGTCGATACCTTAAACCCACCGGCCTAGCCGGTGGTTGTTTAGTTGATAAATCGCAAGATCCGCATTGTGCAGCGTCGGATATTTATAATCACTTTGGTATTGCTTCCAGTACAGGGCAAAATAAATCTAAAGAAGTGCGTGATTTGTTGAAAATGCGCCAGTTTTCTCCAGAGTGGACTGTACCCAGCAAAATTGAACAAAATCCAATGATTTGGATGATAACCGTGAATGGTATGATTGTGGATGTCCGGTATATGCCTTTAGAAGTGCAAGAAATTGCCTATAAAAAGGGATTAATCCCCTATATTCCTGGGAACAATAAAAACTCACCCGAATAGCCCCGCATAAAAATGTAACGGGATACAGAAAAAACACTATGAATTGGCAAGAATTATCCAGTACATCACATTATAAAACGGCGGTGGCAGTGAAACATGAAATGGCCAGCGGCAACCTACCTGAAGCTGTTATCGGCATAGAGGAGTTAATACAAGCCTTGTCCCGTTCAGAAAAGCGTGCATTAAAAAGCCAGATGGTCAGGCTTATGCTGCATATTATTAAATGGCAATCGCAACCTGAAAGACGCTCGTTAAGCTGGGTTGCCAGCATAAGAGATGCGCGTGAAGAAATTGCGGATATTCAGGAAGAAACGCCTAGCTTAAATGATAATGCCATTAAGGAATTATGGGATAAGGTATTTATTATTGCCAAGCGTGATGCTCAAGCAGAAATGAGTAAAAAATCCAATGTAACATCGTTGTCCTGGCAAGCGGTTTTTGATGACGACTATGATTTTCTTGACGAAGATTTTTCTAATTGATTTCGGCTAGTAGTTGCATTTCCATTACTGCTGAGTAAAAACCACTATGAAACGTAGCGGAAAACGAACTATCCAAGTAACGCCTTTTCCGTGTTTTTTGTGTCGCCTAAAAGCGCCTACTTTTGGTTTCAGTGGACAATATAAACTCGCACAAAATAAATCCCTACGTGTTCTATTAAAAAACCAACCCGATTCAAAACCACCGTCACAAAGGTAACCATGCAAAAAAAAATTACGCGGGCACTGGTCAGTGTTTCCGATAAAACTGGCGTTGTAGACTTTTGCCGCGAACTGCACCAGTTAGACATTGAAATACTTTCCACCGGCGGCACAGCCAAAACCCTGTCCGAAAACAACATTCCCGTCATTGAGGTCTCCGAATATACAGGCTCACCAGAAATTATGGATGGCCGCGTTAAAACCCTGCACCCTAAAATTCACGGCGGCATACTGGCACGTCGCGGACTTGATGAAGCCGTAATGGCCGAAAATGGCATCCAGCCGATTGATATGGTGGTGGTCAATTTATACCCGTTTGAGCAGACCATCGCCAAAGCTGATTGCACGTTTGAAGATGCGATTGAAAATATCGACATCGGCGGCCCAACCATGATCCGTGCAGCGGCTAAAAACCATAACGATGTGGCGATTATCGTCAGCCCTGCCGATTACGCCGATGTTATCACCGAGCTAAAAGCCAACAACGCCAGCCTGTCACAACAAACCCGCTTTAAACTGGCGCTGACCAGCTTTGAACACACGGCCAGTTATGATACCGCGATTGCCAGCTATTTAGGCAAACTCAGTGGCAAACAATTTCCTGATACGCTGAACCTGCAATTTTACCGCAATACCAATATGCGTTACGGCGAAAACCCGCACCAACAGGCGGCATTTTATCAGGAGAAAGCACCCGCATCCGGTACGATTGCCGCTGCCAAACAGTTACAAGGCAAAGAACTGTCCTATAACAATATTGCTGATGCCGATGCGGCGTTGGAATGCGTCAAAGCCTTTACCGACAAGCCCACTTGCGTCATTGTCAAACACGCCAACCCGTGCGGCGTAGCAGAAGCGGATACTCTTTTGACTGCTTACGACAAAGCTTATCAAACTGATCCTACCTCGGCATTCGGTGGCATTATCGCGTTTAATCAGGAACTGGATGAACAAACCGCCAGCGAGATTATTAAACGCCAGTTTGTTGAAGTCATTATTGCGCCGACAATCAGCGCCGCAGCGCAAGCCGTGTTACGCGAAAAGCAAAATATTCGCGTAATGGAATGCGGTCAGTGGAATACAGCCAAACAAAACAGCCTAGATTTTAAACGTGTCACCGGTGGCTTGTTAGTACAAGATAACGACAATGGCACAATTGAACGTAGCCAATTAAAAGTGGTCAGTCAACGCATCCCTACCGAACAGCAAATCGATGATTTACTGTTCGCCTGGAAAGTAGCCAAGTTTGTTAAATCCAATGCTATTGTTTATGTCAAAGACGGCCAAACCATTGGCGTTGGCGCAGGCCAAATGAGCCGTGTGTATTCGGCCAAAATCGCTGGCATTAAGGCGGCGGATGAGGGTTTAGAAGTACCTGGTTCTGCGATGGCATCGGATGCGTTCTTTCCGTTCCGTGATGGTATAGATTCTGCGGCGGCTGCCGGAATTACTGCCATTATCCAGCCCGGTGGTTCGATGCGTGATAACGAAGTCATCGCCGCCGCTGACGAACACAATATCGCCATGGTGTTTACCGGTATGCGCCATTTCAGGCATTAAGGCTAAGACGTTCCATAAGGATATGAGTCCACGAAAGGCACGAAAAACACGAAAAATTATTCATTCAGACATTATGATATTGGCCTACGTTCGTGTTTTTCGTGGATAATTCTGTGTTCTATCAATAACCCAATCTTGCACAACCCACATTTACGAGAATCCCCATGAAAATACTCATAGTCGGCGGTGGTGGCCGCGAACACGCTTTGGCATGGAAAGCCAAACAATCACCTAAAGTTAGCCACGTGTTTGTTGCGCCCGGTAATGCCGGCACAGCACTGGAGCCTGCTATTGAAAATGTCGCCATCGCTGCCCATGATATTGCTGGCTTATTGGCATTTGCAAAAAATGAAGCGATTGATTTGACCATCGTTGGCCCTGAAATACCTTTAACACGCGGTATCGTCGACAGATTTCAACAAGCGGGGCTCAAATGTTTTGGCCCGACAGCCAAAGCGGCGCAATTGGAAGGCTCAAAAACCTATTGCAAAGATTTCATGATCCGCTACAAAATCCCTACCGCAAAATACCGGAGTTTTACCGATAAAAAGTTGGCTATTGCCTATATTAAGGCCGAAGGTGCGCCGATTGTCGTCAAAGCGGATGGCCTTGCTGCGGGCAAAGGGGTTATCGTCGCGCAAACCGAACAGGAAGCCATCACTGCCGTTGAAGACATGCTGTCTGGCAATGTGTTTGGTGCGGCTGGTAGCCGCGTTGTGGTCGAAGAATTTCTGACCGGTGAAGAAGCCAGCTTTATTGTCATGGCCGATGGCAAACACGCACTGGCTATGGCCACTTCGCAAGATCACAAGGCACGTGACAATGGCGACTTAGGCCCTAATACCGGTGGCATGGGCGCGTATTCTCCTGCGCCAGTGGTTACGCCGGAAATCCATCAAAAGGTGTTGGATACCGTCATCGCCCCCACCTTAAAAGGCATGATGGCCGATGGCAACCCCTACACCGGTTTTTTGTATGCGGGTTTGATGATTAGCCCTGACGGCACGATTAAAGTGCTGGAATACAATTGCCGTTTTGGTGATCCGGAAACCCAGCCCATCATGATGCGTATGAACAGCGATATAGTGGAACTGTGTGAAGCAGCTTTAGCTGGCAAACTTGACAAGATTGATAGTGATTGGGATGAGCGGGTTGCGGTGGGTGTGGTTTTAGCGGCTGGCGGTTATCCTGATGCTTTCCAGTCTGGGGCGATTATTTCGGGTTTGACGACAGATGAAGCTGCTGATAGAAAAGTCTTTCATGCCGGAACCAAACAAGTTGGTGACGATGTTGTCACGGCGGGTGGTCGCGTGTTATGTGCATGTGCGTTGGGCGCTACTGTTCAAGAAGCACAGGCCAAAGCCTATGAATTAGCCAAAACCATAGATTGGGAAGGGATTTATTACCGGACGGATATTGGCTTTAAGGCGATAAAAACCGACAGCTAAAATAGCTTGCTCTCTTGCTAATTTGCAGTGCTCACTTGTTTACTCAGTAAACAAGTGAGGCTTGGCAGTTGGGGCAGAAAAAGTTTAAGCTATTCAAAATATCCAGCAATAAGCAAGGGAATCTACAATGGCCTTAAGTGCAAATTCAGAACCTGAAAACACCTATCTATCTGAAGCGGAATATCTGGCCACAGAGCCGGACTTGGAGGTGCGTCGTGAATATATTAATGGCAACATTTATGCTATGGCAGGAGGCAGTACTAACCATAATATTTTATCAGGCAATATCTTTGGTGAATTCAGAAGCCATCTGAAAGGTACGCCCTGCGTGACATTTATGTCCGATATTAAAGTGCCGTTAAAGGTATCTTCAGGAAATAATTACGTGTACCCTGATGTACTGGTTGATTGCTCTAAAATTGAGGGCAAGAGTTATTTTTCAAACTCGCCTTTGCTTATTGTTGAAGTGCTATCTAAATCGACCCGAAAACGCGATCTGACCACAAAATTATTGCGCTATATTAATCTGCCGTCTTTGTTGGAATATGTTGTGGTAGAGCAAGATTTTGTTCAAATACAGATTTTTCGGAAAAAGACGGATTGGAAAGATGAGTTTTATTTTCTAGGTGATTCAATTACTTTTGAGTCAATTGCTCTAACGCTCTCGGTTGCAGACATTTATGATCGTGTTGAAAATGAAGATATGGATGAATTCAGACAGGGTATTGTTGTTTTCGATCAGCCTGAAAATGACGGATAACGCAGCAAGTCCGATTATTATCGATTGCACTTATGAGTTGAATGTAAGCGTTAAGTCATGAATCAAGAGTGACTTACAGCGTTTTCACAGTTCAATAGTTACAGCGTAACCGTTCGCACTGAGCTTGTCGAAGTGTGCCGTTCATGCTTCGACAAGCTCAGCACGAACGGTGGCTGTAACTGTCCTAAGTTGAAAACGCTGTATGTAA
>NZ_FUKI01000158.1 GCF_900163755.1 Crenothrix polyspora | reverse complement strand
TATCCACAGGATTTGGCCTTACTAATAATAATATATTATTATTATTAGTAAGGCCAAATCCTGTGGATAAGTCGTTTTTTATTTTATATTTCAATGCTTTATGATGTGGATAACTCTTGTATAACTCTTGTATAGCTTGTGTATAACTTTTTTGGAATTTACATTTTAAAAGTTATGCACAAGTTATACAGTAGTTATCCACAGAGTTATCCACATTAGTGTGTCAATGTTCTCAATAAATTTGAATAATCCTCAGCAATTTTAATGTTAGAATTCTTCAGCTCAGAAATTCTTTTGCAGGCATTGATAATTGTCGTGTGATCTCGTCCACCAAACGCACTACCAATTTCCATGAGACTGAGTGATGTTAATTCGCGTGCTAAACACATAGCAATTTGTCTCGGCCTAGTAATCACTTGTTCTCTGCTTTTTGAAGACAAATCCGCAACGCGAATTTTAAAATATTCAGCAACAGTTTTTTGAATGTTAGTAATATTAACCAATTTGTCCTGCAAAGATAGCAGGTCATGCAGCGCTTCTTTGGTGAATTCTACGGTGATTTCGCGGCCAGTAAACTGCGCATTGGCAATGACGCGGCGGAGCGCGCCTTCAAGCTCTCTGACGTTGGAAGGAATTTTTTTAGCAATTAAGAAAGCAACTTCTTGTGGTAATTTTATATTTGCTACAGACGCTTTTTTCATTAAAATGGCGGCTCGAGTTTCCATGTCTGGAGGTTCAATGGATACCGGCAAACCCCAGCCAAAGCGTGATTTTAAACGATCTTCAATTCCTGATATTTCTTTAGGGTATTTATCGCTGGTTAATACGATTTGATGTTTTTTTTCTAAAAGCGTGTTGAAAGTATGGAAAAATTCTTCTTGAGAGCGCTCTTTACCTGCGAAAAATTGAATGTCATCAATTAACAAAACATCGACATCTCGGTAGTAGTCTTTGAAATTACTAAAAGAATTTTGTTGTAATGCCCTGACCATATCCTGAACAAATTTTTCAGAGTTAAGATAAATAATTGTAGCAGATGGATTTTTTTGCAAAATAGCATTACCCATTGCGTGCATCATATGGGTTTTCCCTAAGCCGGAGCTACCGTAAATTAACAAAGGATTGTAAGATTTTCCTATGTTTTCAGTTACTTGAATTGCCGCTGCTTTGGCCAGTTGATTAGATTTGCCTTCGACAAAATTTTCAAAAGTAAAAGCTTTGTTTAAAAAATTAGGTTTATTTTGCAGCGTCTGTGCAAGATTTTGTATTTTATCGAGCACGACAGGTACTGAACGCCGCGAACCAATTTCTAGCTTTAAGGTTTGTTCATTGCTAGCAAATTGTCGAATAGCCATTTCAATTTTGGTTAAATAATGCTCCTTAACCCAGTCTAAGACAAAGCGATTAGGTGCTAATAATTTAATGTGTTTATCATCAACCACCGCTTGTAATGGCCGAATCCAGGTGCTGAAATCAGAGCTAGAAATTTCATTTTCAAGCTTGGCAAGGCAGTTATCCCAAATTGAGTTCATGGAAACAATAGTAAATATTGATTTAGATTTAGTCAGAATATGGCTGTTAGCAGTGATACTACAACAAAACACTTTGCTACAGAATTGACATGATTAGCGTATTATTCTATCATACGAGGTCGTTTTTATCTGTTTTTGTTAAACTTCACTAGGCCTAAAAAATGAAAAGAACATACCAACCCAGTAAAATTAAACGTGTCAGGACGCATGGTTTTCGAGCGAGAATGGCAACTGTCGGTGGGCGTAAAGTTTTGAACGCACGCAGAGCAAAAGGTCGCGCTAAATTAGTCGTTTAGTCATTTTTGTTGTTTAGTGGAATCTAATTTTGATTTTCCTTCTGCTTTTCGGTTGAAAAAACCAGCCGAATTTAAAAATGTTTTTGCTAATCCGGTAAAATCCAGCGATCAGTATTTTACCTTATTGGCTATAAAAAATAATTTTGATTACCCACGTTTAGGCTTGGCGATTGCTAAAAAAAACATTAAAAAAGCAGTCTACAGAAACATTATCAAACGTACCATCAGAGAAAGCTTTCGAATACAACAGAGCTTGGGGTGTATGGATGTGGTGGTTTTAGCAAAACGTGATGCGGTAGATGTGCCGCTCGAGTTATTAAGAAAATCTTTAGAAAAACATTGGCTTAAACTAGTAATACGATGCGCATCTTCCTCATAGCCATTGTAAAGTTTTATCAGTATTGCATCAGCCCTATGCTTGGAAGCAATTGCCGCTTTCATCCCAGTTGTTCAAGTTATTCCCTAGAAGCGCTTCAACGCTTTGGTGCCATTACCGGCATTTATCTGACTTTCAAAAGACTATTAAAATGTCACCCCTTTCATCAAGGGGGGGTTGATCCCGTTCCGGAAAAATTTGGTAACAAGAATGGATAACATAAGATTTTTATTAATCATTGCCTTTGGGTTTCTTGTTGTTTTGCTATGGCAGTCCTGGCAAAAAGATTATGGCCCACAGTCGTTGGCAGCTGTGACAAGTTCCGCTCCCGCTGTGTCATTAACAAGTAATCATGACGATTTACCTACCGCGACAACAGCCAGTACATCAGCGGTAGATGTTGCTCAAAATGCTACAATAACGGCAGTACCTGCATCAAAAGTTATTAGTGTTAAGACGGATGTTGTCGCACTTGAAATTGATTTGCAGGGCGGCAGTATTCAGAATTTGGATTTATTGCAATACCCTGAAGAAAAAGACAATGCGATTGTTAATAAAGTCCGTGCATTGTTAGGTCTGTCAGCATTGCCGGTTAACAATGCGCCGATTCGTGTGCTTAACAGCAAAGCAGACAGGGTATTTATTGCGCAAAGTGGTTTAATTGCGGGTGTTGGTGCGGCAGCAGCGCCAGATCATCATTCCAGTTTTACCAGTCCACAGGACAGTTATGAATTACAACCTGGTCAAGAAAGTTTAAGTGTGCCGTTAAGCTGGACGAATAATAACGGTTTGACAGTGACTAAAACGTTTATATTTAAACCAGGTAGTTATGAAATTGGTTTGGAGCACAGCGTTAAAAATGACTCCACCAATCCTTGGGCTGGAAATCAATACAGTCAACTAGCAAAATTGCCGTTTAAAGAAGAAAAAAGCGGTGGTATGTTGACCGGTATGCGAGCCTATGACGGCGGTGTTATTTATACGGATAAAGAAAAATACCAAAAAGTTGATTTTGACGATATGGTGGAAAAAAATCTTGATGTAGCAAGCCAAGGTGGCTGGGCAGCAATGATTCAGCATTATTTTGCCTCTGCTTGGATACCACCTGCGGATCAAGAAAATCATTTTTACACCAAATATTTAAAAGATGGCCAATACGTGATTGGCTCTTATTCCGCAGCGGTTAATGTTGCTGTTGGCAGCAGTGCTAATTTTGCCTCACGCTTATTTGTTGGGCCCAAAATTCAGCCATTAATGGAAAAAGCGGCTCCCGGTTTGGAATTGACGGTTGATTACGGTGTGTTGACTTTTATTGGCAAGCCTATTTATTCATTATTGAATAAAATTCATAACTTGACGGGTAATTGGGGTTTTTCCATTATCGGTGTCACTTTGTGTATTAAATTATTATTATTCCCTTTAACGCAATCCAGCTTTAAATCGATGGCTAATATGCGTAAAGTACAGCCACGGTTAAAAGAATTACAAGAGCGTTTTGCCGATGACAGGCCGCGATTTAATACCGAAATGATGGCGTTGTACAAAAAAGAGAAAGTAAACCCTTTGGGTGGCTGTTTTCCTATATTGTTTCAGATACCGGTGTTTATGTCCTTGTATTGGGTATTGGGCGAAACTGTAGAGTTTCGTCATGCGCCTTTTATGCTATGGATTCAGGATTTGTCCAGCCAAGACCCATTTTATATCTTGCCGGTGATCATGGGCATTACCATGAAAATTCAGCAAGGGTTAAATCCTGCACCTGTTGATCCGGTGCAGGCTAAAATTATGAAGATGTTCCCGATTGTATTTACTGTGTTTTTCTTGTTTTTCCCAGCAGGTTTGGTGTTGTATTGGGTTATTAATAATACCTTGTCAATTACCCAACAAACCTATATTACCAAGCAAATCAATAAAACGGCCTAGGTGCTTAATAACACCGATACCATCGCGGCGATTGCCACACCTCCTGGGAATGGGGGTGTAGGCATCGTTAGGGTTTCGGGTAGTTTAGTAAGCCAAATAGCCGCTCAGCTGCTTAATAAATCTCTTATTCCAAGGCACGCACAATACAGCGCTTTTCGCGATGCAGAAGGCGAGATTATTGATGCAGGCATCAGTTTATATTTTCCATCGCCCGCATCGTATACCGGCGAAGATATTCTTGAGTTACAAGGTCATGGTGGCGCTGTCGTTTTGGATATGCTGCTACACCGTGTGTTAGCACTTGGCGCACGACTGGCAAAACCTGGTGAATTCACCGAACGTGCTTTTCTTAATGATAAACTGGATTTAGCGCAAGCAGAGGCAGTTGCTGACTTGATTGAAAGCAGTACTGAGCAATCGGCTCGATCTGCACAAAAGTCTTTGCAAGGCCTATTTTCTGAGCAAATTAATAGCTTGGTAGACGAGTTAACCGAACTGCGTATTTATGTGGAAGCGGCGATTGATTTTGTCGATGAAGAAATTGATTTTTTAACCGATGGTGTGGTTGAAAACCGCTTAGTGCGCTTGTTATTAAGCGTGCAAGACATTCAAAAAAATGCCCAACAAGGTCGCTTACTGCGTGAAGGCATGACGCTGGTATTAGCGGGTAAACCCAATGCTGGTAAATCCAGCTTACTTAACGCCTTAGCAGGACACGAGGCTGCGATTGTAACCGCGATTGCCGGCACCACGCGTGACATTTTAAGAGAGCGTATCCAATTAGACGGTATGCCATTGCATATTATCGACACCGCCGGTTTGTGGGACAGTGATGATATTGTGGAAAAAGAAGGTATACGCCGTGCCCGTGTCGAAATTCAAAAGGCAGATAAGATCTTACATTTGGTCGATGGTCAAGATGTTAATAATTCATCGTTATTGGGCGAGTTGCCAGCACACATTGAGATTATCACGGTCGTTAATAAGATAGATCTTAGTGGCAGATCTCCCGTGATTGAACACACCCCGCAAGGCACATACATCTATATATCTGTCAAAACCGGGCAGGGTATGGATTTATTAAAACAGCACCTCAAAGACAGCGTTGGTTTTAATGAAGCCACCGATACCGTGTTTATAGCCCGTAGACGGCATATTGAAGCACTCAACAAGGCTTACGCATTTGTCGAAAGTGCGGCACAGCAATTGCGTATTCGTGCGGGCGAATTAGTGGCAGAAGACTTGCGGCAAGCACAAAACAGTTTAGGTGAAATCACCGGTAAGATCTCATCGGATGCTTTGCTGGGCAAGATCTTTGCCAGTTTTTGTATTGGTAAATAAGCAAACGTTTTCCATAAGCGTTATATAATCAGTTTTGTGTTTTTGAACTAAACTACTGATGATTATGACCAGAGTGGGAATAAACTTATGTTGAAACAAAGCTTACGTGGGTTATTGAAGCTTATTTACCGCGTAGAAGTCAAAGGTATGGCGCATTATCATAATGCGGGCGAGCGGGTATTAATTGTTGCCAACCATACGTCTTTTCTTGATCCGTTGCTGATGTGGCTGTTTTTTCCGGATGACATCACTTTTGCCATTAACACCCAGATTTTTAAACGCTGGTGGATACAGCCGTTTTTACGATTTTCGCAGGTGTTTCCAATGGATCCTACCCATCCGATGTCGTTGAAAAATCTCATTCATCATCTGCAAACCAATACTAAAACCGTTATTTTTCCTGAAGGTCGTATTACCGTCACTGGCGGATTAATGAAGATTTATGACGGTACTGGCATGGTAGCCGATAAATCTGAAGCCGCGATTTTACCGGTGCGTATTAATGGCGGTCAATACACGCATTTTTCGCGCTTGCATAAAATAGTGCGCTTGCGTTTATTCCCTAAAATTACGATTACCATTTTGCCACATACCCGTATTGATGCACCGCATGATCTGCGTGGCAAAGTAAGGCGTAAATTCAGTGGTCATATTTTAGCTGACATCATGAGCGACATGATGTTTGCTACCAGCAATTACCAACAAACTATTTTTGCCGGCTTGCTTGAGGCGCGTGCTATTCACGGTGGTAAACATACGGTTGCTGAAGACATGGAGCGTAGTCCTTTGTCTTATGATGTCTTGATTACCCGTACAATTGCCATTGGTAATGCCATTGCAACAATTACTGCGCCGCACGAAAACGTTGGGGTATTTTTACCCAATTCGACCAAAACCTTGTGTGTGGTGTTAGGTCTGCAATTGCATGGCCGTGTACCGGCAATGATGAATTATTCTATTGGTTCAGCAGGGATGATTTCCGCGTGTCAAACCGCGCAAGTTAAAACCGTATTAAGCTCACGTCGCTTTACTGAAGCGGGGAAATTTGAAGACGAAGCCTTGGCACTTAGTCAGCAGGTTACGCTGGTTTATTTGGAAGATTTGGCCGAAAATATCAGCGGATTTGATAAAGCCTTGGCGTTTATACACGCTAAAAGTGCGGGATTTTGGTATCCAAAACGTGCGGTATCGGCGGATCATCCGGCAGTGGTGTTGTTTACTTCGGGTTCTGAAGGCACGCCTAAAGGCGTGGTGTTGTCGCACACTAATATTTTGGCCAATCACAAACAAATTTCCGCGCGGATCAGCTTTAATCCCCAAGATGTGGTGCTTAATTTTTTACCGATGTTTCATTCGTTTGGCTTTACCGTGGGTACTTTATTACCGGTGCTGAATGGCATGACGACCTTTTTTTACCCCACGCCGTTACATTTCACCGTGATTCCAGAAATGGCTTACGAAACCAACGCCACTATTTTATTTGGTACCAATACTTTTTTGGCGGCCTATGGTAAAAAAGCCCACGCTTACGATTTTTATAAGATGCGTTATGTGGTGGCAGGTGCAGAAAAATTACAAGAAAGCACCCGTGCGTTATGGGCAGATAAATTTGGTATCCGCATTTTAGAAGGCTATGGTGCAACTGAAACGGCACCTGTTACTGCTGTTAATACGCCAATGGATTGCAAGGCTGGCACAGTAGGTCGATTAATGCCGGATATGGGTTATGAACTGGAAGCTATTCCAGGTATTAATGACGCAGGGCAATTGCATGTAAATGGTCCTAATATTATGTTGGGCTATTTGCTGCATGATAATCCTGGTGTGTTAATTCCACCGGAATCTATCTATGGCAAAGGCTGGTACGATACTGGCGATATTGTCCATGTTGATGAAGACGGCTTTATCAGTATTCGTGGCCGTAGCAAACGTTTTGCTAAAGTCAGTGGCGAAATGGTATCGCTCACGGCGGTAGAGCAGCTGGCAGCCCATGCCTGGCCTTTGGCATTACATGCAGCTATCAGCGTAGCAGACAGTAAAAAAGGTGAGCAAGTGGTGTTATTGACCACGCAAAAATTAGCGTCTATCAGTCAGTTGATTGCCGCATCGCCTGGGACAGCGGCGATCTTGCTGCCAAAGAAAATAGTGCTAGTCGATGCTATTCCGGTAATGGCAACCGGAAAAATTAATTATCCGGCGGTAACTGAACTGGCCAGTAGTCACTTGAAATAACGCTACATACATTAAAATCAGAGGGTTATCATGATAACAGTCTATGACCTAAAGCCTCACTTCCAAAATCTACTCAGGCCGATCACGCAGTATTTGGCCGAACGCAATATAACTGCTAATCAAGTCACCATGATGGCCTTGGCTGTATCGGTGCTGACAGGTGGCATGCTGGTTATGTTACACGCTTCGCTGACGGTGTTTTTGGCGTTGCCAGTGGTGTTATTTGTGCGTATGGCGCTAAATGCGATTGATGGTATGTTGGCGCGAGAGCATCATATGAAAAGCGCTTTGGGTGCGATTTTAAATGAAATCACTGATGTTTTGTCTGATGTGGCGTTGTATTTGCCATTTGCGCTATTACCAACTGTCTCATTATGGCTGGTTGTGGTACTGGTGATTTTTGCCATCATCAGTGAAATGATGGGGGTGGTGGCAGTGCAGATTGGTGCGTCTCGGCGCTACGATGGCCCTATGGGAAAAAGTGATAGAGCCTTTGTTTTTGGTGTGATTGCACTAGCCATAGGGTGTGGTATTGCCCCTGGGTTGTGGATGAATTATGTGTTTGGGGTGGTTTTGCTTTTGACGGTGTGGACAGTTGTTAATCGTGCCCGTCATGCATTGTTGGAAATTGGGCAATGAACTTTAATTTGCCGCACAGTGTACAGATTGCTTTTATTGCTATCGGGGTATTGCTGGCTGTTGGCAGCGCAGTCTCGATTGTACTGCAACGTTTAAGACCCGAACATGATTACCGCGAGCTACGCCAACGCGTTAAAACGTGGTGGTTGATTGTTGCGGTATTCGCGGTAGCCGTACTGTTTAATCGCACGGTATCTGTTATCGTGCTGGGTTTTATCAGTTTTTTAGCGTTTAAAGAATATTTATCGCTGATTCCTACTCGCCGTGCCGATCATCGGGTGTTATTTTGGGCATATTTGGCCATTCCTGCCCAATTTTATTGGGTGTGGATGGGTTGGTATGGGCTGTTTATTGTTTTTATTCCGGTGTATATGTTTTTGTTTTTACCGATGCGTATGATTTTAATTGGCCAAACGCAAGGTTTTTTACAAGCGATAGGGTCGTTGCATTGGGGCTTGATGGTGACGGTTTTCAGTTTGAGCCACATGGCGTTTATGCTGGCGTTGCCACCGGAAAATAATCCTGCCGGTGGTGTAATGGGCTTGCTGATCTATTTGGTTTTTTTGACTGAGATTAATGATGTTGCCCAATATTTGTGGGGTAAGAGTTTAGGTAAGCGCAAAATTGTGCCTACAGTTAGCCCCAATAAAACGGTTGCTGGATTTTTAGGTGGTGTTGCCAGCACAACGCTATTGGCCGCTGTGCTAGCACCGTGGCTAACGCCATTAACAGGTTTGGAAGCATTGGGCGCAGGAATTTTAATTGGCGCAGCGGGTTTTGTCGGTGATGTCACTATTTCTGCTTTAAAACGTGATTTGGGTGTTAAAGACAGTGGTAGTTTGTTGCCTGGACACGGCGGTTTATTGGATCGTTTAGATAGCTTAACCTATACCGCGCCGTTGTTTTTTCATTACGCGTATTTTTTACATTACTGAATACGATGTTACAGCGTTTATTTTATCTGCTGATTGTAAAGCCGCTGGTTTTGGTGCTGCTGGGAATTGCCGTGCGAGGCAGGGAGCATTTGCCGACATCTGGGCCTGCCATTATTGTCGCCAATCATAACAGCCATCTGGATACCTTGGCGTTGATGTCGTTATTTCCCCAATCGCTGATTAGTTGCGTACACCCAGTTGCTGCCAGTGATTATTTTCTGAAAAATAAATTTCTGGCGTGGTTTTCACAACAGTTAATTGGCATTATTCCGATTGAGCGGCATTCGGTAGAAAAATCGGGGTCGGTGTTGGCACCGCTGGTGCAGGCATTAAATGATAATGCCATATTGATACTGTTCCCCGAAGGTACGCGCGGTGAACCTGAAAGCCTTGGCAAGTTGAAAAACGGCATTGCACACTTACTCAGTGTCTGTCCTGATACCCCCGTTATTCCGGTGTTTTTTCATGGACTAGGCAAGTGTTTACCAAAAGGTGAGTTTTTATTGGTGCCGTTTTTTGTTGATGCGTTTGTCGGTGAGGCGTTACATTGGGAGGGCAGTCGCGGTGTGTTTATGAAAAAAATGAACGATGCCATGAGTCATTTGCAACATAAGTGTCGTTTATAACCCAATACTGCTACCGATAAAATAACATTATTAAAATTAAGCACCTAGGTGCACGCATTTCTTGG
>NZ_FUKI01000159.1 GCF_900163755.1 Crenothrix polyspora | reverse complement strand
CTAAAGGTAACGCCATGATATTAGCTAGCTTTGGCTTGGTTTAAAAAGTGTACGGTACTGAAAGGGGCGTAATACTTATGTCAGTCAGCCCTCAAGCGAACGGTCATCTTCCCGTAACATAAGTTTGATAGTGTGTTAAAAAATTAACGACAACGACAGAGTGTGGTTATGGCAGTTATTAAGATAGTTCAGCCTACCGGCAATAAAGCCGCTATAGCTTTGGATGGGATTTGTCACCAGGTCTTGGCGCTTGGGGAATTGGTCGAGCAACAAATGGATCTGGCCATGATGGCATTGACGAAGGGGGACTTTAAGGCGGCCAAAAAAAGCTTTAACCTCATGGATCAAATTAATTCAGACAAGGCCTCGTTGGATCATCAATGCTACCAAATGCTGGCTTTAAACCAATTGGGTGGATTTGACCTAAAGCTTTTAATAACCGTGATTAAAATCATTCATGAATTGAAATTGATAGGCCAATTAACCGAGGCTTTTGCAAAAATGGCTATCCAATTTTCAAACGACCACGGAATACCCAGCATTTACCATGAAATAGAGACCTTGTTTAACAGGGTAAAAGAGCGGTTGCAACTTACGTTGGATGTTTTTTCTAAAATAATCATTATCGATATTGCTGTTACCCATGTGCATAAAAATGACGATTGTTCGTATACTATGTTTTTGCAGTTGACGACACAGATAATGAACGATGCCAATCACATTAAACGCAACCTGCGTATTCTTAGCATGGCAAAAACGTTAGAGCGTATAGGCGATCATGCTTTTCATATTTATAAAGAGCTTGAGTATTTAACAAGAAGCCAGTACACCATTGAACAGTAAGGTTGAGTGTGAATTTTTTATTTTAGCCTGTTGATTTATGACGTTATTAGCTGATTATTTATCTTAAGGCCTGCCGATACAATAATACTGAATATTTTTAGATTTTAGCTGTGCTGGCTGGTACAGGTTTCGGCCATCAAAAATAACCGTATCGCGCAGTTTGTGTTTTATGGCATCAAAATCAGGGCTCCAAAAGTTTTTCCATTCGGTAACAATGCATAAGGCATCCGCATGTTCCAAGGCTTCATCTTGGGTATTGCAAAGGCTCAATCCCTGTTTGTCACCATAAACACGGCGTATTTCTTCCTGTGCTTCTGGGTCATAAGCCTGTACTTTTGCATGGGCCGCAAGCAAGGCTTCAATCAATACGCGACTGGGTGCTTCTCGAATATCATTGGTTTTGGGTTTAAATGCTAACCCCCATAATGCAAACGTCTTGCCTTTAATATCCCCTTGGTAATGGTGCATAATCTTTTCAAATAAAACCTGTTTTTGGCGATTATTAATATTCTCTACGGCCACTAATAATTCCGTGTTATAGCCAACATCGCCCGCTGTTTTTATAAGCGCTTTAATATCTTTAGGGAAACAAGAGCCACCATAACCGCAACCAGGGTATATAAACTGATAGCCTATTCGACTATCAGAGCCAATGCCTTGCCTGACATTTTCTATATCAACCGCTAAAAATTCAGCCAGATTGGCCAATTCATTCATAAAGCTGATTTTAGTGGCCAACATGGCATTGGCGGCATATTTGGTAAACTCGGCATAACGAATATCCATCGCAATAATACGCTCGTGGCTGCGGTTAAAGGGCGCATACAATACTTTTAATAATTCAGTGGTTCTGGGGTTATCAGTGCCAATAATAATGCGGTCAGGCTTCATGAAATCAGCCAGTGCTGCGCCTTCTTTTAAAAACTCCGGATTAGAGACGACATCGAATTGAATATGTTGGGTGTTTTTATCCAGTGTGTCTTGCACCAGGCATTTAACCTTATCGGCTGTACCGACCGGCACGGTAGATTTGTTAATGATAATCCGATAACCCTGCATGTGTTTTGCAATGCTGTGAGCCACATTCAGTACATATTGCAAATCGGCAGAGCCATTTTCACCCGGCGGGGTACCCACAGCAATAAATTGAAACAAACCATGCTCTACGGCGTGCTTGATGTCGGTTGTAAAATGTAAGCGCCCGGCCTTTTGGTTGTCCCGCACCATGTTTTCTAGGCCGGGTTCATAGAGGGGGATAATACCTTGTGCCAGTTGAGCAATTCTGGCGACATCAATATCCACACATAAGACATCGTTACCCACTTCTGCCAGGCAACTCCCCGTAACCAGGCCGACATAACCTGTACCAAATACAGTGACTTTCATTGTGCAGCCCTCAACGTGCTTATTAGGTAACAGGTACTAAATTATTTAAAAATTGTGCGGAACAGTTTTGCCACGAGTAGCCCAGCGCCTGTTGCCGACAATCTTCGCTGTGTAAGGCCAATGCGCCGTAAAAGGCCTGCTGTAAGTCTTCTTGCATGCAGCCGGTTTTGTTATTAATTAAGATATCGATAGGGCCTTGCACTGGGTAGGCGGCTACTGGAACGCCACATGCCAGGGCATCCAGCATTACAATACCAAACGTGTCTGTCCGGCTAGGGAACACAAACACATCGGCCGCCGCCATGGTTTTGGCCAAATGCTCTCCGGTCTGAAACCCCGTGAAGACCACATCGGGGAATTGTTTTTTTAATTTATGGAGTTGCGGGCCATCACCCACGACAATCTTAGTGCCCGAAACAGGCAAGTTAAGGAAAGCGTGCAGATTTTTTTCAATAGCCACTCGGCCCACATACAGGGAAATAGGTCGGCGGTAGCTAATGAAATTTTTATCCCTCGGCCTAAAACGATCAACATCCACCCCTCTGGACCAGCGTACACATTGTGCTTTATCAAAGCCTCTATTAACCAAGTTGGCTTCTACGCGAGCGGTGGCGATCATGATATGGCTTGCCGGTTTATGAAACCACCGTAAAAAACGATACCCAAGGGCAACAGGCATACCGAAACGCAGGTTGATATATTCGGCAAATAAAGTATGGAATGACGTGCTGAACGCCAGCTTATATTTCAGGCAATACTTACGTGCAGCGAGTCCTAATGGCCCTTCTGTAGCAATATGGATACGGTCAGGGGCAAATTCATTCAGTAACCGCCTGACTTTGGGATAGCAAAAAATAGCCAGCTTAATGGAGGGGTAGCTAGGACAGGGTATCGTATAAAATCGGTCTGGGGTGATCAAAAACACGTCGTCACCCCCGTTATTAAGAGCCTTACAGGTGTTCTCGATGGTGGTGACCACCCCGTTAATTTGTGGATACCAGGCATCGGTAATAAAGGCGATTTTTAAGCCCATATGCGTTTTCCATACTTGACAAATATTACGACTGAAGCAGCATGGTAAAACCTTGATATGAAAAAATGATGACAGCCCTGTGACGATTTGATGACGGACAGGTTTTAGGTATCGGGTGTTGGTTAGTCGATTAATAAAAATGCAGCTGACATATTGATGACACAATAAAGCGTTAGTCTAGTGATTCCACTGTCAAGCCTTAATGGAGTCATAATGTTCAGTAAAAAATCAAAAATAGTCGGTGCTTTGGTGTTATCACTCAATCTCCCCTTTACAATTTGCAATGCTGGCGAAGCTTATGAATCGCCTGTTTACAGCTTTGCACTGTGGGGTGACATGCCTTATGCAAAAGCCAACGATGCCCCAAAAATTTCGGCATTGATCAATAACATCAACGCGTCCAATGTCGCCTTCACCGTATTCGATGGTGATATCAAAGATGGCAGCTCACTGTGTGAGGATAGCCAGTACGCCAATGCTATCACCTATTTCAATACCTTTAAGAAACCGATGGTATATATCCCAGGGGACAATGAATGGACAGATTGCCATCGCACCAATAACGGCGGTTATAATAATCTGGAGCGATTGACGCACATTCGGCAAGTGATGTTCAATACACCTTTCAGCTTTGGCCAACATAAGCTTAAGTTGGAACACCAAGGCTGGCTTGCCGGTGAATATGCTGAAAATACACGCTGGACACGCGGCAAGGTGGTGTTTGTTGGCCTGAACATACCCGGCAGCAACAACAATAAAGTGAATTCTGATAGCGAATGCACCAGCAAAAGTGCCCGTACCCTGGCCGATTGCAGTGCGGATAATACCGAATATCGGGCGCGTGATGCAGCCAATATAGAATTCCTGAAACAATCATTCCAGTTGGCCAAAAACAAAAAAGCCAAGGGGATAATGATTACTATCCAGGGCGATCCTGGTTTTGACCTGCCAGAAACCGAGACCGTCAACGAGCGCACTTTGCCAGGGGTTGATGGTTACAGCAACTTTTTGGCGGCGCTGGTTGAGGAAACCAATACGTTCGGCGGCGAAGTAGTGCTAGTGCATGGTGACGTGCATTTTTTCAAGATCGATAAGCCGCTGGTTGACCAAGCCCATCTGGTCAAAAACTTTACGCGGGTAGAAACCTTCGGTAGCCCGAATGTGCATTGGATAAAGGTGAACGTTAACCCCTACGCCCGTAATCTGTTTAGCTTTGAACCCATGCTGGTGCCGGGCAACTAAAGTCCATCGGCACAGTCTCAGTAAGGTATGGCCGTGTTGTCATATCTTACTGCTTCACGCGCAGCTACCCCTCATTTCCCATCTGCGACTAATGGGCGGTGTTGTCACGCAACTGTCAACAAGCCTTCATATTGCTGTCATATTACCGATTTACTCTGTCTACCATTCTAATGGGAAATTACAGTACCCATTCTCTTTGCTTTCCGGCTATAGGTACAGATCATGAAACTTTTATATGCAATACATCACTATGACACCGTTGTTTTTTTACGCTTTATCAACATGTGTTTATATCAGCCTTTGTACAAACTGTGCCGGTGGGTTTCCAAATCTGCCGATGGTTACTTGTATGTGTTGATCGCCTTTGGCGTGGTATGGAAAGATGGTGTGAGCAACCCGTTTGTTCAGGCGCTGGCAATCGCCTTTATGGTTGAACGCCCGTTATATTTCGTATTAAAAAATGGCTTAAAACGTGACCGCCCACAAGCGGCATTGAATAATGTCAAAAGCTTTATTGTGCCCAGTGACCAATTCAGCTTTCCCTCCGGCCATACCTCGGCGGCTTTTATGATGGCAACTTTATGCAGTGCGTTTTGGCCGTCACTGGCAGTCGTGCTGTATGGTTGGTCTATTAGCGTTGGTTTTTCCAGGGTGCTGCTGGGGGTGCATTTTCCCAGTGATGTGGTGATTGGCGCTGCTATGGGTACGGGTATTGCCTATTTAAGCCTATACAGGGTGGTGTTATGAAAATATTTTACGGCGTACAAGGTACGGGCAACGGCCATATTACCCGTGCGCGGGTAATGGCAAGGGAACTGGCTTATGCAGGCATGGACGTGACCTTTATGTTTACCGGCAAAAATACCGCGCATTATTTTGACATGGAAGTTTTTCAACGTTATCTGGTTAAGTCAGGACTGACATTCAGCATGCGTAACGGCCAGGTACGCTACCTTAAAACCGCTGTTGATGCGAAACCTATCCAATTTTTAAAAGATGTGGTTGCCTTGGATTTGGGAGATTATGATCTGATTATCAGTGATTTTGAACCGGTGACGGCTTGGGCGGCTAAACGCTATAAAAAAACCGTGCTGGGTATCGGTCATCAATACGCATTTAATCATGATATTCCCAAAACAGGTTCTGACCCTATTGCCAACATGGTGATGAAAAATTTTGCGCCGGTGGATGTGGGTATTGGTTTGCATTGGCATCACTTCAACCAGCCTATTTTGCCACCCATTATTGAAATAACCGAATCCAGCTCCAATATTAACAAGAGAAAAATCATTGTCTATCTGCCTTTTGAAGAGCATGAGACCGTGATGAAGTTTTTAACGCCGTTTGTAGATTTTGAATTCCATGTGTACATTTCAGCTCAGGTAATGAGTCGTTTGAGTCATATTCAGTTCAAGCCGTTATCGCGTGATGGTTTTAGGCGCGATTTTCATGACTGCGCGGGTATCATCAGCAATGCCGGTTTTGAGCTGGCCAGCGAATCGTTGCTGGCAGGGAAAAAAATCCTGGCCAAGCCCCTGCACTCACAAATGGAGCAGCTCTCCAATGCGTTTGCCTTACAGCAATTGGGGTATGGCCAAACCATGTATGAGCTTGACACGAAAGTTGTAGCCGCCTGGTTATACGATCAACACGCCGTGCAGATAAATTACCCGAATGTCGCCCAAATCATTGTGCAATGGATAGGGCAGGGCATGCCCAAAATGACCAATGAGTTTATTGCCTCAGTTTGGCGTAAGGCAGAGGTAACTAAAATACTGCATTGATGATGACCGTCTTTTAAACACCCCAGCAGCTAATTTGATATGTTTGGCTTCAGGCGGCCTACTAGCCTGTCAACACGCTTGCTATCTTTTGGAAATTATTAAGTTGTCTATAATGAGTAACAACAAAACTAACGATACGTCGCACTATGCGCACCGCCTTCACCTTGAAATGTTAGACAGCTTTGATGAAGAGTTGGAAATGGAAGTCGACGATTACCCGATTAATGCGTTAACAACCGATGCTATGGGATTTGATGAACAAACCGACATAGACCGACATTTTTATTTTAATGAACTGTTTCGCTTGCAAGGCGAATTGGTAAAACTGCAAGATTGGGTTACGCATAAAAAATTGAAGGTGGTTGTGTTATTTGAGGGACGTGATGCAGCAGGCAAAGGAGGGGTGATTAAGCGCATTACCCAACGCCTCAATCCGCGAATTTGCACAGTGGTAGCCTTGCCAGCCCCCAGCGAACGTGAACGCACACAATGGTATTTTCAACGCTATGTCCCCCATCTCCCTGCTGGGGGAGAGATCGTTTTGTTCGACCGCAGCTGGTACAACCGCGCGGGTGTAGAAAAAGTCATGGGGTTTTGCAACACAGAAGAATACGAAGAGTTTTTCCGTTCCGTGCCAGAATTTGAAAAAATGTTGATCCGCTCCGGTATTATTTTGATTAAATACTGGTTTTCCATTTCCGACGGCGAACAGCACGTACGTTTTATCAGACGCATCCACGATCCGCTTAAACAGTGGAAGCTAAGTCCGATGGATCTGGAATCTCGACGGTTTTGGGAGCAATACACTAAGGCCAAAGAAACCATGCTGGAACGCACGCATATTCCTGAGGCACCGTGGTGGATAATAGAAGCCGATGACAAGAAAAAAGCTCGGCTTAATTGTATCCGGCATTTCTTGAGCCAAGTGCCTTATACTAAAATTGAACGGGAACCCGTTGCTTTGCCTCCCAGGCTACATAATCCGGATTATTTGCGTAGGCCGCTACCTGGTGAGATGTTTGTTCCAGATTTCTATGATCTCTAAAATCATGCTGTGGATAAGCTTAAAAAACCAGCGGCTGTAAAATGTTGATTTTTTATCGCCTCAAGATTGGAATGGAGACTATACTGTGGTTTCGTTCAACCAGAGTAAGGGATATGCGTAATGAGTACAGTAAAATCGAAATCAACCAAAGCAGTAGCCGTCGCACCTAAAGCCCTAGCAACTACAGAGCATCCAATAGAAAAGGAAGCTATTAAAAAAACACCTGGCAAGCCCTCGCCAGCCAAAAAAACCAAGGCTGCCGACATTCAACCGATTGTTGAGCCCATTGAACATGACGTTATCACCGCCGTTGAAAAGCGTGACAAGATAAAAATTGTCAAGCGTAGCTTTCCGTTTCCAGAACAGGATTATTTGAAAGTTGTCGAACTTAAAAAAATCTGTTTGGCGGAAGGTATCCTTGTTAAAAAAAATGAGCTGATTCGTGTAGGGCTAAATTTATTACTAACTCTAAGTCTGGCAGAAATTAAACAAGTCGTTGATAAGTTAGATAAAATATAATATATAAGCCAGATCCCTATTCAATCGACGGGGCTTCTTTTTCGACACATCCGTAACGGGCATTAATCTTCATCTTCCACCAATGTTTTTGGTTGGGTCATGGACAACAAGGTGGCACAGCCTTGATTCAACAAAGACCAGTCATCCGGTAAGCTCAAACGAGCCAATGTACCCGTAGGCAACAGTTTTTTAACTTCAAACAGTTCGCTGTCGTATACCAGGCAGGTTACCAGCTTTTCCAGTTCTGGGTTGTGGCCTACCAATAAAACACGGCTAAACTGTTTCGGGCAATCGGCCAGCACTGTTTTAACTCGATATAAGCCTTCATCATACAAACGGTTTTCTTGCCGGATGTCCTTATGGTTTATGCCGATGACATCACAGACTATTTTTGCCGTGGCAATGGCTCGCAGGGCAGGGGAACTGATGACAACATCAGGCCGTAAATCATTTTCGTTTAGCCATTGTCCTATCAGGGTGGCATCACGCTTGCCCCGTTTTTTTAGGTTGCGGTCAAAATCTTCAGCGCCATTAAGTTGTTCAGCCTTGGCGTGGCGTAAAAGCCATAATTCTCTGCTCATCGTATTAGTCCTGTTTTTTTTATAAAATCGCTTGAGTGTTGATATGTTAATGAAGAATGACATAGCTTTCCGCACGGTTATTTATGACGGATTAACGCAGTTGTCATCAAAGATTAACACAGGAATATTACAGTGACGTGTCGAGACAATAACTAAGAGGCCTTGCATAATAGATAGCAACAGATTTTGAGTTACCCACAAATTTAACAGAAGAATTGCTGATTGTGTTGGGCATCCGTAAATACGGCTACTCACTTAAGGTGGGACAGTTTCAGGTTAAGCCGTTCATGGTGAGCTTGTCGAACCATGATCGGCTTAACCGCCCACTCTTCGACAGGCTCTGGGCGCACGGTTAAGCCTTACACCGTGCCTCGCCTTCAGTGGGTAGCCGTAAACACCAAACATTTTGTCCAGATAGCAGGATTGTTACTTGAACGCTATCTGCTAGAAAAATAACCCAAAAGCTGAATTATTTTTTCTGCACGTAAAAAATAATGCTGTCAGCGTGCTTGATAAATTCAATAATCTGATGCCCAGCTTGCTGGCAATACACGCCAAAATCCAAATGCGCGGCAGGATCAGTGGTGATTATTTTGACGGTTTCGCGGCTGCTCATTTCCATTAAGGCTTTTTTTAAACGCAACAAAGGCAGCGGGCACATTAAGCCGCTGGCATCAACTTCCAGGTGAGTTTCAATCATGAGTAAAGTAAGTTTTCCTAATCATTTGCAGGGACTTATAATAACACTCTCAGTCGCTCACTTTTCTATTGTCAATGGATTATTTCCCGATTTTTGTCAAACTTACCCATCAACCGTGTTTAGTCGTAGGTGCGGGTGAAATCGCCGCTCGAAAAATTGATTTATTATTACGCGCGGGCGCACAGGTTACGGTTATTGCACAAAATATAGGTACTGCGGTGGCTGTATTGCAAGCACAGCAATTGATTACTGTGTTGCAAAAAGCATTTGCTGTTGACGATATCGGTGCTTATCGATTAGTGATCTCAGCAACTAATGATGCTGCAACCAATCAATTAGTCGCTAAAATTGCCCATGAGCGCGATATTTTGGTTAACGTAGTGGATAAGCCTGCGCTGTGCAGTTTTATTTTTCCGGCTATTATTGACCGTTCGCCAATTATTGCCGCGATTTCGTCCGGTGGTGCGGCACCGGTTTTGGCCAGATTGTTACGTGCTAAAATAGAAACGCTGATTTCACCTGCCTATGGGCAACTGGCGGTGCTGGCAGAAAAATTCCGCACACCGGTTAAGCAAGTTATTAAGCAACCTGCACAGCGCCGTGTGTTTTGGGAGCGGATTTTCCAAGGCTCGGTGGCCGAATTGGTGTTTGCCGGTAACGTAGCAGCGGCAGAAGCGCAATTGCACAAGCAGCTGATTGATGACCAAGACAGTGCCTCAGTAGGCGAAGTATATTTAATTGGCGCAGGCCCAGGTGCGGCGGATTTATTAACCTTTCGTGCCTTACGCCTGATGCAGCAAGCCGATGTGGTGGTGTATGATCGCTTGGTATCGCCAGAAATACTGGATTTGGCGCGACGTGATGCGGAAAAGATTTATGTTGGCAAACAGCGGCAAAACCATGCGTTGCCGCAAGAATCTATCAATGAATTACTGGCCAATCTCGCCAAACAAGGTAAATGTGTCGCACGGGTAAAAGGCGGTGATCCGTTTATTTTTGGTCGTGGTGGTGAAGAGATAGAAACCCTCATGCAACAAGGTATTCATTTTCAGGTAGTGCCGGGTATTACGGCGGCTTCTGGTTGTGCCAGTTATGCGGGTATTCCGCTTACTCACCGCGATCACGCGCAATCGTGTACTTTTGTAACCGGGCATTTAAAAGATGATTCGGTTAATTTAAACTGGACACAATTGGCAGCACCCAATCAAACAGTGGTTATTTACATGGGCTCGGTGGGCTTAGATAAAATCTGTCAGGCGTTGATAGCGCATGGCAGTGCCAAAGACTTACCGATTGCACTTATACAGCAGGGCACAACCGTTAATCAAAAAGTGATTATCGGAACATTGGCAACAATTTCTGCGTTAGTGGCTAATCAGCACATTAAAGCCCCCACTTTAATTATAATAGGCACAGTGGTAACCTTGCATAACAGTTTGGCGTGGTTTTCGAATGAGTCATCCGCATAATTGGCTGCCCATTTAAGTTGGAGGTGTTGTAGGTTGGGGTGACGCTGGGGTTCATTCCTTACCCCAGCCTACAGAAGTAACATTACACTGTGTTCCACCTTAAGAATATTGCCCTTAAAGTAAGTGATTACGCCTGCCCACTGGCTAAAAATAGCAGGAAAAATTCAGCCATTGTTCATATACGCTCGATGATAATATGGCTAAGTTAGAAAACAGTGGTTGGTAATAACAAAAACAATTGAATTATTTCGTCAAATTCCCTATCCTTTGCGGGTTTGACTTTTAACTGAACTGTGTAAAGCAGTACTTTTTTAACTATAAGAGAGGTTGGTATGAAAAAATTATTAGGCGTATTGGCAGGTGTGGTATTGGTAGCGTTAAGTGGCCAAGTGGTAGCAGATGAAGCAAATGACATCGGTAAGAAAATTTATGACCGCGCTTTTGGCCGTGGTTGTGGTACTTGCCATGATATCGCGTCAAACCCACAATTGACTGCCAATATTAAATCAGGTGCTTTAACCAGAGCCGGCTTTGAAGAAGTTATTAAAAATGGCAGAGGCGGTATGCCGAAAGCGATTGATGAAATCATGAAAAATGGCGCTGTTAAAACTGCCGGTTACGGCGAAGTGCAAGCGCTGGATGCATTATTTGCCTATATCAGCAATAAGTAAAATTTAAGTCTGCATAAAACAAAGCCGCTTTAGCTAATTGGCTAAAGCGGCTTTTTTGTTTGAGCAATAATACAGCAGAGACAGTATCAGTGTTTGCCCAAATAACGGGTAATGACTTCTGGTTTTTTAAATGGCAGTTGTTTACGATTTTTAATCCACGTTCCTGCAATTGCTGCAATCATCAACCCGCATGAGCTGAGGGTAAGATAAATAAGATTTCTTAAGTGCGACATTTCTTTCATTAGCTGTGCATTAGACACCACCGTGCTGTTTTCGGGTGTACTAGGCTGTGAATACGCACGCAGCACTTTAACGTCATTTTTTAAATCTTGTATTGTGCCCAAAGAATTACTGACCGCACCGACACGGATATTATCTTCCAAGGTTTTTAACTTGTTTTCAATAGAGCCACTGATTAAACCAACAAACTGACCTTTCAGGTTATTAATTTCCGAAGACAGCACAGGATTGGCTGGTGTAGCAACGTGTTTAGTCATGCGAACAGTTGTTTCCATGTTGTCATCAGGTGACACTGCAAAGCCTAGCGCTATTACCACAGCCATTGCTGCAAGCAGCGCTGTAACACGCCACCGCTTAGGTTTTACTAGATCGTGATGGGGAGATATTTTTTGTAGCGCCCTTCGATGATCAACAATTTCAAACTTTATATCGCGCCTATCGGCCATTATTCCCCCTCAAACCAGGCGCTATTATCGCGCTGTATTCTATGTGAACAAATACTGTTTTGGTTAGCGCGGCGCACCCCAAAAAGCTGATTATACAAGCTTATTGAGATTTGTCGCGCGTTTTCTTTGTGGTTATTTTAAGCGTTTAGCCGCCGCGATTCGCATTCTGAGCGCATTCAGTTTAATAAAACCTTCAGCATCTTTTTGGTTGTACGCGCCGCCATCGTCTTCAAAGGTGGCAATACTTTCATCAAACAAGCTGTCGGTACTGGAGGCGCGGCCAACAACAATAACATTACCTTTGTATAATTTTAGACGTACTTTGCCGTTAACGTTAGTTTGTGAAGCGTTAATCATGGTTTGTAGCATTTCGCGCTCAGGACTCCACCAGTAACCGTTATAGATTAAAGACGCATAGCGTGGCATGAGATCATCTTTTAAATGCGCCACTTCACGGTCTAAAGTTAGCGATTCGATAGCACGATGGGCTTTAAGCATGATGGTGCCAGCGGGAGTTTCGTAGCAGCCGCGTGATTTCATGCCAACATAGCGATTTTCAACAATATCCAAACGGCCAATACCGTTAGCGCCGCCGATTTTATTGAGTTGTTCAAGAACAGTAGCCGGTGAGCACGCTACGTCATCAATCGCCACAATGTCACCGTGTTGATAAGTTACTTCAATATAAGTGGCTTTATCGGGGGCGGCTTCGGGCGACACTGTCCAGCGCCACATATCTTCTTCGGGCTCTGTCCACGGATTTTCTAATACGCGGCCTTCGTAGGAAATGTGCAGTAAATTGGCATCCATAGAATACGGTGAGGTTTTACCTTTTTTCATTTCCACAGGGATGCTGTGTTTTTCGGCGTAATCGAGCAGGGTTTGGCGTGAGCTTAATTCCCATTCGCGCCACGGTGCAATCACCTGAATATCAGGACGCAGTGCATACGCGCCCAGTTCAAAACGCACTTGATCGTTACCTTTGCCGGTTGCGCCGTGCGAGATGGCTTTAGCGCCGGTTTCGTTAGCAATTTCAATTAAGCGTTTGGCAATTAACGGGCGGGCGATGGAGGTGCCTAATAAATACTCACCTTCATAAACGGTATTGGCGCGAAACATGGGGAACACGAAATCACGGGCGAATTCTTCGCGTAAGTCGTCTATGTAGATTTCTTTAATGCCCATGGCTTGGGCTTTGGCGCGTGCAGGTTCTACCTCTTCACCTTGGCCTAAGTCGGCGGTAAAGGTAACCACTTCGCACTGATACACATCTTGCAGCCATTTAAGGATAACGGAGGTATCAAGGCCTCCGGAATAAGCCAAGACTACTTTATTGATTTCTGACATAACGCACTACTACCTTGAGTTAAAAATACCCGAATTATACCGGAAAATACTAGTGCCATAGCGCGGACTTTGCATTTTAAAGCGCGATATTTTGATGTGGGTTATTGGTTTTTTAGTGGCATTAATGCCGAATAACCCGCTGTGTAATCGGCATAAATAAACTGATAGCCCAGTTTTGTAAGTCTGTCATTACGACAGCGTTTGTTCATGTCGCTAGCGTGATCGGGTGCAGTTATTTTTGCTGTGGGCGGGGTACAGTTTAATTGCCCTGTCATCCAAGACATCACTTCCCACAGCGGGGCAGGATTATTATCGCTGGCTAAGTAACATTGCTCAAGCCTAATACCTGCCAAGCGCTGTGCTAGCAAAAACACTAATACGTTCACGCAGTCGTGTTGATGAATTCTATTGGTATAGTACGGGGGGCTTTGCTGAATTAATGGCGATTGCTGGGCTGATCGTAGCAGATACTCGCGGCCTGCCCCGTAAATACCCGAAAAACGCACCACAACGTTGGTTGGATTATGTGCCATCAGTTTTTGTTCAGCGGCGACTATTTTAAGACTGGTGCTTTTGGAAGGTAGGGTAATTGAATTTTCATCAACCCACTCGCCCTGCGTTTGGCCATATACACTGGTGGATGACACAAAAATCCACGCTGCTTGACAATGGCTTTTTGTGAATTGGTTAAGTAAGTTATTTAAGCCGGTCTCATAAACGTCATGATAACTGCTGTCATTACGGCCATCGGCAGATACAATAAAGAATACGTGTTCAAAATCGCTGTCCAATGCTTGCAAGTCAGTGGGCGAGGTGATGTCAGCACGGATAAATTTAAAGTTTTCAGTAGCTGCTTGCGGTGGATTGCGTTTTAAGCCAGTGACATCATGCCCCGCATCAGCCAAGGTTTTGGCCAGTTGATAACCCATAGAACCGCAGCCGATAATTAAAATTTTAGCCATGTTATAGCGCGTTGCTCAGTTGCAAGGGTGCTGGGTAAGGGCACATGTAATAAGAGTCTTCTATGTAAGCGTCAGGGTTCTTTCTAAAATGATGTTTTAGCAAGGTTAACGGCACAATGAGCGGTACTTCACCAAGTCGGTAGCGTTCAATTAACTCACTGAGTTCGGCTTTGTCATCAGCCGTTAATTCTTTTTTTAGATAGCCTTGAATATGCTGTAATACGTTAACATGGCTTTTACGGCTGGCGAGTTTTTTAAGTGTCGTCATCAGTTGTGCGATGTAGATTTTTGCGACTTCAACAATATTTTCTTTACTTACCGTTGCCAATAATTGCCCTAAATCTGCATAGTTGGCATGGCTCATAATAATCAGTTTGTGTTGGGCATGAAAACGCGTTAATCGCTGAGGTGTCAGGCCTTCTGTGATTAATAGCTTCCAGCGGTGCAGCACATAAACCCGCTGGATAAAGTTTTCACGTAATCGTGGATCACCTAAGCGCCCTTCTTCCTCAACCGGTAGTAATGGATTATTACGCATCATTACTTCGGCATAAATCCCTGTGCCGATTTGTTGCGGCTGACCATTGCTATAGACTTTTACCCGTTCCATGCCGCAACTGGGCGAACCTTTTTTTAAAATATAACCACATAAATCACTGTGAGGGCTTTTTTGCTGATTAGCGTAATCGCGTAGCTGGTCTGTAACATCTATATCAGGATTTTTCACACCGATACTGCGTATTTGCTTATTGCTATTTACCAGGTGTATGGTCGGGCGCGGTGTGCCCATACCGATGGCAATTTCAGGACAAAAGGGCTGAAAATCAAAATAGTCTGCTAACGTGCCAACGATGTAGTTGTCGCGTTTGTGGCCGCCATCGTAGCGGACGGGTTGGCCAAGGAGGCAACTGCTGATACCGATGGGAATTTTAGTCATAGACATTTTGTTTGTGAGTAAACATAAAAGCTTATCTGTGTATTTTTAAATGGCAAGGGGAGGGGGGTGTTAATCTTTCGTGGCAGTCACTTTAGGGGCTCTTAAATTTATGCTTTAAGCGGATAAACGGCTTTTCAAACAGATGGTAGGACAGCGGTGTGACAATGATTACCCAAAATAATCCGTTAAGCTGACTTGTCGGTGGCCAAAAATGCCCTGCATGCCGTGCGGGGCCTGTGGCTAAAAACAAGCCTTGGTACATATAAATGCCGTAGGAAACTGTGCCTAAGTATTTAAGTGGTCGGCATTCTAAGCATTTTGCCGCTAACGAGTTCTGATGGGTGTAAAGCCAGCCTATCATGCCGGCAATGCCGATACATCTGATGTAGCTACTGAAAATATTGTCAAAACTTACCGATAAACCATACACCGTAGCGGGGAAAACGTATAGAAAACCACTGACGATAAGTGATCTGCGGCCACTTAAGTAACGTCGAATAATTGATTGAGCCGAACCTGATAGCATGAGCATGGCTAATAAACAGCCCATAGCAATATTGTAACTGGCGATGAATGTCCAGCGTGCCACAAAATAGCTTTTAGATAAGCCGATGTTATCTAAGTAAGTATGTAATACAGGTGTGCTGAGTAAATACAAAACAATAACAATCAGCAGTGGGGTGCGGTGTTTTTTAAAAGCTATTACAAAAATAAACGGCCAAAACAGATAAAAATGCTCTTCAACTGCCAGCGACCAGGTATGTCCTAAAAAAGGTGTATAGAGTGATTTGGGGATGAAGTTATAAAGATAGCTGTAAGCAAAGAGCAGCGAGGCTGTTGTGGTTACTCTGCTATCGATGTAATAGATCAGTGTGACGAGGGCTAAAAATAAGAGGTACAGTGGGAAAATTCGCAGTGAGCGGCGGATAAAAAAATATTTTAGGGAAATGCTGCCTGTGCTTTCTAGCTCAGTAATAAGCAGTGCGGTAATTAAAAATCCTGATAGTATGAAAAAAGCTTGCACACCGGTTGCGCCAAACAGCGGTGTGAGGGCTGGGTTGAGTAGGTGATGATTCTCAAGCAATTTCCAGAAATGTAGGTGAGTTAAAACAACAAAAACCGCCGCTAGGCCACGAATGCCATCAAAGCCTAGGATTCTTTTAGTCATGTTGCTGCCATCGAATAATTTCTAGCGAGGATGCTGGGGAATCTATTTTGTTATGATTAGATGCCCCCAGATACTGTTTTATATGGGTTACAGCGTTTAATCCATACGGTCAGTTTGTTGTGCGTTTTCTACTTTAAACAGCTCAGCAAGTAAGCCAATATGCGGTTGCAATTGTGGAATTACCGGAATTTTCCAGGCTTTATCAACAATGCGAGCCAAAATATTATTCAGCCAAGGTCGGTTGGATTTTGCTTGCTGCATGATAAATTGGTACGATTCGCCATCGTTAATGATAGCAAAACCGTTCATTTGAACTTCAATAGGTTCTGCTTCGCCTAATAGCTGTACTTGCGCGTAGGCGGTTCTGGTATCAAGATTAAAATTAAAATCGATGATTTCTGCAATACCCTTCAGTTTGTAATTGGCCACCCAGGTGATTAATTTGTTGGGTGTCCATTTTATGGCTGACTTTACGATGCCGATTTTAAAACTCATTAGTTGCCTTGGGTTAATTTTAGGGAATGGATTGACACGGTGTTACCCAATAATGCTTAGGTTGATGGATTCGTAATCATTCAGTTTCCTTCTTTGAAAAAGGGGGAAGTGAATACTTACAGCGTAACCGTTCGCACTGAGCCTGTCGAAGTGTGCCGTTCATGCTTCGACAAGCTCAGCACGAACGGTGGCTGTAACTGTCCTAAGTTGAAAACGCTGTACATGGATTTAAGCAAGCCCCAACACATCCTGCATATCATAAAGCCCCGTGTGTTTGTCTTCTAACCAACTTGCTGCACGCACTGCGCCATTGGCAAAGGTCATGCGGCTGGATGCTTTGTGGGTAATTTCAACCCGCTCACCGTCATCGGCAAACATCACTGTATGATCGCCGATAATATCGCCAGCGCGGATGGTAGAAAAACCGATGGTTTTACGATCACGTTCGCCGGTATTGCCTTCACGCCCGTAAATTGCACAATCATTTAAATCACGCCCTAACGCTTTGGCGACCACTTCGCCCATACGCAATGCCGTGCCAGAAGGTGCATCAACCTTATGACGATGGTGCGCTTCGATGATTTCAATATCGGTGTAATCGCCCATGACTTTAGCGGCCATTTCCAATAATTTTAGCGTCAAGTTGACACCCACGCTGAAATTGGGTGCAAACACGATGGCAATATCTTCAGCGGCAGCGTGTATGGCCAATTTTTGCTCATCTGTGTAACCGGTTGTACCGATTACTAATTTTTTTCCTGCTTTGCGGCACACTTCAATCACCGCCATAGACGCATCAGGGCGGGTAAAATCGATCAATACATCAAATTGATCTAATACGTGTGTTACATTATCAACAACAATAATGCCCAAAGCCCCGATTCCCGCTAATTCTCCGGCATCTTTACCAATAGCGGCACTATCGGGTCTGGAAATAACCGCAGTCAGCAGGTTATGATTGCTGACCGCTGCTTTAATTAAACAAAGTCCCATGCGCCCTGATGCGCCAATAACTGCAATCCGCATGATGATTATCCGGTTAATTTATCAAAAAAGCTTTTTACGCCGTCTGTCCACGAGTGTTCTTGCGGGTTATGTTTTTGGCCACCACCACTTAAGGATGCGCCAAATTGCTCAACCAGGGCTTTTTGGTCTTTGGTTAGATTGACAGGGGTTTCAATTTGCACTTTACACAGCAAATCGCCCACTGCACCGCCGCGTACCGGTTTAACGCCTTTACCACGTAATCTGAACAGCTTGCCGGTTTGGGTTTCGGCAGGGATTTTAAGGGCTACTTTGCCGTCTAATGTTGGCACGTGAATATCATCGCCTAAACAGGCGGTGACAAAACTGATCGGCACTTCGCAGTATAAGTTAGCGCCGTCACGGGTAAAGATGGCATGATCTTTCACCTGAATTTGCACGTATAAATCACCTGCGGGAGCGCCGCGTTCGCCGGCTTCGCCTTCGCCGGTTAAGCGTATCCTGTCGCCAGTATCGACACCAGCAGGAATTTTTGCTGATAAGGTTTTACTTTCTTGCACACGGCCTTGGCCATGACATTTACCACACGGATCTTTAATTTGTTTGCCCGTGCCTCGGCACGTAGGGCAGGCTTGTTGCACAGAAAAAAAGCCTTGCTGCATACGCACTTGGCC
This sequence comes from Crenothrix polyspora, assembly GCF_900163755.1. Lineage (GTDB taxonomy): Bacteria > Pseudomonadota > Gammaproteobacteria > Methylococcales > Methylomonadaceae > Crenothrix > Crenothrix polyspora. The sequence goes on along the minus strand of NZ_FUKI01000159.1, from coordinate 27,364 downwards.
GTGGCCATGACACATGGAGCAGATAACGGGACTAGAACCTTTTTTAGCCCCCGTGCCAGTGCATTCACCGCACGCCACTGCAACGGGGATGCGAATTTTAGATTCAGTACCGGCCACTGCTTCTTCAAGCGATAATTCCAGGTTGTAGCGTAAGTCATCGCCGCGTTGCGTTGTGCCGCCACGTCTGCCGCCACCGAAAATATCGCCAAACACGTCGCCGAATACGTCACTGAAGCTTTCTGCACCAAAACCGCCTGGCCGTCCGCCACCCGATTGATCGACACCGGCATGGCCGAATTGGTCATACGCCGAGCGTTTTTTTGCGTCCGACAGAATCTCGTAAGCTTCCTTAATCTGCTTGAATTTCACTTCAGCCGCTTCAGGGTTGTCTGCATTGCGGTCGGGATGATATTTCATCGCCATACTGCGATAGCTTTTTTTGATTTCTGCGTCGCTGGCGTTTCTGTCTACGCCGAGGAGTTTGTAAAAGTCTTCTTTTGCTGCCATGGAATATTATTTTTGTTTGTTGTCAGGGTAAAAATCTTCGTCTAATAACTGCTTGTCGCTGTAGGGGCATTGTTGTGGAAAATTCGATAATCGAGTTTCTCTAACAGCGATTTCTATGGCTTTAGGGTATGCCCTAAGAACTGATTGTGGCATTTTATTTTTTAAACTGGGTACGTCTTCCAGCAAAAATAAAATTTGCGCACGCTGTTCAATAATTGAGCTCGACCAGCTATTGCCTTGCATGTCAGGCTGATATTGCCATTTCAACAAGTGTGCTATTAGGATAATAAGGCGACTAATTAATTCACGCTCATCTTTTTTGGCCATGCCTTCTAGCTCTTCTATTAGATTAGCCACATCAATGTCGTCAAAACGTGACTCTTTTAGTAAAGCAACATGGTGTTGTATCCATGAATAAAAATCTTGTTCGTAGAGGTTTTTGATATTCATTAAGTCCCTCATCGTCAATTAAACAGCGGGTTTATGGGTTGGTATAAGCCCACTTTCAAGACATGTTACCCATAGTCCACGGAAAATACAAAAACACGAAAAAAGCTTAGGCATTAGTGTTGCATTGTTTGCCGCTTAACGCAGAAAAGACCTGTCAGCTATATAGGCTGACAGGTCTAATATCCATTAACTGCTTGGAATGTTACTTATCGTCTTTAACTTCTTCAAACTCGGCATCAACCACACCGTCATCGGCGGCGTGAGCAGATGATCCACCCGCAGCGTTACCCGCGTCATCGCCACCCGCTTTTTGTGCATAAACACGTTCTGCCAGTTTACCAGACAATTCAGTCAGTGCATTAGTCTTGGCTTCGATGGCATCTTTGTCTTCGCCTTTAACCACTTCTTTCAAGGCGTTGATGGCTTCTTCAATGCTGGATTTTTCAGCAGCATCCACTTGCTCACCGAGTTCTTTCAGCGATTTTTCCGTGGCGTGCATCATGCCTTCGGCATGGTTACGGGCATGTACCAGCTCGGTCAATTTACGGTCTTCATCGGCATGGGCTTCGGCATCTTTAATCATGCGTTCCACTTCATCATCCGACAAACCGCTAGAGGCTTTAATGATGATGGATTGCTTTTTACCAGTCGCCTTATCTTTGGCCGATACGTTCAAGATACCGTTGGCATCAATGTCAAACGACACTTCAATTTGCGGAATACCGCGTGAAGCCGGTGGAATGTCCGCCAAATCAAAGCGACCTAATGATTTATTCGCCGAGGCTTTTTCACGCTCACCTTGCAAGACATGAATGGTCACCGCAGTTTGGTTGTCGTCAGCGGTGGAGAATACTTGCGAGGCGTTGGTAGGGATGGTGGTGTTTTTTTCAATCAGCTTGGTTAAAATGCCGCCCATGGTTTCAATACCCAAAGACAACGGAATAACATCCAGCAACAACACGTCCTTAACATCACCTGCCAATACACCGGCTTGAATGGCAGCGCCCAAGGCCACCGCTTCATCTGGGTTAACGTCTTTACGCGGTTCTTTGCCGAAAATGTTTTTGACCATTTCCTGCACTTTAGGCATACGGGTTTGGCCGCCTACCAAAATGATGTCATGAATATCTGATGCAGACAGGCCAGCATCTTTCAATGCGGTAATACACGGGCCTTTGGTGCGTTCAATCAACTCGTCTACTAACGATTCGAGCTTGGCACGGGTTAATTTAACGTTTAAATGCTTAGGGCCGGTAGCATCCGCAGTGATGTACGGTAAGTTAACGTCGGTTTGTTGCGCGGATGACAGTTCGATCTTGGCTTTTTCTGCGGCTTCTTTCAAGCGTTGCAGCGCCAACGGGTCGTTGTGCAAATCCACGGTGGTTTCTTTTTTGAACTCATTGGCCAGATATTCAATGATGCGTGAGTCAAAATCTTCGCCGCCCAAGAAGGTGTCGCCGTTAGTGGACAACACTTCAAATTGGTGTTCGCCATCGATTTCAGCAATTTCGATGATGGATACGTCAAAGGTACCGCCGCCCAAATCGTACACGGCAATTTTAGTGTCGCCCTTGGGTTTGTCCATACCAAACGCCAACGCCGAAGCCGTGGGTTCGTTGATAATACGTCTGACTTCGAGACCTGCAATACGGCCAGCGTCTTTGGTGGCTTGACGTTGTGAATCGTTAAAATACGCCGGTACCGTGATAACCGCTTCGGTGACTTCTTCGCCCAAATAGGCTTCAGCATCTTTTTTCAGCTTCATTAAAATACGTGCTGAAATTTCAGGCGAGGCCATTTTTTTGCCGCGCACTTCAACCCAGGCATCGCCGTTTTCTGCTTCAACGATTTTATACGGTACCATTTTGATGTCTTTTTGTACCACATCATCTTTAAAACGGCGGCCAATCAAACGTTTGATGGCAAACAAGGTGTTTTGTGGGTTGGTGACCGCTTGACGCTTGGCGGATTGGCCAACCAGCACTTCGTCATCGCTGGTAAAGGCGATGATAGACGGTGTAGTACGTGCGCCTTCGCTGTTTTCGATGACTTTAGCAACGCCGTTTTCCAGCACGGCGACACATGAATTGGTGGTTCCTAAATCGATTCCGATTATTTTAGCCATTGACTATACTCCAGACTTTAATGATGTTGTAAATGATGATACCAATATGGGGGCTGTTTTAATGTCTTCAAGCCTTTTAGTTGTCGGCTAACGGTTTTTCTGCGGCTTTTGCCACCACAACCATCGCAGGGCGCAATAAGCGACCATTTAATAGATAGCCTTTTTGGAATACGGTCACCACGCTATTGGGTTCAGCGCCGTCCACTTCCTGTACCATAACGGCCTGATGGTGCTCGGCATTAAAGGTTTGGCCAACCGGGTCTAGGGTTTCAATTTTAAAGCGGGCAAACGCAGCTTCAAATTGTTTAATGGTCAGTTCACTGCCTTCACGAAATTTTTTGACTTCTTCGCTGTCGCCGGTTGCCGCTTGTAGACCTAATACCAAACTGTCTAGTACCGACAGCATTTCCTTGGCAAAATTGGTCAGCGCAAATTTATGTGCGTCTTCCAGGTCTTTTTGGGTACGGCGTTTCAGATTTTCCATTTCCGCCATTGTGCGCACGGCTTTATCCCAGTTATCTTGGGCTTTTTGCTCGGCATTGGCCACCGCCTCTTGCAACTCGTCAATAGTAGGCTCTAATTCAAGTACTTCGGTGTGTGCTTGGTTTTCAGTGTCATCTTGAATTTCAGGTGTTTCCTGATCAATACTCATCTTTGGGTTTCCTGTGGGTCGTTAGTGTTTTATGTAACGCTTCAGTTAGTAAGCCAGAACACGGAGGGTACTGCTGATAAAGACTGATTTACACGGATTAAAGTCGCTGTAATCCGTGTAAACCCGTTAGTTTGGCTTGTCCGTGATCTATTGTGTTACTTTTCAATACAAACCGAGTTGTTACGGCTGGTTAAATTATGGGGATGTTGGTTTAGGATTCAAGGCTGCACTTAATAATTTTGCGGTAATATCGACAAACGGGATGATTTTTTCATACGCCATGCGCGTAGGACCAATCACCCCTAAAACACCCACCACTTCATCGTTGATCGAATACGATGAGGTCACCAGGCTGCATTGGTCGAAGACTTTGTAGCCGGATTCTTCGCCGATAAAAATCTGCACGCCATTGGTTTTCATGCACTGGTCGAGCAGATAAATGACATCTTGCTTTTGGTTAAAGGCGTTAAACAGGTTTTTTAAGTGCTCACGACCCGCCAGTTCGGAAAATTCCATCAGATTAGTTTCACCGGTCAGCACGTAATCTTCTTTGGGATTTTCATCTTCAAAAGCCAGTTGCGCCAGGTTGACGGCATCCAGCAGGCTTTGGTTGATGCGCTGCTGATCATCCTGCAATTCTTTAAATACCGATTCGCGTACGGCGGCAAGGCTATGGCCACTGTAAATGGCATTAAGGTAATTGCCGACCTGCTGTAATTCCGCCGTACTAAAGGCGCGTGTCGTTTGAATGATTTTATTGTGAACTTCCTGTTCGTTGGTGACAAAAATCACCAGCACACGGGCATTGGATAACGGTAAAAATTCGATGTGGCGCAAACACACCAGTTCGCGTTTCGGTAAAGTCACCACGCCCGCCATCTGGGTTAACTCAGATAATAAACGTGAGGCACGGCCTATGATTTCCTTGTTGCCATCACGGGTGCTTAACTCGAGGTGTACACGTGACAAGTCTTTTGATTCCAAAGGTTTTACGGTCAGTAACGAATCCACAAACAAACGATAAGCACTGGCAGTGGGGATGCGTCCTGCGGAGGTGTGTGGTGAGTGCAAAAAGCCCATTTCTTCTAAATCGGCCATCACGTTGCGGATGGTGGCGGGGCTGAGTTTTAAATCCGAATCTTTGGATAATGTTCTAGAGCCTATCGGTTGGCCATCGCTGATATAACGCTCAATCAACATTTTTAACAGTTGTAACGATCTGTCATTTAAAACTTGCATACTGCTCACATTAACCCCTTGATTGGTGCGGCTTTAGCACTCATGTAAATGGAGTGCTAAGCGTTTAAAAAGTAGCAGTTCATTGTAATATTGTCAATCAATAACTGTAGCAGGTGAATCACCCGGCAGCGGACATATTGTGTCTTCGGCAGGTACAAAAGCACGCAAATTAGTGAAACATTGGGTGATTTTGTGCTTGCCAGCGCAAACAACAGATCAGGCTATTTCGCTGTCCTCTTCTATACTGTTTGTAAATACGGCTTTTTATGATTAACTGGCGACTTTAGCGAGAACCATAAGCGTATTAACGGCAATTTTTAAGCGACCAGCCTAGAAATTGTGTGTCACAATCAACACTATCCGAAGCTCAGTGTGTATGGGATAATAAACGATTGCAACAGCAACCGTGTTTTATCGCCGTTTACAAACGGGATACTTTTAGTGTTATGGCTAAAGGAAAATAAACAGTGGATGACAACAAAAAGAAAGCCTTAGGCGCGGCTTTAATGCAGATTGAAAAGCAGTTCGGCAAAGGTTCGGTCATGCGTATGGGTGATGCGACCGCCTCGCGGGATATTGACGTGGTGTCTACCGGATCCTTAGGGCTGGATATTGCTTTAGGCTGCGGTGGCTTGCCGCGTGGCCGTGTTGTTGAAATTTATGGCCCAGAGTCATCCGGTAAAACCACATTGACTTTGCAAGTGATTGCCGAAATGCAAAAGCTCGGCGGTACGGCGGCGTTTATTGATGCTGAGCATGCGTTAGACCCTGGTTATGCGCAAAAAATCGGTGTTAATGTCGACGATTTACTGGTTTCCCAGCCCGATACCGGCGAACAGGCGTTAGAAATTGTCGATATGCTGGTGCGTTCCGGTGCGGTCGATATTGTCGTTGTCGATTCGGTGGCAGCCTTAACGCCACGCGCTGAAATCGAAGGCGATATGGGCGATTCGCACATGGGCTTGCAGGCGCGGTTGATGTCGCAAGCGTTGCGCAAACTCACGGGCAATATTAAACGTGCCAATACGCTGGTGATTTTTATCAACCAGATACGTATGAAAATTGGGGTGACGTTCGGCAATCCTGAAACCACCACCGGCGGCAACGCGCTTAAGTTTTATGCCTCGGTACGCTTGGATATACGCCGTACCGGTGCGGTTAAAAAAGGCGACGAGGTTATCGGCAACGAAACCCGTGTTAAAGTGGTCAAAAACAAGGTCGCTCCGCCGTTTAAACAGGCTGAATTTGAGATTTTATACGGTGAAGGCATTTCTTTTCACGGTGAATTAGTTGATTTGGGGGTGGCTTATGGGTTTATTCAAAAAGCCGGTTCCTGGTACAGCTACGGCGATGATAAAATTGGCCAAGGCAAAGATAATGTTAAGACATTTTTGAAAGAACACCCTGAAAAAGCCAAGGAAATTGAAGCTAAAATACGTACTCAAGCGTTTAGCAAACCGTTGGCCAGTGCTGTGCTTGAAGTTGAGCTGTGAATAAGCAATGGATGAAACGGCTGAGCCATCGGTAGCTGACATTAAGGCACTGTGTTTGCGCTTATTAACGCGCCGCGAACACAGCCAGCAAGAATTATTGCAAAAGTTGCGGCTTAAAGGTTATAGCAAACAAGATTGCTTGCCGGTGATTGAAGTATTGACGCAACAAAATTGGCAAAGTGATAGCCGGTATGCCGAGATTTATGCACGATCCTGCATCCAGCGTGGCTATGGGCCTGTTTTCATTCAGTATAATTTGCGGCAACATGGCGTGGATGACATTGACCTTGACGGTTTAGTCCAAGAAATAGCAGGCAGTTGGGCTGAACAGATAGAACAGGTTTATGCCAAGAAATATAGTCAAAAAGCCATTACTGATAAAAATGATTGGGCTAAGCGCAGCCGATTTTTGTTGCAAAGGGGTTTTTCACAGATAATGGTCAATGGCTTATTTGATGCGTTGAAATAGTCGAGCTCAGCGGGAAATTACTGCGTAAAAGTTACCGAGATACTAAGTATTATCGAGAAAGATGGTTGGTATCTTGTCACAACACGAGGGAGTCATCGGCAATTTAGGCATCCCAATAAAAGTGGACGTGTAACAATACCTGGAAAGCCTAGCGATGATCTGGCTCCAGGTACTTTAAACAGCATACTCAAACAAGCAAAATTAAAGGGGTAACTATGCGTTACGCAATCGTTGTCGAAAAAGCGGCGAATAATTATTCGGCCTATGTGCCGGACTTGCCTGGTTGTGTAGCAACTGGCCAGACGGTTGAAGAGGCTGAACGGGAAATTCGGGAAGCTATAGAATTTCACATTGAAGGGATGATTGAAGAGGGATTGCCTGTACCGCAAGCTACCAGTACGGTTCACTATATTGAAATTGCTGCGTAGTGATATTTTGCGTGAACAATGAAGACACCTTAAAATCTGAATATCCGGCAGAGGTAATTAAATCCGGCGTGCGTGGGAAATATGCTAATCGTTATCGGCAAGGTACAAATCTAGTTTTAGTTGATGCTGATTTGTGTAAGATTTTCTTAGATTCTGCATCAGCCAACCGCGGCCTACGCAAATATGCCGAAGAACGCCCTATATTATACCGTTAACCCGTATAATCGTTTTAAAATATGGTCATCGCCGCCACCTGACGCGCTTAACTAATTACATAAACCACACCTACGCTCTTAAAATCGTTAATCACCTATGAAAAAAATGACTAGCGCGGAACTGCGTTCTGCCTTTCTGGAATTCTTTCGTCAACGCGGCCATGCGGTTGAACCGTCAAGCTCCTTAGTACCTGGCAATGACCCGACTTTGCTGTTTACCAACGCCGGTATGGTGCAGTTTAAAGATGTATTTTTAGGCCGCGATCAACGCGATTTTGACAAAGCCACTACCAGCCAGCGTTGTGTCCGTGCTGGCGGCAAGCACAACGATCTGGAAAATGTCGGCTATACCGCACGCCACCACACCTTTTTTGAGATGCTAGGCAACTTCAGTTTTGGTGATTATTTCAAGAAAGAGGCCATACAATACGGCTGGGAATTTTTAACCCAGGTGCTGGATATCCCACCGGAAAAGCTGTGGATTACCGTGTTTGATGAAGATGCCGAAGCGGAAAGCATTTGGCTGAACGAGATGAAAGTCGATTCTGCGCGGCTTTCTCGCATTGGCGCGAAAGATAATTTCTGGTCGATGGGCGATGTTGGGCCGTGTGGGCCGTGTTCGGAAATTTTCTACGATCATGGTGAACATATTCCTGGAGGCCCGCCCGGTTCGCCGGATGAAGACGGCGACAGATACATCGAAGTCTGGAATCTGGTGTTCATGCAATATGACCGTGCCGCCGATGGCACGTTAACGCCGCTACCTAAACCGTCTGTCGATACCGGCATGGGGCTGGAGCGTATTGCCGCCGTTTCGCAAGGCGTACACAGTAACTACGAAATCGACTTGTTTCAAAACTTGTTGGCTGCTGCCGCAAAATTGGCCAACACCAGTGATCTTAACAACAGCTCACTACGGGTGATTGCCGACCATATTCGATCCTGCGCGTTTCTGATTACTGATGGCGTGATGCCATCTAATGAAGGCCGTGGTTATGTGCTACGGCGTATTATTCGCCGTGCTATACGCCACGGTTACCGTTTGGGTATCCAGGATGCGTTTTTCTACAAACTGGTCGCGCCGTTGGCAGATGAAATGGGCGAGGCGTATCCAGAATTAAAACAGGCGCAGGCGCAAGTGGAGCGCGTACTGAAAAAAGAAGAAGAACGCTTTGCTGAAACGCTTGAACAAGGCATGAAAATTCTGGAAACCTGTGTCGCCAAGCTGGAAGGCTCGGTTATTCCAGGTGACACCGTGTTTCAGTTGTACGACACTTACGGCTTTCCGGTGGATTTGACTGCCGATTTCGCCCGTGAGAACAACTTGACTGTCGACCATGCTGGCTTTGAAACGGCTATGTCAGCACAGCGCGACCGCGCCCGTTCCGCCAGCAGCTTTACAGCCGATTATGACCAAAATATTAACCACGACGGCCAAACTGAATTTACCGGCTATACCCATTTGCACGACCAGGCGCACATCGTCGGCATTTATAAAAAAGGCGAGTTGGTTGATAGCCTGCAAGCCGGTGAAGAAGGTTTGCTGATTCTGGATAAAACCCCGTTTTATGCCGAATCCGGTGGCCAAGTGGGTGATTGCGGACAGATTGTTACGGACAGTGCAGTGTTTGAAGTTAGCGACACCCAAAAGCAAGGTGGTGATTTGTTCTTGCATAAAGGCAAGCTGATTTCTGGTACGTTGAGCAAAGATCAGTTATGTGATGCACGGGTCAGTGCTGCGAATAGAAAAGCCACCGAGCTCAACCATTCGGCCACGCATTTACTGCATGCGGCATTACGCCAGGTATTGGGTGACCATGTTAGCCAGAAAGGTTCGCTGGTGAATCCTGAACGCTTGCGCTTTGACTTTGCTCATTTTGAGCCGATGACCGCTGATGAAATCAGCACGATTGAAACGCTGGTTAACGAACAAATTCGTTTGAACAACCCCGTGTCCGCACAAGTCATGGCCAAGGATGATGCCGTAAAAGCCGGCGCAATGGCTTTGTTTGGTGAAAAATACGGCGCGGAAGTGCGCGTATTAAAAATCGGTGATTTCTCAACTGAATTGTGCGGTGGTACGCATGTCGAACGGGCGGGTGATATTGGCTGCTTTAAAATTATCAGCGAAACCGGTGTTGCAGCAGGTGTTAGACGGATTGAAGCAGTTACCGGCGCAGGTTGCTTAGATTGGATAGCCAGTCGTGATAAGACCTTGACGATTATTGCCGGATTATTGAAAAGCGCCCCTGAAAAGACAGCGGAAAAAGTAGAACAGTTACTGGAAAAGACCAGAGCCCTGGAAAAACAGCTGGAACGCTTGAATTCCAAATTGGCCAGTTCAGCCGGTGATGAACTCAGTAACCAAGCGGTTGAGGTTGCCGGTATCAAAGTATTGGCGATCAAGCTGGAAGGCATTGATCCCAAGACTGTAAAAGACATGGTCGATCAGCTTAAGAACAAGTTAGGCAGTTCTGCGATTGTGTTGGCGGTGGTTGAAGGTGATAAGGTCAGTTTGACGGCGGGTGTTTCCAAAGATCAAATCGGCCGACTTAAAGCCGGTGATTTAGTCAATTTTGTGGCGACGCAAGTGGGCGGCAAAGGTGGCGGCAGGCCGGATATGGCACAGGCGGGTGGTAATAATCCGGCGGGTTTGGCAGCTGCATTGGCGGGTGTTGCGGATTGGGTGCAGGGGCAGTTGGGTTAGTTGCGTAACTGAGGGCGATAGAGGGTTAGCGCATGGCTAAAATTACTGAATTATCGCAACTGGACTTAAACCAAACCTACAGCTATGCCGATTATTTAACTTGGCAGTTTGATGATGCGCTTGAGTTAATTAAAGGCAAAATCATGTTGATGTCGCCTGCGCCGAATGTGCGACATCAAGATATTTCTGTTAATTTAATGCGGTCGTTGTCTGTGTTTTTTTATCATAAGAAATGCCGACTGTATGCGGCACCATTTGATGTTCGTTTATATGACCGAAAAAAATCCATTTTAGCTAATAAAGACATTCATACGGTTGTTCAGCCTGATATATGTGTAATTTGCAAACCTGATCTGTTAGATCAACAAGGCTGTAACGGCGCTCCAGACTGGATTATTGAAATCCTGTCACCTGGAAATTCCAAACGGGAGATGAAAATTAAATATGCGCTTTATCAGGAAAGTGGAGTGAGTGAATATTGGTTAGTCGATCCTGTACATAAGGTTATTCAACAATTGGTTTTAGATGAAACGGGATGCTACCAACTCAAACGAATTGCGACTGATGAAGATATTGTTACACCACACCTGTTCCCTGATTTACTGGTTAATGCGGCCGAAGTGTTTGATACTTGGCAAGACCCGCTGGAGAATTGATTATGTTGAAAGTGACTGAGTTATCGCAACTGGACTTAAACCAAACCTATAGCTATGCCGATTACATGACATGGCAGTTTGATGACGCGCTTGAGCTAATTAAAGGTAAAATTATGCTGATGTCGCCTGCGCCGAATGTCAACCACCAGAGGATCGAACGGAAATTATTGGTGAAAATTGATGATTATCTGAATGGTAAACGATGCGAAGTATTTCCGGCACCGTTTGATGTGCGCTTATATGACCGCAAAAAATCCATTTTAGCGAGTAAAGACATCCATACTGTAGTGCAGCCTGATATATGTGTCATCTGCAAACCTGAACTGTTAGATCAGCAAGGTTGTAACGGTGCCCCAGACTGGATTATTGAGATCCTGTCTAAAGGTAACTCCAAGCGGGAGATGAAAATAAAATATCCGTTATATCAAGAAAGCGGCGTTACAGAATATTGGCTGGTTTATTCAGAGCAACACGCAATTCACCAGTTTGTTTTGGACGATAACGGTCAATACCAATTCAAACAAATGGTTACCGATGAGGATGTGATCACACCGCATTTATTTCCTGACTTAGCGATTAGCGTCACTGATATTTTTGCAGGACAAACTTAGTAACGCGCACGAAATAACTTGAGCAAGTTCATGCTTCGACAGGCTCAGCACGAACGGTGGTGGCGTTTAAGTTGTTCAAGTTATTTCATGCACGTTCATTAGCAGCACGCACCCAAAATAAAAACCCAAAACAATAGGATAACAATGGCACTGTATGTCTATAAATTTGGCGGCACCTCGGTAGGTTCGGTGGAACGTATCAAGATGGTCGCTGAAAAAGTTAAAAAAGCCCACGATCTAGGCGATAAAATTGTGGTGGTGGTTTCTGCCATGAGCGGTGAAACTAACCGTCTGATTGGTCTTGCCAAACACATGCAGCCGCAACCCAATGACAGAGAATTGGATACTCTGGTATCCACCGGCGAACAAGTGACGATGGCGCTGTTAAGCATGGGGTTGGAAGAACTGGGTTGTCCTGCACGATCTTATACCGGCAGCCAGGTTAAAATTTTAACTGATAGCTCATTTACCAAGGCGCGTATCCTCAACATTGAAAACCATAACATCATGGCTGATCTTAATGACGGCAAAGTGGTGGTGGTGGCGGGTTTTCAAGGCGTTGATGAAGATAACAACATTACGACCCTGGGACGTGGTGGCTCTGATACTACCGCTGTAGCTTTGGCAGCGGCGCTTAAGGCGGATGAATGCCATATCTATACCGACGTGGACGGTGTGTATACCACTGATCCGCGCGTAGAGCCCAAAGCGCGTCGCTTAGATCGCATTACTTTTGAAGAAATGCTGGAAATGGCCAGCTTGGGTTCTAAAGTCTTACAAATCCGCTCGGTGGAATTCGCCGGCAAATACAACGTTAAGTTACGCGTATTATCATCATTTACACAAGGGTGTGGCACACTCATTACTTACGAGGATTCAGCTGTGGAAAGTGCTTTAATTTCTGGTATTGCTTTTAACCGAGACGAAGCAAAACTCACCATTTCCGGTGTGCCGGATTTACCCGGTGTGGCGTATAAAATTTTAGGCCCGATTGCTGATGCCAATATCGAAGTCGATATGATCATTCAGAATGTCGCCGACGATGCCACCACCGATTTTACTTTTACTGTACATCGTAATGATTACGCGCGTGCCAAAGCAGCATTGGATAAAACCTGTGTTGAATTAAATGCTAAAAAAGTGATGGGTGATGAAGGCATTGTTAAGGTGTCTATTGTCGGTGTCGGGATGCGTTCTCATGCCGGTATTGCCAGCACCATGTTTAAGACCTTGGCAACTGAGGGCATTAACATCAAAATGATTTCTACATCGGAAATTAAAATTTCGGTGGTCGTTGATGAAAAATATATGGAGCTTGCGGTACGGGCGTTACATGCCGCGTTTAAGTTAGATCAAGACAGCGCTGTATAGCTGTAAATGTAGAGACGTAGCCATGCGTCTTTACGCTACGAAGTATTTCGGTACTGTATTTCCATGTTTTATAAGCCAAAATAGTCCATGCAAAAAACCGATTCCAATCCGCGCCTGGTCGTTCTTGACACCGAAACCACTGGTTTAAATCCACAAGACGGCCATCGTATTATAGAAATTGGTTGCGTGGAGCTGGTTAATCGGCGCTTAACCGGTAAGCGTTTTCACGTTTATATCAACCCTGATCGTGTCATTGATGACGGTGCGGTTGCCGTCCACGGTATTACCAGTCAGTTTTTAGTAGATAAGCCGCGTTTCAATGAAATTGCGGCAGAATTTATCGCTTTTATAAAAGGTGCGGAATTGGTTATCCATAACGCGCCTTTCGACGTGGGTTTTATCAACCACGAGTTTGCCAAGCTTAAGCACGGTGATGTTAGCGAATACAGCACGGTATTTGACACTTTAGCTTACGCCCGCAAAAAACACCCAGGGCAACGTAACAGCCTGGATGCGTTGTGTAAACGCTATAACATCGACAACAGCCACCGTGAATTGCACGGTGCGTTATTGGATGCGGAGATTCTGGCTGAAGTGTTTTTGCTGATGACCGGTGGGCAGATTTCTTTGCTCGATGAGTCTCGAGCCGATGACACGGCAGCCAGCCAGCAACATACCGTCAAGCATCTTGCAACCAATCGGCCAGTATTAAAAATTATTCGTTGTGGCGAACAGGAGTTGCAAGAGCATCAGCAGCGCTTGGAGGCTATTCAAAAAGCCAGTGGGCAGTGTTTGTGGCAGTAAAGTAGTTTTTTTGTCTACAGCTTAGTGCCGCAGCAAGAAAGAGAACATGTGTTTTTAATGTGCTGACAGTGCGAATAGGGTGACTATTTGGTCATTGTGAAATTGATTCTTTGTTAATATACAAAATCACAAATGCCTAAAGGACAAAAAATTTCCTGTGCTGTAATGCCTTAAAATCCTCTTTTATAGCATTGTGGTGTTCGTCTCATTTCAATCAATCCAAAATAGGAATACACTAAGCGTACTGTGATAGTACGCCAGCTACAGTAAGGCCTGTCCGGTACATTAATGTTAGACACCCTAGCTATTTATCTTAAATGGATTGTATGGTTTATATGAAATGTGTCTGTATTTTCAACAGGATAATACACCGTTTACAGGCCAGCTCATGGATTTATTAACCCGCCCTCGCGTTATTGAGACCCTTAAAAAAATTTCAGAAAATAGCCTTGTTGATTACACTCTAATTTACATAGAAATCAATAATACACTGCAAATTACCAGCCTATTGCAAGGCATGGCCAGAGAAGAGGAATTAATCAGTGCTATTCAACGGTTAATTTTTGGCAAAATTGGTCATTTGCCCGATTCTTACATGGGTAAACTCAGTTGGAATCGTTTTGGTATTATCGCTAAATTGCCGGTTGAAACCTGCGTTGAAATCGCTGAAGAATTAACGGTGTTTTTTGAAGACAAGTGTATTAACATTGGTCCACACCCGTATTATCCGAAAATAATTACCGGTGTTATCGCTTTATCAGAAAAATATCGCGTGCCAGAAAAAATACTCACGGCGGTGGATGAAGCACTCTACCAAGCCAGACGTACAGGCAATAATGCAGTGAAAGTGATCGATCATAATGCGCCGGTCTTTCACAGTTATTATGATGCACTCAAGCGCATACCTGTTTTAAAAGCCGGTTTGAGTAATAATACGCTTTTACTGTATGCGCAACCGATAGTTCCGCTTAATAAAGCGTTGATGGAGCCTAAAGCAGAGGTCTTGGTGCGTTACAAAGAGCCAGATGGCGCAGTAAATTCCGATTATCACTTTTTAAAGACCGCTAATCTATTTCATGTGGGGCGTGACATTGATTTATATGTCGTTAAGCAGTTTTGCCGTTATATGCAACAGAATAAACACGATGATGTGGTGTACTCTATTAATATCTCTGGCTTTACTGTACGCTTTCCCGCATTTTTAGATATTGTTAGTCATGCTTTTAAAAAATACGGTGTTAACGCAGAGCAAGTGTGTTTTGAAATCACCGAAACGGTGATTGATCGCGATTATCCCCAAGCCATACAGTTTATGCATGCGTTAAAAAATCAGTTAGGTTGTCAATTGGCATTGGATGATATTGGTATGGGTTCTAGTAATCTGGCTAATTTATCGAAATTTAATGTCGATTTTATGAAAATAGATGGCGCGTTTATCAATAATGTCTTAACTGATCCTTATTCTGAACTGGTAGTTAACTTTATTACCTCAGCAGCCAAGCTGTTTAATAAAAAAACGATTGCAGAATGTATAGAAACTCCCCAGCAATTAGAAAAAATAAAGCTACTGGGTGTTGATTATGCACAGGGTTTTTTAACCGGCAGACCCAAGTTATTATTTGACCCTTTATTAAGTCGAACTTACTTATAATTCATGCACTATTGCACTCAACATGACTACGCCACAGAGTATTGCGCTGTCGTATTTTCTAAGTAATGCATTAATGTCAAAATGTGGTGAAATACCAAACAAACTGCCTACAATAAATAGCCATCGGACGTATAATACCGCGACTTAATCTTACATTTGTATAGACGTTGAATACAGGACAGCTATGTTTAAAATAAAGTGTGTAGGTTTTGGTGTTAATTAAGCTTATTGGCATATGACAAATACGTTACATTGTCAGTCGTTCAGCTGTGTAGTGTATGATTTTCTTAATATAAAGTCAGGTGTGTCAGATTTTAGATTCATGAAATTACCCTTGCTGTGAGTATTCCCTCTGTTGTCTGTGTACTAAAAATTAACAACAAATAAACAGATAACACCCGCTACCCGCCCCCTAGAGCAAACTTTTATGAAAATCGCCATATTGTCCCGTAATACCAAGCTGTATTCTACTGCCAGGCTGGTTGAAGCGGCGGAAGCGCGTGGCCATGAAGTACGAGTATTAGATGTATTGCGCTGTTATATGAATATCACCTCTTATAATCCGTCGATTCATTATCGCGGTGAGGTATTGACCGATTTTGATGCGGTTATTCCGCGTATTGGCGCATCGGTCACATTTTATGGTACTGCTGTTTTACGGCAATTTGAAATGATGAATGTCTATCCGTTAAATGAATCGGTGGCCATTTCCCGATCACGCGACAAATTGCGATCTATTCAATTGTTGGCACGTAAAGGCATTGGTTTACCCGTCACAGGTTTTGCGCATAATCCTGACGATATTTCGGATTTGATTGCGCAAGTGGGCGGTGCGCCGTTAGTGATTAAGCTCTTGCAAGGTACGCAGGGAATAGGCGTGGTATTGGCAGAAACTCACAACGCTGCCGAAAGTGTCATCCAGGCGTTTATGGGTTTAAATGCCAATATTATGGTGCAAGAGTTTATTAAAGAAGCTGATGGCAGTGATATACGCTGCTTTGTAGTTGGCGATAAAGTGGTGGCCTCTATGAAGCGCCAAGGCGCACCGGGTGAGTTTCGTTCTAATTTGCATCGGGGTGGCTCGGCCAGCTTGGTGCGATTAAGCCCAGAAGAGCGAGCAACTGCTGTGCGTGCAGCAAAAATTATGGGTTTGAATGTCTGTGGTGTGGATATGTTACGTTCTAATCACGGCGCGGTAATTATGGAAGTTAATTCGTCACCTGGGTTACGTGGTATTGAAGCGGCCAGCGGTAAAAACATTGCCGATATGATTATTCAGTTTATTGAAAATCGCCTTAAGTCATTGGAAGCTGTCAAACAAGATGCTTCGGGGCAAGCGCCCACGCGAACACGGACGCGCGGTAAAGGCTAAGTTTTAAAGTTGGCTACCTACTTAAGGCGAGGCACGGTGTAAGGCTTAACCGTTCGGTCTGAGCCTGTCGAAGGGTGGATGGTTAAGCCGATCATGGTTCGACAGGCTCACCACGAACGGCTTAACCTGAAACCACCCTACGTGTTTAAAACACTAATTTTTAATACAGGCCTAATTGCAATTGTGCCACTTCTGACATCATTTCTCTTGACCACGGTGGATCAAGCACGACTTCGACTTCAACCTTGTCAACGCCAGGCAAGGCGCGGATAGATTTTTCAACATCGCCCTGAATAACTGGCCCCATGCCACAGCCGGGTGCGGTTAGCGTCATAATAACATGGACATTATTTTGATCTGTGTACACTTCTGACGGCTTGGCATTGCAGTAATACACCAAACCTAAATCCACAATATTAACCGGAATCTCGGGATCATAAATGGTTTTCATCACTTCCCAGCAATTTTGCTCAACCGCTTCGGCACTGGTTTCTGTGACTAGCGTATGTAATTGATGCGACTCTTTACCCAGTGCATCCGCATCTTCGCTCGCGATACGTACCATATGGCCATAATCGGTTACCACGGTATAGTTATTGCCCAAAGCCTGATGTATGGTAACAATAGCGCCTTTGGTTAAAGTAGTGGTGTTGCCCTCTGGAACTGTAATGACGTTAACGTCACGGGTTAAAACGACATCTTCTCTTTCTGCCATAATCGTAATTATAAATGTAAGGTTTGTGCGTTAATAGTTTGGCCGGTAACGCCAATACTGGCCTCACCAAATAAGTATAAAAAAGCCCCTGCTAATGAGGTTACAGGCGGTAATTCGGCTTTGTCTTCACCTGGAAATGCACGGGTTCTAAGTGGCGAATCCACAGGCCCTGGTATTAAGGTATTCACGCGTATTTTTTGCGAGGATTCCAGTTCTTCTGCCAAAATTTTAGCCAAAGCTTCCAGTGCAATTTTAGAGACACCATACGCGCCTGTGTAAGCCTGTGCGTTTCTAACGGCCGAGTCGGAGACGAAGACAATAGAGGCGTGTTTGCTTTTTTTCAGTACCGATAATAAAACACGGCTGAGCAAAAATGGTGCATTTAAATTAACATTTAAACTGTGCCCCCAGTCTTTGGTGTCTAATAAGGCCATTGGGGTAAAGGCAATAAATTCTACTGCACAGTGCAATAAACCTTGTAATAAACCGTAGCTGGTGTCAATGCGCTCGGCTAATTCAAGGTAATCACTCTCGGTTGCACCTGCTAAATCAAACGGATACATAATGGGGTCGGGTGCGCCGATGGCGACAATCGCATCATAGATTTTTTCTAGTTTAGCGATACTTTTATCGAGCAATATAATATGTGCCCCTGCTTGTGCTAGCGTTAACGCAGCCACGCTGCCTACACCGCCACCGGCACCGGTAATCAAAATAACGTTTTTATTTAATAACATAAGCCAGTTGCCGTAAATGCTAAAGATTAGTACACACTGAAAAATACGTAAGTATTCACTTCCCCCTTTGAAAACGGGGACTGAGGGGAATTTTTCTAATAAATCTCCCCTAACCCCTCTTTTTCAAAGAGGGGGACTGAATGATTACAAAAACACATGTATGGCGGCTGTGTTACAGTCGCATTTTAGATTAGCAACGTGCATGAATAAGGTGAGCAACTTAAACTCCACTCCCGTTCGTGCTGAGCCTGTCGAAGTACGAACTTGCTCATGCGCGTTCCTTGGTAACTTAAGCTAGTCATCTGTGCGTTTGTAAGCTGCAATATAATTAATATCGATGTTTTTACCAAGGCTAAAGCGTTTGTTAAACGGGTTGTATTCAATACCTACCATACCTTGCAATTCAAGCCCTGCTGCGCGTGCGGACTGGCTTAATTCGGAAGGTTTAATAAATTTTTTATAATCGTGCGTGCCTTTAGGCAGCATTCTTAGCACATGCTCAGCTGCGACAATAGCGAGCGCGTAAGCTTTGGGTTGGCGGTTAAGTGTGGAAAAAAACACCATGCCGCCAGGCTTTACCATGCGGGCACAGGCCGAAATAATCGAGCCGGGATCGGGGACATGCTCCAACATTTCCATGCAGGTCACATGATCAAAACTGTCAGGTTGTTGTTCAGCCAAGTCTTCTGCGCTGATTTTTTGGTAGTGGGTGACGATCCCAGATTCCAGTGCATGTAAATCGGCAATGTCAATTAACTCCTCGCTCAAGTCGATACCTAAAGCATCAGCGCCGTGTTTGGCTAAACCTTCGGTTAAAATACCGCCGCCGCAGCCAACGTCAACAATGCGTTGACCTGTTAAGCTGACAAAACGTTCAATAAAGGCAAGTCGTAAGGGATTAATATCGTGTAAGGTTTTAAACTCGCCGTGTAAATCCCACCAACGCTCAGCCATTGAGCCAAATTTGTTGATTTCGTCCAAGTAAACGTTTTCTTTTGCGGTCATGGTATAAGTCCTGAGTTAAGCCGTCATAGTTTACTATACCTGTCGTGGTTCGTCATGGATTGATCTGGTTGATGTTAAACGCTAGGATTTATGCAACCAATCCTAGCAAAATAGCGGAGTAGATTTTTGCTGATGATAGCAGCAGCTTTTGTTATGTTAACCAAATGCCGTCTAGCAAATGTCCCGTGTTAGTTAAACCTTTGGCAGTATCGCCTATCAGTTGAACCAAGGTGTCACTTGTTCCCTGATTTTGAAATACATAAGTGCTTCCGCCAGAATGAAAAGCAACGGTCTCACCGGCATCAGTAATATTAGCTTGCAGGTAGTTAATTACCGAATTGAAATTGGCTTTATCAATCGTAATAGCGCCTGCATAGCGGTCGACATTATCAAAGCTAATAAGGCCCTTATTGATATGATGGCTTTGAATATCGCCTGCATCTTTGCCATCGTCACGTACTATATTAGCAGCGATATGATGACTGGGTAAATCCAGTTTATCGATAGCGGTGAGCAATGTGGAAGTAGCACTTAGTTTAAAATCTATGATTTTATCGAAGTTTTTGATACTGCTGTCACCAAGGGTAATACGCACGGTATCTGTGGCGGCTACGCCTTCTGTTAGTATGTAAGTATCTTTACCTGTAGCGCCTATTAAGACATCTTGACCATTGTTACCTTTTAACGTGTTATCGCTTTTATTGCCAATTAATTTATCGTTGTAGTGGCTGCCAGATAGATTTTCAATTTTAATCAGTGTATCAAAACCCGCACTCAGAGTATTTTGAGCTTTAGTTAGCGATAAATTAACGCTAATTCCTGATTTTTCTGTGCTGTAATAAGCCCAATCTGAACCATTACCGCCAAGCAATATATCATTACTCATACCACCGTTGAGTATGTCATTACCATCTCCACCCAGTAGTCTGTCGTTACCCCCCTTGCCCATTAAGGTATCATTTCCCGACAAGCCAGATAGGGTATCGTTAGTATTGGTATCAATTTTATCGCCTATTAAACTATCGTTACCTTTACCGCCGTTGATGTTCAAATGATCTATTACTGACGATACACTAATTGACATGTCGTAAGCTTCTTCAGAAGCATTAATGCCATCACTGATGAGGAAAGTAAATGTGGCGTAATCTTCTCCATACGCATTAGCAGCAGGTATAAATTTGAGTGCGCCTGTATTAAGGTCAGCAAGGTGAATAATTTGGTTGGTTTTAATGGCAGTATTGTTTAAGGTGAGCGTGCCTGCGGTGGGTAAAGTAATAATTTGTATACCTTGTAGGCTGTCTTCAATATCATCGTCATCTACAAAAGTAAATGAATCGGTTCCGAATGTGTAAGCGGTATCTTCTGCTGTTGTAATGTAAGAGAATTCAGAGCTGGGTGGGTCGTTAGATAAATAATGTCCATTACCTCTTAAGCCATCACGGCCATAAATCCATTGCAGTGCTTTTATGTCGTCTTTTTGAAATGCTGTTTCTATTGCACTGTTCCAAAAGCCATCCATTACGGTTTGAAGATCAGTTGGTGAATCAGGAGCTGCTAATCCTAGCGCACTACCTATGTCTTTTAGCAAAGATGAATAGCCTGGTGTGCCTTTATTAGCATTGGCCGAATCTGGATTATGAAGAGAGATAAAGATATTGCCTTTCTCAATGGGATAGCTGGTTGTGAGAGAGTAACTTTCGGGCAGATTAAACGCGGCAAAGTGAAAATTCACGATGTTGGCATTTTTTGTTTCAGTAAAATGAATGCCGGTAATTTGTGTAACCTGATTCAATATGGTGTTGACCGCATTTATCTGTGAGCCATTAAATGTTACAGGTGGGTAATTAGATTCAAGTAAAAGATTATTAGTATCAAAGGAGTAGTAAATGGTGCTATCTAGCCATTCTAAATTCCAATTTATAGAGCTATTTTGATCGATAAGCTGTTTAAAAGATTGCTCAGGCAGTGGGATTTTTTTAAAGTTTATCTGATCAGGAGAAGAAGTGAAGGAGGTAGTTGATATTTCAGACATGATATATTCCCTTATTTTTAGATTTAGAGTATTTACAATTCTTATACTATCATGGCAAATATGAATACAATATGAATGATAGTGTAAAAAATAATTGTGACAAAAATATAAGATGAACTCAACTGGCCATCAGTTGGTTGAGTAGAATGAAATCCAACATCAGGGCTTCGATACGCCTTTGAATGTCAGCCCAACCTACATTAGCTTGCACACGGGTAGCCAGCTTTTTAAACAAGTCTCCAATTTTTTAAAGTAATACCAAATTTGCATACCAAAGTTGCAGCGACTGCAATTTTGGTATGATATTTTACGGTACTGTAAAAATATTATCATTAATAGTCATGTATTTTGCATTATGGCGTGGTTTGTGCTTTGTTTTTGGACAGCTAGACTGGCGTATGGGCTTAAAGTAAGGTTGTTTTATAAGCTTGTGCTCTGGTTAAGGCTATTAAGTATCGTTGTAAAACGATAATTTTTATGTTTTTAAACAAAACGAAGGGCTGAGTTATGAACAAAAAAAATGTTATTAAGAAGGTGTTATGCACAAAATGAATAGGTTAAAAAGTTTTTTTTCTATTTTTTGGGTAATGCTTGCTTTTTTCGTCTTTTCAGGAAATGCAAATGCTGTTGTTGGTACTTATGCGGGAGATTGTGCGGTTTGTCATGGTCCAAGTGGTGCCGGAACAGTTATTGCCCCCAAAGCGATAACGGGCGGCAGTGCTTCTAAGATTAAATCGGCTATTGTAGGTGGTGTGCCTATGATGGCGGGTTTAGTTGGCTTGAGTGATACGCAGCTTAACGCGATTGCCGCTGAGATAGGTGGGGCGGCGAATCTTTCTGTTGCGCCTCTCCCTGTTGTGTGTACTTCACCAGCAGTACGTGATGCCGCTACTAACACTTGTAAAACACCTGCGTGTCCAACAGGGCAAGTGCGTAATGCATCTGGCGTATGCGCCGTAGTACCTGTGAGTTGTACAGCACCGCAAGTGCGAGATGCGGCGAGCAATACGTGTGTAACACCTGCGTGTCCAACAGGGCAAGTGCGTAATGCATCTGGCGTATGCGCCGTAGTACCTGTGAGTTGTGCAGCACCACAAGTGCGAGATGCGGCGAGCAATACGTGTGTAACACCTGCGTGTCCAACAGGGCAAGTGCGTAATGCATCTGGCGTATGCGCCGTAGTGCCTGTGAGTTGTGCAGCACCGCAAGTGCGAGATGCGGCGAGCAATACGTGTGTAACACCTGCGTGTCCAACAGGGCAAGTGCGTAATGCATCCGGCGTATGTGCTGTAGTACCTGTGAGTTGTACAGCACCGCAAGTGCGAGATGCGGTGAGCAATACGTGTGTAACCCCAGCGGTAGTACCTGTAAGTTGTACAGCGCCAAAAGTGCGAGATGCAGCAACCAATACGTGTGTAACCCCAGCGGTAGTACCTGTAAGTTGTACAGCGCCAAAAGTGCGAGATGTAGCAACCAATACGTGTGTAACCCCAGCGGTAGTACCTGTAAGTTGTACAGCGCCAAAAGTGCGAGATGCAGCAACCAATACATGTGTAACGCCAGTGGTAGAACCTGTGAGTTGTACAGAACCTGAAGTGCTAGATGCAGCAACCAATACATGTGTAACGCCAGTGGTAGAACCTGTGAGTTGTATAGAGCCTGAAGTGCTAGATGCAGCAACCAATACATGTGTAACGCCAGTGGTAGAGCCTGTGAGTTGTACAGAACCTGAAGTACTTAATGTAGCTACTAACGCCTGTGTAATACCGGCGTGTTCAGTGGGTGAAACTATGAATGCAGAAGGGGTGTGCGAAGTAATACCGTCAGTGGCGTGTGTATTGCCTAAAATGTTAATTAACGGTGCGTGTGCTTTAACAACTACATCATGTGATGATGCTTTTAAGAAATTTGAACATGAGCAGCATGAAGCATACGAGCGTGCAGAACATGGCGATAAAGCCAAACTGGTGATTGCAGTGCCAACTACACAAGCTATCCATGCGGAACAAGTGCTTAATTTAGGTATGGTGGTGTATGGCGATGAACGCAAGATAGCAATGGGTGTTAATTTACCTAAAGGTGCACGTTTTACAGAAAGTTATAATGGCGATCTACAGTTGCACCAAGGTATGTTGGGTTGGAAAGTGCCGAAGAGTGCATCTGGCAAAACCATAAAAATCAAACTATGTGCTGAAGCGCACAATGAGGGTGGTTATAGTAAAAAAGACATGAAGTTTGTTTTTAAAACTGTATTAGTTAAGGTTTTACCTGAGCTGAAATCTACTTTGGTTACAGAGCCTGTTATTGGTAGAAATGTTATTTCTAGTGCGGTTTACAACACAGCAATGCAGCGTCTTGAAGTGTCTGGCCAAGTTAAATTGTCGGCACAAAAAGTCAATGCAGTACGTAAAAAATCTGGCGCTCAGTTGATACAACTGAGTAATGCGCATAATGCTGCCTTATTGGGCGCAGTAAAAGCGAAAGCGGATGGCAAGTGGTTTGTTGCTATACCGTTGTCCAGTGCTTTAATGCCGCGTGTTATTGATGCGACATTTAATGGCAAAGTGGTAACTGTTATGGTTAAAAAATTGCCGTAATGTTGTTGAATAATTCATTGTTATTCAGTGTGTAGTGTTGTGGGTTTAGCCATAATCGATATACGGTAAGTGCTAAATGATAGAGGTGGTGTGATTGGTAAGCCGGTTACACCGCTGTTAAAAGCTGTAGACCGTTGTGTGTTTTGTACATTACGGTCTACATTTAATGGATTTTTATAAAAAATGCCGTTAGTTATTTTGTGCAGGCGCTTTCTGCGTCCGCCTCTGTTTTGCTGTCTGTGCAAGCACTGTCACCTCTTGTGTAAAAGATGATATTTTTGCCAGTATTGTATACCGACAAATAAATTTCTAATCTAATTAATGTCTTATATTTCGACATATTTTGTGCTTTATTTCTTATATCGGCTGAGCTATTGTGTAAGTTTAAAAAATACGCGCTTATTTTTTAAGTGAAGCAGCCGTGTTAAGGAACGTGCATGAAATAAGTTGAACAACTTAAACGCCATTTCCGTTCGTGCTGAGCCTGTCGAAGCATGAACTTGCTCACGTTATTTCATACACGTTCCTAAGCAATCGAAATGGGTTATTTAGAGACAACGAGGTTTAAGGTTATGAAAACAAAAAATGCACTAAAAATGAAAGCACAGCCGGTAAAAAGTATGGCTTTTTTAGCAGTAACTTCTTTGCTTATGTCGGCTAATGTGTCGGCGACTTACGGTATTTATGCTGCCGCAGCGGGTGCGGGTATTAATATCGAGGCAGGCTGCCAGACGTGCCATGCCAGTGCATCTGGTTCTGAAAAGAAGGCCAATCTTAAAGCCGGTATTGCAGCGGCGTATAATAAAAGTGGTATTCCAGGGGTTGCCGGTGTACTCAAACCGCCGGTGGTAAAGCCACCTACAGTAGCGGCTTGCCAGTTACCTAAAATGTTGGTAAAGGGTAAATGCACGGTAACAGCAACGTCTTGTCGCGATGCGGCTAAAGACTATGCGCGTGAAAATGATGATGATGACGATAAATTAACCACTGGGTTGGTTATATCGACACCCAGCACAAAAACTATCCATGTAGGCCAGACACTTACGTTAGGCGTAACCGCGTCTGGTGATAGCCGTAAAATTTCAATGGGTGTTAATTTACCCTCTGGGGCGCAATTTACCGAGACTTATAATAATACGCTGCAAGTGCAACAAGCCGTGGTGACCTGGAAAGTGCCGAGCAGTGTATCTGGCAAAACTGTGGCGATTAAATTCTGCGCCGAAACTCATACCAATACGAGTTCTGGTAAACAGCAAAACAAACGTTTTGTTGCGCGTGACGCTATGGTTAAGGTGTTACCAAAACTCAAATCGGTTTTCATAACGCAGGCAACTGTTGAACCTGTGATTGCGAGTGCAGTGTATAACGCCGTATTGCAACAACTGGTGGTGTCTGGGCAAGTGGTTTGGCCGGTAAAATCAAGCCAAGCGCAGCGTAATGCGGCGCTTGCCGGTTCTGTGCAATTGACTAATGCTAATAACGCTGCTTTTTTGGGCGTGGCCAGTATTCAATTAAATGGTAATTGGTCGGTGTCTATACCTCTGTCTGGCGCAGCCGTACCCCGTGTTGTTGATGCTACGTTTCAAGGTGCGGTAACGAGTAAGCTGGTTAAAAAGTATTAACGGTGTGGGGCGCTGCCATTAAGTTAAGGATTCCGATTACGGCTACCAACTTAAAACGGGACAAAATGTAGGTTGGGTTGAACGCTTTTCTCAACCCAATATTCCCAAGGCCTTGTAAAATGTTGGATTGCCAAACAGCAGGCAGCCCAACTTACTTGAATGTTATTGTTTTTTTGTCCCACGTTAAGTTGATAGCCCCGATTACCAAGCGATAGGGTGGGCACATGCTTTTCGTGCCCACGCGGAACATACGGTAATAAATAAGTTGGGCATTGAGCTTTACCCCACCCGTACGCGATTTTTCTTAACTTAATGGCAGTGACGATATGGGGGTAACCCTACCAAATTTGCAGACCATTATTGCAGCGTATGCAATTAAGGTAGGCTAATAAAAGCGCTTTAAAATTAAATAATGTTATTAATTAGCGTGTTATAAGTTGGCATTGTTTGTGCTTATATTTATTATGTTGGTTTGATTATTAGCTAGGCTCAAAAACACCAAGCTCAGTTGGGTCTAAATAATAGATGAATCATTTAATGGCTGCTGTAAAGCAGCAATGGGTTATTTTTAAAGCACAAAGGTTTATGTTATGAATAAAAAAAATGCGCTAAAAGCTAAAATGATTAAAGCCAATCAGTTTAAAAGCCTGGCTTTTTTGACAGTAACATCTTTGGTTATTTCGGCTAATGTGTTGGCAACACCTAGCATTATGGCGCAAAATAATGCGCCTGCGTGTTCTTCTTGTCATGGCAACAGCACTCCTGATAAAGCATCAGGAAAAGCCGGTCTGGCTGCTTTCTTGGCATCTAAAGCACCACCACCTGTAGTGGTAAAACCACCTGTAGTAAATCCACCTGTAGTAGTAAAACCACCTGTAGTAAATCCACCTGTAGTAAATCCGCCTGTAGTCAATCCGCCTGTAGTCAATCCAAAGCCAGTCGTTAAACCTGTGGTAGTAAAACCAAAACCTATAACAACTGGAATATCCTGTAACAGTAAGGGTGAAAATGATAACGAGAAAGGTGAAAATGATAACGAGCAGAGGGAGAATCATAAAGAAAAGTCTAAGCAAGTTGCTGGATTAGTCATGTCCGCACCGGGTGTAAAAACAATTCATGTAGGGCAGGTTCTTAGAGTGGGTGTAACCGCTTCTGATGATGGCAGTAAAATTAGCATGGGTGCTAATTTACCGGCCGGTGCAAAGTTTACCGAAAGTTATAATACTACGCTGCAAGCAGAACAAGGTGTGGTTACTTGGAAAGTACCGAAAAGCGTATCCGGTAAAACCATAAAAATTAAAGTCTGTGCGCAATCGCATAGTAACTCCGGTAAAAAACAAGATAAGCGTTCTATTTCCAGCGACATTATTGTTAAGGTTTTGCCACAACTCAAATCCGTTGTTATAGCGCAATCGACTGCTGAACCTGTGATTGCCAGTGCTGTATACAATACCGCTGTGCAACAGCTTGCTGTTTCTGGTCAAATCACTTGGGCAACAAAATCCACCCAGGCAGAGCGTAATGCGGCACTTGCTAACCCTGTGCAGCTCAGCAATGCGAATAACGCAGCGGTGTTAGGTTCGGCTAATGTAAGCGCTAATGGCAGTTGGTCGGCTTCTATACCGGTAGCAAGTAACGCCATGCCCAGTGTTATTGACGCAGCATTTGAAGGCGCAGTAGCGAGTAAATTGGTTAAAAGATTACCGTAGCTGAGGTTTTTGATCTTCCTCTGTTAATTTTAGCAGGGGAAGATTATTACTAATTGTTGGTTAATCTTTTTAAAATGGTTAGTACTCAGTCAATTTTATTTTGGCGAGTGTGAATTTTAAAAAACCGTTCGTGCTGAGCTTGTCGAAGTGTGCCGTTCATGCTTCGACAAGCTCAGCACGAACGGTGGCTGTAACTG
>NZ_FUKI01000163.1 GCF_900163755.1 Crenothrix polyspora | reverse complement strand
GCTTCAATTTATTGATTTAAAACAATGTTGCCAATCGCTATAATTTTTTGTCATGTACAGAGACAATTTTAATACACTGATACAAGCTATTGGGATTGAGTCTGATGATACTTTGATTAAGGCTATTGAGGGAATATGGCTTATAGAAAAGCCGGTTCAATTGGCTAAAGAAAAAGTTATAGAGCTGTTATCTGAAAAAAGCGGGTTAAAGTCTAATAGGATTTCTAAGGCATTAACTTATTTGCCAGAGTCAACTTCTGATTTTAAAGGCAAAGTTAAAAGTATTCTCAGTTACTAAGAATACATGATGCAATTGAAAGCCCTTTACGATACCGATCATCTTTGATTTTATTCAAATACAGCTTAGCAGTTTCCATGTCTTCTCTTAACTCATAGAGAAAATACAGGTGAGCATAGGCGCTGTCTTGGCTAAGGCTATATAGGTATTCATCCAGTGTTTCTGGTTCACCTAATATTTCTTCAAACTCGACATCGGTAATATTATGATCAAAAATAGTTTCAAGCTTTGTTGGTTTAACGACGGCATTCATGACAACCTCCACTTACTGTGATTTTAAGTCTACCATACGCATAAATAAGTTCAATAAGACAGGTGATAAATGCCCAACATAACCATAGAAATAAACAGCCAACAGGTTGATGCCATGCTCAGCAGCCTGATTAGGCAAGGCACAAACTTAACACCCGCATTGGGCGAGATTGGTCACTCTATGGTTGGCCTAATCGACCTGCTATTTATTAATACCGAAACCCCCGACGGTGCTCAATGGCCGGAATTATCGCCCGTTACAAAAAAACGCCGACGTGATGGCAGTGAAAAACCGTTAAACGACACCGGTATTTTAAAAAACAGCATTACCAGTAATGTGCTTAATGGCGCATCGGTTGAGGCGGGATCCAACATAAAATACGCCGCCATGCAAAACTATGGTGGTAAAAAGTCAGCCTTTCCGCATTTATGGGGTGATATTCCAGCACGGCAGTTTTTGCCTACCAGTCAGCTGCCCGAAGCATGGGGTAATGATGTGATTGGCATTATTAATCGGCATATTCAGCGGGGGTTGGGTTAGACGGCGTGTTCCTTAAGCCATTCTTTTAGTGCGTCATTCATACGAGTTTGCCAGCCTTTTCCAGTGGCTCGAAAGGCTTCCAATATGTCGGAATCAAGACGGATGCCCGTAAATACTTTGGGTGTATCAGTTCGCGGTCTGCCCCCTTTAGGCTTCAGCATTTCGGCAGCTATATCCGCACCGAATATTTCAGGCAATACCTCATATGCAGGGCGCATCCTTGTAAAATCTTCATCGTTCAGTTCATACGTATCTGGGTCAGCGGCAATACCTGCGTTAATTTCAGCCTCTTCTTCGTCAGTAGGCAATTCTACTAATCGGCCTGATTTAGTTTTCAATAACATAACGTTTTACCTCTCTTGGGTTGGCCTTACGCAGGCTGATAATGCGGACAGCGTCATTACGCCGGGTAAATACCAAGCAATACAATCGAACACCAATAAATCCATAAGCGATAAAGCGTGGCTCGCCATAGTCTTTGCGGTTGTCCGGCTCGACGGATGCCGATTCCCACTCAAATTGTTCAGCCACACCAAAATGCACCTTGTGGTTTGCAAGGTTAATAGCCAGTTTATTTTCGTCCCATTCATAATTCATGGTAGTTATTGTATAAACAAAAATACAAAAAGCAAGCATTTAGCGCGTAAAAACTGTCAATAACCGAAAAGACAATACCAATACCCACAAAAATAAATCCAAAAATGTGACATTTGTCACATTCAAACCTAAAAAAAAGCTTGTTATGGTGGTCGCCATGACAACACATACTAAAAAATTCCCAAGCACCGCCTTTCAGTTTTTAGCTAAAGCGGATTTTTCTACCCCCACAGCCAAAGGCGAACGTGAGCTAACCGGCATTGCTTATTCAGGCGATGTGGTGACCGATCATGGTTACTGGAATCGCTTGGTCATTGATCTGGCCACCCTCACCGTTGATACCCCCATTCCCTTACTGCAAGGACATTGCCATGACGATACGATTGGCCTGGTTACGACTGTCAGCACTCACACGGGACAGCTCAGCATTAATGCACGCCTTTTTGCAGATGTCGATGATGATGCTGCCGAAATTGCCGCCAAAGCCGACAAAGGTTTTCCGTGGCAACTATCGGTCGGTATTTGGCCGAAATCGATAGAAGAAGTAAACCCCGGCGAAAGCATTACCGTCAATAACCGCACATTTACCGGCCCTGTCGTTGTGTTTAGAAATGGCCGCGTTCGAGAAATATCTGTGGTGGCTATTGGTGCGGATCACCAAACCTCAGCCACCGTGCTTACCGCTGGCTTTGATACCGAAATCCCTTTTATCACCCATGAGAATCCTATGACTACTGAAGAACTCAAGGCGAAAGTTGACGCGCTCAGCGCCGAACTTACCGCCGAAAAAACCAAAAATGTCGAATTATCTGCGAAAGCAAACCCTGCTAACTTTGTAGCACTGGCCAAATTTTCTGAAGTGCAAGCAGAACTGAGCGCCTTAAAAGACAAAGTCGCCGCCAAAGACATTGATGACACGGTTAACGCTGCCCTGTTAGATGGCCGCTTGCTACCCGCTCAGGAACAATGGGCGCGTGACTTGGGCAAAAGCCAATTGTCCGCACTCAATGATTTTTTAAAAGTAGCCCAGCCTATTGCCGCCTTGGCCGGTACACAAACCGGTGGCAAAGCCCCAGGTGAACAGGGCTTACGCTATGACACCCCCGTCGGTTTTAGCGTCGACAGTGAACGCTTGTCTGCCCACAGCGCCGCCGTTGCCTACCAACATAAACACGGTGTTGATTACCTTACCGCCCTTAACGCCACCGGAGTTAACTAATGTCTCAACAAGCCAGAAGTGTTTTATCGCTGACGATTACCGCCCTCACTATCATTCCACAATACCGCATTGTTACCCCACAGGGCTTTATCGCCGCCAGTGCAGGTATTATCGTTTTGGGTGTGACTGAACGCCCCGCCAGTGCCGGTGAATTAGTGGCCGTTACCGCCATTGGCACAGCCATTGTTGAAGCGGGGGGTGCCATCAGTCAAGGCTCAGTAATAGCACCCGATGGCATAGGCAGAGCCGTAGCCGGTGTGCCAAGTGTTACCCAGGTGGGCATTGCCCTGCAATCCGCCGCTGCTGCGGGCGATCTAATCGAAGTATTACTCAGTTAAGGAATTTTAAATGGCATTATCTACCCAACAAGTTAGGGTTATCGACCCTATCTTAACCAATATTGTGCAAGGCTACAAAAACATGGAACTGGTCGGTAGCGAACTGTTTCCGCCTGTTACGGTA
The DNA here is from genome assembly GCF_900163755.1 of Crenothrix polyspora. GTDB lineage: Bacteria > Pseudomonadota > Gammaproteobacteria > Methylococcales > Methylomonadaceae > Crenothrix > Crenothrix polyspora. The sequence continues at coordinate 17,123 of NZ_FUKI01000163.1, read as the reverse complement.
TACCAGTCTGGCGGCCAGATTATTGAGTTTGGCAAAGAGCACATGAAAATATTTGATTCGGCGCGTGCCCCTGGTGCTGCCACCAAGCGGATCAGTATTGGTTATTCGGGCAAACCCTATGCGCTTAAGCAAACCTCATTAGAAGCGATTGTGCCACAAGAATACTTACGCGATGCCAAAGCCGTACCCGGTATTGATTTAGCAGCGCGGTCAATTTATGCGGTGATGAATTCATTACTGTTACAGCGTGAAATTACTCAAGCCACCCTGGCAACAAACTTGGCCAGTTATGGAGCAAGCAACCGAGTCACCTTGGCAGGTGCAACCAAATGGTCAGCCGCTACCGGCACACCCTTAACCGACGTGGACAATGCGCGGGAAATCATCCGGATGCAAACCGGCATTTATCCCAACGTGATGTTGATGTCAGCGCTTGCCTTTAATGCCGCCAAAAACAACCCCAACGTGATTGCGCGTTTGCAGTACAACGCCAACGTGTCACCGGATGCCACCACCATTACTGCCAAAATGCTGGAAGGGCTGTTTAATGTCGACAAGATTATTGTTGGCAAGGCCATTGCCTTTAATGACCTTAATCAGGTCGGTGATATTTGGGGCAATAACGTGGTATTGGCCTATGTGCCACAAAGCCTGATCGGCATTGAACAACCCAGCTTTGGCTACACCTACACGATGGCCAATAACCCCATGGTTAAAATGAGCTATTTCGACAACAACCACGAATCATGGATTTACGGCGTGCATTATGAATACGCGCCGGTGTTGGCGGGTATGTCATCGGGTTATTTAATTCAAAATCCGGCGTAAGCGTATGGTTAAGTATTCTGTTTTATCGCCCATAAAGCTGATTGATGGGATTGCAAAATTAGGCGATGTTGTCGAATTAACCGACAAGGACGCTGAAAGTCTTTTAGTAAATGGCGTGATTGAGCTAGCTCAGCCAGCCGTTTTAAAAGAAAAACCCGCCGATCTAAAACCGGCGGCACTTGAACCCCCACCTAAAAAATAATCATGGCTAAAAATGTAATTACCGAAAACATGTCGTTTGCCGCTTCCGCAGGTTTAGCAGAACTGAATAACGACAGTTTGTATTTGTTAGCATCTGGCATTGTCACAGCGGCTTCTAAGGCGCATGACCAGCTGGAATGGAATCTTAACAACAACACCACACAATTGAATGCCGAGATTGACGCATTACGCATTCAGTTAAAAGAAGTGGCCATTAAAGCCGATATTTTAGACAGCCTGGAGGTCGCGCAAGTAGAAGCGATGGTCAAAAGTGTCTTTGAATCTCCGGCTTTTCTGCAAGCTATTTCTGCGGTGGGTGTTGTTATCGATGGTACTAACTACAGCGTTGCTAGCGTGGTTAAAGCCATGGCAACCACAGCACGCGTGGTGGAAGAGTTCATTATTCGTGATGCTGAAGGCTTTATCACCGGAATAAAGCTTAAATTGTCGGATGGTATGTACGCTGAATTCTTTTCGGTGGCGAAAAATGTAGGCGAGACTGAAGCGTCTTATGAGTTTAAAACCGATAACTGGCACGGTGTACCGGCTAGCATTGTGGCAACTTATTCCAATATGGGTAAGAAGATTTCAGGCTTTGGCATGGCGTTTATTGTGCCGTCGTGGATTATGTCGTCTGTCAGCCATTTGGTGATTGATTTAACCGATCAATTTACTGTGATCCGTGGTGGCGTTGTCGCCAATCTGGATTTTAATGGCGATGGCATGGTTGGCGTTCAAGCACTGGCAGCAATGTAAGGTAACGCCATGATTTTCTGCACGAAGCAAGACATGGTCGAACGGTTCAGCAGGGATGAATTAATCCAGAGAACGGACAGGATTAACCAGGCGGCCATTGATGACACGGTACTTAATATTGCCATTGCCGATGCCAGTGCAGAAATTGAAAGTTATCTGGCGCGGTATCGGTTGCCGTTTTTTAGCATTCCTACCGCGCTGGTGCGCCCTTGCTGCGACATTGCCCGTTACCGTTTGTACGATGACATCATGAGTGATGAGGTTGAAAAACGCTACAAAATGGCAATTGACTGGCTGAAATTATTGGCCAACGGTACGGTGGTATTAACGGTTCCGGTTGATCCTGTTAATGATCCCAACGGCACGGGAGGAGAAGTGCAGGAAGCGGCAGCTCCCTTGGCAGTGATTGGTTCATGGCAGCCGAGGTTTGTCAGTAACTGGTAGCCTACAAAAAGCAAAACCCCCGACAGACAGCAATCTGACGAGGGTTTTTAATTCAATCCTTAAACGAGAAGGACGAACTTATGGAGCAGTATAACGTGTTTATTTTGGTGCTAAAAGAGATTTTAAGCCTGTGGACACCCTTAAAAATAACGGCATCGGTTGTAGCCATTATTGTTGCTTATCGATTACCTGAAATTATTGCGGCACTACGGAATCATTAACGAATGCGCATCAAGTACAACGAAAAAGAAGGTCTGAATATGGATATACCGTACAGCGGTTGGCTTATGTTTTGCCTTGGATTAGCCGTGGTGTTTGTCACTTTACCCGACATTATTACCGCGTTAAGCCATTTTATTTCGATGTTTCTAACGTTACATAAATAGATTCATAAAAATGATGAAAGAGCTATCGAATATCCGTTTTTTTGCGGTGTGGTTTATTACGCTTATTTTAGCAACGGCAACATTAGCACCGTTAGTGAGTGCGCTTGCACCGATTTTAAGATGATCTAAAAAGCAAAACCCCCGACAGACGCAATCTGGCGAGGGTTTTTAACTCAATCCTTACCAAGAAAGGAAAAAGTGTACATGAATTTTAACGTAAACCATGGCGTAGTCAAGATGCTGGAATTAATAGACAAGTCGGACACTTTAATATGGAAGTTAATAGGACTCGCCCTTGTATTAAGCGTTGCTATTTTTACCTATCGATTGCCCGATCTTATTACCGCAATCCGTTGGTGGTAGTGCAATGAATCTTGATCTCATTGTCGAACGCTTGAAAAGCGAAGTACCCGTGCTGCATAACCGTGTGTATGGCTCAGCGGATTTAGACGCGACAGAATCAGGCGCCATGCCCAAAGTGCCCAGTGTATACATTATTCCTGTACAGGAAACGGCAAAAAGCAACCTGACTCACCCACTGGGGCATTCCAGCATGATTATTGCCGAGTTTGCCCTGGTGATTGTGGTGCGTAACGTGGCCAATAATTACGGTGCATTCAGTCACCGCGAACTGGAAGACGTGCGGAAAAGTATTCGTTGCGTATTGTACGGCTGGCAAGCCAATGAAATGGCCAAGCCAGTTGATTTTTTACGCGGCAGAATTGTGGATTACAAAAACAATACCTTGCGCTGGATGGATATTTATTCCGCGCGTTTTTATGAGAGACATTAAATGAAAATATACAAATGGGGTGTTAATAGCATTACCTTGGTAGGCCAAACCTATGACGCGGACAGTGATGACATTATCACTATTCCTGACCACTTACAGCGCAGTGCATTTACTAAGGGCTTTGTCAGTGCCAAAGGCCGACAAGCACAACTGGATGCCGAAAAGGCTGCTGCTTTAGCCCGTGCCGCACAAACACGCGTTGTTAAACTCACCGCTGTTCCCGTTGTTACTTCTACCTCTAACGCTTAACTGGAGATCCTCACATGTCATGTGATAGCAATAATAATTCAACGCAGGCCGTCCCGTTTGGTTCGGGCAGTGCGTTTGTTACCTTAATCCGTAAAACCGACGGCACTTGTGTTGAACCACCGCAAGCCATTGCCATTGAAGGCATTCAAGATATTAGCTGGGATAATAAATCCGATCTAAAAGAAATGCACGGCCAGGGCGCGTATGCCTCACGTTTGGCCGGTGGCAAAAAGAGCCTGTCGTTATCGATGACGGTGTCTGAAATATCAGGCAAACAGCTCAATGCGCTGTGTTTTGGGCAAGATGTGGAAGAACGTCAGCTTAAAATCAGTCGTGATAGAAATGGCCATCTGATTCCTGAATCAAATACTGTGAATGCCAAAATTTTGAACAGCATTCATTTTAATCTGGCGCGTGTCGACAGCGTAGACGACATTCTTATTGCGGGTATTGTCGCTATACAGGGCACATCATCCACGCCAGCAGCAGGTGAAGTGCGCGTGTATAGCAGCACTAATATTGTGATTTTCTCGGCGGAGGATGTCGGCAAAACGGCCATAATTTCCTATACCAGCAACGGCACGGGCATTCAGACTACCTTTAAAATTCCGGCAGATCGTACCTATGATATGCGTCAAGTCACGCGCGTTATCAAGGTGATTAAAGGCACGGTGACTGCATTACCGCGCGTCACGTACCGATTGACAGACGCAACTCCAAACGTAGAAAATTATTCTGCGTCAGATAATGGCGTGTTGATATTTAACCCAGCGCAGACTGGCGTAATGACAATCAGTCACACAACAGACGCTGTCGCAGCGTCCAGCAAAATTGATGTGTTACCAGCGGCGGCCTATGGGTTTTACATTGATCCCCCTTCGTCGGCAAAATGGTTGTCACCCGAATATGTGATGCTAGCCTCAGATTCCGGTACACCAATGACCGGTGTCGTGGCGGGTGAAACCCTAGTACAGCAAGCTGCCTTAGGCACATTAGGTTCTGGTAAATATCTTGTAGATAACAAAGGCTATTATCTTTTTGATTCAGCCGATGCAGGCGATACCGTTAAGGTCAGTTACCGCACTGATTACCAGTTTATGACGGTAACCCCACCCAACAACGGCATATTTTTACGCAATTTGGGCGTAAGACACCAGGGCGGCATTACTTTAGATCGCGTGGCGTTAACCAATCCATTGTCGTTATTGCACAATCAATATGCGGTGTCCGATAACGGTTCGTATTATTTTGACGCGACCAATGCTGGTGATACGCTGTTTATTGATTATCAATACGAAGCTACCGGTGGACAAACCATTGTCGTTGTCAATAACAAAATTGGTGAGTCGCCTACGTTAATGGTGGATTTGTTGTACGAAATGGATGGCGAAATGATGACGGTTTCTTTTGAGCGCGTAAAAATGAAAGGCTGTGGTGTTGCCACCAAGCAAGATGATTTTGCCCCCATGAAGTTTGAACTCCAAGCGTTTGCCAATAAAGCCACTGGCATTGTCTACAGCGTCAGTACCTCGGTTTAGTATTTCCCCTGTCTGGCCGTTTGATAGCGGCCAGGCAGTCTTTTAAGGTGATGACATGGCCGACACCTCCATAACGCTCGCCGGAAAACCCTATGTTGTTAAAGAGCCGGTGTTTAAGCAATTACGCCAGATTATGCCGTTGTATAACGCGCTGTCTGTGCCTGATACCGACTTTAATGCCACGCTGGCCGCCCTGTTAAAACTGTTTTTTGATGACAAAATCGTATTAAAAGCCACGCCCGATGAGCTGATGGCGTTTATTACGCTAATACCGACAATCGCCGGATTAACCCAGGTAAAAGACAGCAAAAGCCGCACCAATCCTGAGCAGTGGGGCGACACTTACGCGCACCTGTGCATCACGTTTGGCTGGGATTATGATTATGTTGATAACCATATGACGTTGTCACGGCTGCATGAATTAACCCCGTACTTAAACGCTCACCCGCCCACGCATTTATTGGTGGCGGCGTATTTGGGCTACGAAGACACATCAAGCCCCGATCCAGTCGGGCGGTTTTTTAAATCTATGTTGGAAAATGCCAGAAATGGAGCGTAAGTGATGAGTGATTTAACTATTAGGGTTGTGATTAATGCGGTAACGGATGGCTTACGTGCTGGCGTTAATCAGGCCAGGGCTGATCTTAACAGCCTGTCAACCTCGGTACAAAGCGGGGTCGCCAGTGCCATCAGCACCAGTACGGCGGCAGCTCAATCTGCTGCTACAGCGGCTAGTAGCGCATTAACCGCAACAACCGGCACATTAACATCGATCACACGTTCTGCTTCTACTACGGTAAGCAGTGCATTAACGACCGTTTCCAGTGGTATTTCTGCCCTAAGCAGTACCACATCATCAGCGGTTAACAGTGCATTGAGCACGGTATCAGGCGGCTTTAATAATTTAAGATCATCTGCAAACACGGCGTTTAGCAGCATGAAAGGTATTTTTGCCACCTTGGGTGTCATGGCATTGGCCAAAGATATTTTGGATACCAACCGTGAGATGGAATCGCTGCGCACTCAGCTGGAATCTGTTACGGGGTCGGCTGAAAAAGGCGCACAAGTGTTCGATAGAATGCTGCAATTAGCCACCGATACCCCCTTTGAGATAAAAGGCTTAACGAAATCTTACGTTATGCTGAAAAACTTTGGCCTAGAACCCACGGCAGCGGTGATGGATGCGCTGACCAATCAGGTCAGTAAATTAGGCGGCAGTGCCGATACCTTGGCGGGTGTTACCTTGGCGTTAGGGCAAGCCTGGGGCAAGGGCAAACTTCAGGCGCAAGATATTAACCAAATGGTTGAACGCGGTGTGCCGGTCTACGATCTGTTGACTAAAGTCACCGGCAAACAAAGTGCAGAACTGTTAAAAATGTCAGAAGCGGGTGAAATAACCCGCGACATCATGGAAAAGCTGATAGCCAAAATGGGGGAAATGGCCGAAGGCTCTAATGCCCGCGCTATGGAAACCCTAAATGGCAAAATATCCATACTGGCTGATTCCTGGCATAAATTTGAAGACGCGTTACTGCAAGACAAAAGCGAAGGCTTCATTAAGAAAATTGTGTCCAATTGGTCGGGCTGGCTGGATGTTTTATCCGATAAGCTCAATGATACTAATGGTAATTTTGAAAAACTTGAAAAAATAAACGAACGCATTGCCAGTCGTAAAAGCGTTATCAGGTTTTTTGAAACAGACCCCGTTAAAGCCACGGCCTTAGCGGTTGCAACAGGCACTTACAAAGCTGAAGAAGAGAATGCGTTAAAAGCCGACTTACTGGAACGGCAAAAAATTATTGAAGCCATTAAAGCGGAACGCGATGCGAAAAGACAAGCTGCCGATGCCGATGCTAAAGCCTTAGCAGATTCTAAGGCACTGGCTAAACAACAGATGGACATGGCTGACCACGCTAAAAAGGTGGCGGATTGGTCGGAAAAATACGCCGATAACACCCAAAAAATGGCTGCTGAATTGGCCAAAGCCAAAGCCGAACTGGGTAAAGATTTTACACCGGCCATTGAAAAAGCCATTACTGATAAATTCAGCCTTAAACACACCGCCCAAGACTTTGGCAATCATCTCGATGAGGCCTTGGCTAAAGCGTCTAAACAGTTTGGCTTTGACCTGGACAAAGTACAGGCCAAGTTTGCTGAAGCGGCTAAAAAATACGGTATTGATGAAAACTTGCTCAAAGCGCAAGCCAAGCAAGAAAGCGGCTTTAACCCTACGGTAAAATCAGGTGTTGGCGCAGTGGGCTTATCACAATTCATGCCCGATACCGCTAAACGCTTTGGCTTAACTAACAGCAAAGACCCCATTGCCAGTATTGAGGCACAAGCCAAATACATGGCTTTGTTATTGGAGAAATTCAATGGTCGCTTAGACTTGGCACTGGCAGGCTACAACGCGGGGGAAAATAGAGACTCACTTAAAAAAGGTTTTATTCCGCATTTTCCTGAAACACAAGCCTATGTTAAAACCATTCTTAGCAGTTACGACAAAGCCAAACAAGAAAATGGCGGCTCAGGCCGTGACACAGGGCTACTGGCCGAACTGGAAAGCAAAACCGCGTTACTGGAAAACCAGTTTAAAGCCACCGTTACCACGGCTGAATCGGACATTAAGCTGAATGTTGCACAGGCCGAACACGAATCAAAAACCGCCATTGATGCCCTAAAACGGCTTAAAGACAGCGGCGCTATTGGCGTTAATGACTATTACGCCGAACTGACCGACCAACAAGAAAAAGCCATTAAAGCCAATCTGGCGGCCATTTCGCAAAAACTGGCCTTAGCCGCCAAGCAGTTTGAACAAGACAAAAACACAGTAACACCCGAACAACTGCCCACGATTGAAGCTAATTACAGCGCCAATCGTGCCGCATTATTGCAACAACAAAAGCAATTCAACGATGCCATACTGGCACTGTATGTCGAAAACAATGCCGCACGGTTAAAAGAAAATAACGCCGCCGCTCTTGAAGACATCAACCGCTTTGAAGAACACGCCCTGGAACGTTTGGCACTGGCCAAAGAAGATACACAGCAACAATTGGCACTGGGTGAAATCACACAGGCCGAGTTTTTAGCCAAACAACAAGGCTTTGAAAACCGTCGCTACCAGATTGCCAAAAATGCCATTGCCTTACGCCGTGCGCTTATTTCTCCTGAAAACCAACCCGAAAACACCGCCCTTAACCAGCAAAATAACGCTGAAGACAGAAAACACGCCGCCAACACAAAAGGCAATGACGACAAAGTTGACCTGGAAAAAAAGCAACGCTTTGACAACACCTTTGCCCCATTAAAAAATGCCCTCGATCAATCCATCAATGGCATTTTAACCGGCCAGCAAACCATTGCCAATGCCGCACGCCATGCCGCACAGTCCATCGCCTTAAGTTACGCACAGGCGTTTATTAAAACCAAACTCATGGCTGCCGCGCAATGGGCGTGGGAAGTGGCCGGTTTTGCAGGTAAAGAAGCCAAAAAGAAAGCCTTATTAAACGCCAGTACCGTGTGGGAAACCGTGCAATTGGTCGGTAAAAAAGCCGTTTTGGGGGCACACTGGCTGTGGGAAACATTTGGTTTTGGAACGAAAGAAGCTGTTAAAGTGGGCACTACAGTTGCCAGCGAAGCTACGCAGACAGCAGCGGTGGCGACTGGTACGGTAGCTCGTACTGCAATTGAAAGAACGGCTAACGCGGCTTCAAGCGTAATGAATGCAACACGAGCGGCGCAAGGTGCGTTCGCATGGGTCATGGCTGAAATACCGTGGCCATTTAGCGTGGTGCTTGCGCCGGTGGCCGCTGCTGCCGCGTTTGCTGGCACACTGGCTGTGGGATCCGCTAAAGGCGGCGAATGGCAAGTCGATAAAAACGGCGCACCTTACGTGCTGCACGAAAATGAATCGGTATTACCGGCAGGGGTTGCGGAAAACTTTAGAAACATTACCCAGTTTGTTAAAAACCGCGTGCTGCATGACGAACAAGCCACCGGCTTACCCGATATGACCCAGCACATTCAGACCGCGATAAAAACCGGCACACTCACCGGTGGCTGGTCTGTGCCACAGTCGTTGTTAACAATCAGTCATGACGCTGGCCAAACCGCTGAGCATTTGGCCGGAAAGTCTCGCGCTGTCTCGGTTGAACAGCTCAATCAACTGGCGGGCAGTGTTCAAAAAGCACAGCACAGCGCACCCAGTAAGCCCGTGATTAACAAAACAGAAAACATTCTGCATTTTAATGGCGTGCTGTCTGCCGAGGCCTTTATTAAACAAAACAGCAGCCACATTGTGAAAGCCGCCAACAGTGAAGCGCGTAAATTTAATACAGGAAAGAGATAATGGGTACTTTTGTTCTGCCCCCGCTAGAGGTTTTTCCCGTATTAGACGGCCTGGCTTACAACAGCAGCAAGCGCCCCGAATTTAAAAGCAGCGTGTTTGAAGCGTTAAGCGGCAAAGAAAGTCGTGTTTCATTTCGCCAATACCCCAAATACAGCTTTGCTTTGTCGTTTGAGTTTCTGGATGACAACGACGGCGACGATTGTCAGGTATCACAGCAATTACAGACCTTAATGGGGTTTGTGTTACGCCACGCGGGTAGCAGTAAAGACTTTTGGTACACCGATCCTAATGATAATACGGTCAGTAATCAAAAAATAGCCACCTGTGATGGCACTACCGATATTTTTCAGTTGACCAGAACCTACGGCGGTTTTACCGAGCCGGTTAATTCGCTCAATGGCGCACCGCGTCTGTTTATTGATGGCGTATTGCTGGCTTTGGGCACTTACACGATCGATGGCAATGGTGTTGTGTTTTTAAGCGTCGCCCCCGCCGCTGGTAAAGTGCTGAGTTGGAGTGGCAGTTATTACTATAAAGTGCGCTTTTTAGACGATGGCTACGATTTTACCCAACTCATGCACGGCTTTCATGAATGCGCAGATATAAAAATGATAGGTTCTGTCGTGGGAACACGGTCTTTATGAAAACGCTGTTATCCGGTAGTGCAGCATTACCTATTGGCATGGTGGCCGAACTGTATACCATTTCATCGCCCACACTGCCGCCGTTGTTTTTAACCACCGCCGATGTCGATATTGATTTTAACGGCCATCGGTATAAAGCAGGCTTAGCCAATCTTGAACGCAGTGCGATGACCTGTAGTGTCGGCATTAATGTTGATGAAGTCACCGTCACATTGTACCAACACGCCAATAACGTATTTTCAGGGATTCCTTTGCCGGTGTTTGCACTCAACGGCGGTTTTGACGGTGCAAAAGTGGTGATTTACCGTACCCGACGCGATTATACCGTGCATTTATTTGAAGGTATTGTGTCGGATGTCAGTTATGACCGCACCCGTGTGGAACTCACCCTCAGCGCATTGGTGTTGTTACTGAATGTGCCTATGCCGCGTAATGTCTATACGTCTGGCTGTGTTAATGAGCTGTTTGACAGCGGCTGCGGCGTGAGCAAAGCTGAATTTTCTTATTATGACGTTATCGAAGCCGGAACAACTAAACGCTTATTAAGATGCAGTGCTAGCACTGGGAGTGACACCTATTTTGATTTAGGCATGGTCACCTTTACATCGGGCTTAAACAATGGCGCAAGACGCACTATTAAACGTTACTCCGCTGGTAGAATTGAACTGTCCTTGGAACTTGACCATCTTCCCACCGTGGGTGATGCGTTTATTGCTTATCCTGGCTGTCCTAAAACCCGCGCAATTTGTCAATCTGTGTTCAATAATGATAACAAATTCAGAGGCTTCCCTTACATCCCCAGCCCAGAGGCCAGTGTGTAATGTCTATGGATAAACGTCAGCACATTGTAGATGAGGCCAAAAAATGGCTAGGCGCACGTTGGCATCATGCCGCCTGTGTGCCGTATGTGGCGGCAGATTGTGGCCAGATTCTGATTGCTATTTACGCCGCGTCTGGCCTGATTGAGCGCCCTACGGTAGGCAGTTACCCACGCGATTGGGCCATGCACCGCGATGAAGAACGCTATTTAGCCGTGGTTGAACAGTACGCCCACCGTGTTGAACAGCCCTTGCCAGGCGATATTGCCGTGTGGCGCTGTGGCCGTTCGTTCAGTCATGGGGCTATTGTTATTGCCTGGCCGCTCATTATTCATGCGGATGTGGTGGAAGGCGTGGTGTATGCGGATGCCAGCTGTGGCCAGTTATCGGTACGCGAACATCGGTTTTATTCTATTTTTGAGGACGGTTAATGGGCTTTTTTGGCGGCGGCGGTACAACAACTGATCGTATAAAAACCGCGCATGTACAGGATGTGGGTTATGGATCACCCATTAAAATCTGTTACGGCACTAATCGGGTTGCACCACTCCTTGGCACGTTACGCGATTTTGAAGCCACCGAACACGAAGCCGGTAAAGGTTTGGGCGGTGGATCAACCTGGTATACCTATAAAGCCTCGGTGATGATGTTTATTTGTGAAGGACAAGTACGCGGTATAGGACGGCTGTGGCGCAACAAGGACAAACATGCCAATTACACCAAAGCCGGTTTTAATTTTGCCCGCAGCGGCGGCATGGCACAAACGGCGTGGCCCTTTTTGTTGAGTACCAATGCGCCCGAAGCCCTTAATTACAGTAATACCGCATTAATAGCAGGCAGTGGCTACGACCTTGGCACAGAGGCGACGATAGGATCACACTCCATTGAAGTGTTTGGCCGCTGTTTAAGCACCCAATCGACTGACCAAAACTATACCGACGCTTATATTAAAGATGTCGTCGATGACTTTTTGCACAACCCGTATTACGGTGCGCTTGATGCCAGCACCACGACAATTCCCTTAGCAACCGATGATATGCACGCCTATTGCTGTGCGCGTAATATTTTAATCAGCCCCGTGCTAGATACCCAAAAACCCGCGCATGACTATTTAACCGAATGGGCGCTGGTGGCCAATGCCGGTATTGTCTGGAGTGAAGGCCGTTTAAAGTTTCGTCCTTATGCCGATGAAGCCTTTACCGGCCACGGTGTGAGTTATGTCCCAAATACCGCAATTATGTATATTTTTGATGATGATAACGTGGACGAACCGATTCAACCCACCCGTAAAAAGCCGGTCGATTGCTACAATAAAGTTGCTGTTGAATGCCTAAACCGTGCCAAAGAATACAACAAATTTACCATTGATGTCAGCGACCAGGCCAATATTGCCCAGTTTGGTTTACGCCCTGATGCGGTGTTGTCGCTCAGTTGTCTGTTAAATCCTGTTATTGCCAAAATTGTGGCACATACCGTGTTACAGCGCGGGTTGTATATTCGTAACACTTATGAAATCAGCACATTTTGTGAGGCAGATCAGTTAGAACCACTGGATTTTGTCAGTATTACCGATACCGGATTAGGCTTAGACAATGCCCGTTGCCGAATAACGTCTATTCGTGATGAGCAAGACGGGCGTTTGCATATTACCGTAGAAGAAGCCCCCGAAGGAGTCTATTGTGGCTAGATATGACGTGCAAGACAGTTACGGCTATGAAACCGATAACACTTATATACCGGCTTTAATCAATCCGCCGACTATTTTTGCCGTACCGCCATTGTTAGTCAACGGTAATAATGAGTTATGGATGGCGGTTACTTGCCCTGATGCGTTATACGGCGGCTGTACGGTATTTGCCTCTTTAGATGACAGCACTTACAAACCCATTGGTAAACTGTACAGGCAATCACGGCAAGGCTGGCTAACCGACAGCTTACCCGCCGGTACATCACCCGATATTACCAACACGCTCAGTGTAACAATGCACGCCTTTACCAATGCCATTGAGTCCGTCAGCAACGTTGCTGTCAATACAGCGCAATCATTATGTTATGTGGGCGGTGAGTTGCTGGCCTACCGTGATGCTACTTTAACTAACTTAATCAATGGCAAATCCAGCTACAATTTGTCTTATTTACGCCGTGGCTTGTATGACTCTCCACAGGGTGCTGTCACCAATGCCCCGTTTGTGTTCATCGACAACGTGCTGTTTAAATACAGTTATACTAGCGAGCTGGCTGAAAATGTAGTGTATTTAAAGTTTCAAGGCTTCAACGTCACAGAGAGCGGTTTACAGCAGATGAGCGACTTAGTTGCTTATCCGTTCATGATTCCTCCATTCGTATCAGCTGGAGGCGGTGGTGGCATAGCACCTGGGACATTTAACGAAGACAAAGTGATAGTGGGCAGTAGTTTAGACGGTGTAAAAGAATCGCTTGTAACCATAGCTGATGACGTAATTTCAGGCTATAGAGAGAAACATATTACAATATCAGCTACTGCATTTACGATAACGTCGTTTGTAACGAGTGGCAGCGTTCTTCGTTTTACGGCGGCTACGGACGTTACAGTCACAATAAGTAACACGCTACCCGTGGGTTGGTGTTGTTCTATAAGACAAATCGGTACTGGTCGCGTTCAATTCGTCGCCTCGTCAGGTGCTGTACTGAAAAATAGACAGAACTTTACAAAAAGCGCTGGAAAAGACGCTTGGATTGCGCTTGCGTGCGACAGTAATAACTTTGGAGTCGCAGCAAATGTATTTATCGGGGGTGACTTAGCATTGTGATTACACTGTACGCAGCACTGGCAATACTTTTGCCGCCACAGGCCACAGCGTCGATAATTAAATTTGAAGATGTTATTCCACAAGCGGTTGTCGATGCAACATTTGGTGCTACATATGCGGATATCTCAGTCACAAGTAATGGCTTCGTCTTCACTGGAAACCCCGCTTTAGGCTCAGAAGGCTTGTATTTGTGTCCGCTAGGCATTAATCAACACAATACCTCGCTGGCGCTGATTAATGCTAATGATCGCTCTATTATCACGTTTGCACGGCAAAACGGCCAGCCTTTTGGATTAATATCGTTTTATGCCGGCGGAAGAACACGCGATTTTTTACCGGACTTATCAGTTCGTTCACCCTATTCTGTGTGTACACGTATTGCCATTGTGGGCACGTTGGCAGCAGGCGGCACGGTGTCAACTACAGTTGCGGTTGATGGTGTTGCGCCTTACGATTGGGTGAAGCACATCATGCCCACGTCTTTTGTCGGTTTATCATCTGTTACACTCACAGCGCAAAGTGTTACCGGCACAAGCCCCGAATTTTTAATAGACGACATTGAGGTGGTGTAATGTTTACCTGTTATGTGTTTTCAACCACGCATTTACATCTGGCCACCATAGTGGGGGCTGATAAAGAGGCTGTGCAAAAAATGGCCAAAGAACATTATCCACAATTAGGATTGTTTTGGGCAAATGAGCTTAGGCCGGAAACGTTTGAGTTGGTTGATGGGGTGGATTACCTTGTGTCTGACGTGTGACTAATTTGTACCGTAAGTGTCGTGCGACTGTAGTAAATTTGTAACTACAGTGTAGTAAATATAACGCTGTATATAGTAACTTTGTCGCTGTTCATTACTTGGCGAGCATTGCAACATATTGATTTTAATTGGCTATTATTGTAAGGACGGGACTCTTAATCCATAGGTCGAGAGTTCGAGCCTCTCACACCCCACCATAAAATCAAAGGCTTAGACTGTTTCAGCTAAGCCTTTTTTTGTGCCTGTGACTAATTTGTGACTTTTCCACCATTAATTAAAGAAAGTACCGGCTTGACAATAGGTATCGAATTACTTGCATACTCAGTTAGACGGTCACTTGATAAATAGGCATAACGCATTACCATTGTTAAATCAGCCCATCCACCAAGCTCTTTAAGAACATTCAATGGCATTCCATTTTGTATATGCCATCTAAAATCATTGGTAGATTCACCTAATCAATTTGAACAACCCTTTTTAAAAAAACGTCTAATGCAATGTTCAAGATTATTAGACCATTACAATTGAAACGATGATGGAATTGTTAGTCATTATGAATGAAAGCAACTTGATCTCCGAGCTACAGCCTATTTTAAAGCTTATTTGCCTCCATAGGCTGCGTCCATATGGGTTTTGATTTGCTCAGCTGTAATTTTGCCAGAGCCAGCAGTATCAATGGCAGTGTACTCTTTTGCTACACGAGGCATGCCGCTTTTCGCTTCGTCTAACGTTAATGTACCGTCTTTATCCACGTCTGCCTTTGCAAAGCGCTCAGTAATGACAGCGTTAATTTTTTCTATTTTCTCAGAAGCATCGGCGAAGCTAGGCAAAACCTGTGTTAGTAAAACTAAAAGTGTTATTTTTAAAAAATTCATTTTTATGCCTTTCCTAATGTATAAAGATTAATAAATTGGAATCAGAATTTTTGTGAATATCTCAGAATCCGACCCCCAATGATTTTTTTCGGTGCTACGGTTTACGTCTCTCCCAATCCTGGTTCGTGGCTTCCATGACTTTTAATGCACTTCCTTAGTAAAGGTACATCGCTGTTTTATCAGCGGTGCTTCGTCTTTAGTGCCAATCCCTTGGGCAATCAAAGCAATTACCCTATCATCGGTATCATAGCCAATATGCGCTGTCATTGGATTAGCAAAATCAGTCAAACCGAAGGCATCCATGGTTGGAGCAACATTGATATTGACATTGGTAATGTCGGCACACAGCCTGGAATCAATATATTTTTCGGCAAATTCATGGGGTATGGAATAACTTAATAAATCATTGGGATCGCTAAAGGCAACAATGTCAGTTTCTTTAAACATACGTTTATTGTAATTAGCCCCGTTAGCTTGACAATAACTGGCATCGTCACCTGTTACTTCGGGGGGCTTTCTACCCAATTGCAACATAGGCAGTTGATTGGATAACATATAAATACGAATGTGCTTGTTTTTGAATGCTTCAAGAGCCTTGCTATCCACGATACTTTTATAATTAGAAAGCAGTCCAATAATGCGATCTAAACCATCGGTCACGATGCGACTACCCATGCTGTGAGAAATAAACACATAATGGTCCTTGGCAATACGATCAGCCGCACTATCATCCAGACCTATACACGCCTGTTTGCCACTGCTGGGCAGCTCTTGCCAATCGGCGGTTGCCATCCAACAAAAGGATTGCCCAAAGGTCGCTAGAATAGGTTCCCTGCTTTCTCCGCTAAAAATAACAGGATCAGCACCCGCATCATTACTGAATTTCTTTAATAAGCCATTGATTTTGGCACGGCGAAAATCGTGATCGCCCGAGGTATCGAATGCCAATATTTGCTTTTCTGCACGGGATATTTCTGACCACGTTAATTCATAAAACGTCAGTTCCTGTCCATTTTGCTCATTGAGCAAATGCGAGATGCGCAAATTACCCAGCGTTTTATCGGATAATAAAGGTGCCGTCAGCTCAATGTTTTTCTGTTCTGCCGAACGGGCATTTAAATATAAATTCTTGGCTAATTTTTCCAAAAACTGAGTGGTATAACCAGGGACATGATCGCCCACGCCGTGGACAAACAAGATTTTTGTTTTGCCTTTTTTGTTATCCAGATTGGCTGCAATGCCTTTAAACGACTGCCCCCAAACCTGGCATTGGCGAGTGTCTTCATTTTCGGATTTTTCCAAAACAGCTTCAACCACGCCCTTGCCAAAACTGGTGCAACCCGATAACAATAGCGCGATAAACAGCGATGACAATAGCTTTGTTGTTTTTATAGTACGCTTGTTCATAGCTTACCCGTATTATTATTTATATTGTTTAGGTTTTATCGAGCAGAACGAGAATAGCCTCTACGAGGTTTTTAAAACCTCGTAGATCTCACACTGGTTAAAAACATGCCCGACATATTAAAATTGATTGAGTACTAAGCTACAACAGCAAAAGCGTATTGCACCACAACGGGGGTTAATAGATACAGCGTATTAATATCAATACTTTGATAAACGGAGTGCAAACCTAGTACTCAGTCACTCTTTAAATGTCGAATAACAGCCCCCATAAACAAGTTTCACGT
>NZ_FUKI01000161.1 GCF_900163755.1 Crenothrix polyspora | reverse complement strand
CCAGGTTTAATGCGGGTTACAGAGCACTACTATCCAAACACGCACGAATCCTTACGGTCGGCCAAACCCGCGCCACCGGCAAGGCTTGCCGTTTGGCATTCAGTTGGATTATGAGTTTAGCGGGGTACGAAGTCACCCCCGCCGAAGAAATGACACCGATCATTGAAGCGGTACAGGTAGAAGCACCACCGGCACGAATCACCGCCAGCCAACACAAATTACTGGAAGCGCAGATCCGTGATTACAGGCTAGACCGTGAGCGGGTGAAGGCGTGGCTAAAAAAAGCCTGGCATGTTGAACATTTCACCGAATTAACACCGGTTCAGTTTGAAAGTTTGCTAACACGGCTTGAAAATTGGGTCGGTGAAGAATACGCAAAAGCCGAAGCCGCCAGTGCGTTAAGTAGGGATGTTTACCCGTTTTCGGGGGTGGTTTATGAACATTAAAGACGCGCTTTCTATTCTCGGACTGGGTGCGGTGGCCGACCAAGAAGCCATTAAAACCGCATACCGTAAAGCTTGCATTAAATACCATCCCGACCGCAACCCCGCCGGTTTGGAAATGATGAAAGCAGTTAATGTGGCCTATCAGTTCTTGCACGATATTGACTACAACGGCGCAGAACGCCCCATTAACGAGGAGGTTAACAGCGATTTTGGCGAAGAACTCAACGCGGCGATAAATGCCGTTGTTGGTTTGGTTGGCATCACGATTGAAGTGTGCGGGGCTTGGGTGTGGTTGACAGGTAACACAAAACTGCACAAAGCCACGATAAAAGCGTCGGGTTATTGGTGGGCAAAGAAAAAAGCCGCGTGGTATTTCAGGCCACCCGACCACAAAAGCCGCAATAAAGGTGACTGGGATTTGGACAAAATCCGCGACACTTACGGCAGCATGGCCGTTAATCAATCGTCACGTTATCAACCCACTTTAGCCCCATAAGGCAGAAAGGGCGGCGCTTACCCGCCGCCCACACCGAGGACATTATCATGAGCAACTTATCTTTGTACCAATTGAGCGGCAATTATTTGCAAGCTTTGGATTTTTTGACTGATCCAGAAATGGATTTACCGATTGAAGCCATCAACGACACACTGGAAGCTTTAACTGGAGAATTGGAAGACAAGGCCATTAACGTGGCTATGTTTTTAAAAAATATGGAGGCCACCGCCGAGGCGATCAAAAACGCCGAGATAGAAATGGCCAGACGGCGTAAAGCCTTGGAAAATCGGGTGCAGTGGTTTAAGGATTATTTGAAAGGCAGCATGTTACATACCGGCATCAGTAAAATTGAATGTCCGTATTTCAAGCTTTCCATCCAAAACAATCCGGCAGCGGTTAATATTTTTGATGAAGAAGCGATACCTTTGGCGTTTAAAGAACAGGTTACCAGTTGGAAGATTGACAAGACTGCGATTAAAAACGCTATAAATGCTGGCGAGAATGTCGCTGGCGCGATTTTAACGAATGGCAAAAGGCTAGTCATCAAGTAACTAAATAAAGGGCAGAGGGGCTGTTTTTATAGCCCTTCTGTAAGTATAGGCATAAATAATCAGAAAATATAGCTGTATTGTGTGACTTGTTTCACAAATTTAACAATTGGCCTTTGCGCTGTAAAAACAGGGTCGTTAATATCCGTAAAAAAACAACAACAAGCTTTTTTCTGTTTTTCCTGTTGTTGTTTAATAAACAACATATTTAAATATATTTAGCTTTCTGTAGGCCGCTTGTACCAAAGGCTACAGCCTGGAAAGGTGAGGGTTTACGGGATTAAAGGTGAGGGTTTACGGGATAAAATGCCTCTAAAGGTGAGGGTTTACGGGATAAAAATACCCTAAAGGTGAGGGTTTACGGGATAACCGCTAAAGGAAAAAAAATAGAATAAAATAATAATAAAAACAATACTTTAATTTAAATTTCAGCACTTACTGACAATCATTTTCACCTAAAGGTGAGGGTTTACGGGATTAAAGGTGAGGGTTTACGGGATAATTGTTTTTAAAATTAAGGTGAGCTTTTATTTCTTTATTTGAGCATCACTTTTGATATAATTACTTGTATTATCTAATAAACATGGTTTTAAAGATGAAATCATTAGACACCACCCAAGTCAAAAAACACGTAGCCACTATCCATACCAGTGGTGAACTTTCATTGTTAGAGCGAAAAGTTTCTAACATTTTGCTGTTGAATGCTTACGACAAATTGTTGACGCAAAGGACACATACAATACCCATCAAGCATCTTTGGGGTATGTTGGGATGGGACGCAAGTAACAATGCCGAAGATTTGCAAAGCGTGTTGGTTAGATTAGCATCCGTTGCCATTGAGTTTAATTTGATGGAGGACGGTAAGCACAGTTGGCATGTTATGTCCTTGTTGTCGTATGGCAATATTGAAAAGGGTCTTTGTACTTACCGCTATGATGAATACCTTGCCCAACGTTTGTATGACCCTGAAATTTACGCCACCATCAATATTGGCATACAGCGCCGTTTTGAAGGCAATTATGCTTTTACGCTGTACGAAAATTGCTTGAGGTACAAGTTGGTTGGCTCTACTGGTTGGTGGACGATTGAAAAATTCAAAAAAATCATGGGGGCGAATGCGGCAATGTATGATGAATTTAAGTACCTTAAACGCGATGTCATCATGAAGCCAATTGATGACATCAACCGCGTTTCGGATATACAGGTGATGCCGGAGTTCCAAAGATCAGGCCGCAAAGTGTCCGCAGTCCGGTTTGTGGTAACAGATAATCCTCAGCAAGCCCTGCTAAAACCCGATATACAGGATGACCATACTGCTATTAGGGAATCTGAGTTATTTAAACGCCTTTTGGAGCATGGCATAGGAGAGCGTTTGGCTATTTTATGGGTTTTACAGGACGAGACCCGTGTACGCGGGGTTATCGAATATGTGGAAGACAAGGCCAAAAAAAAGCAGGTTAAAGGTTCAACCGCTGGGTATATCCGTACCTTGTACGAGAACAATGCCGTAGTGGGCAAAAAAACACCTTTTGAAGAGAAAAAACTCCAAGAGCAACAGGCAAAAAAGGACGATGCAGAACGTAAAGCCCAAGAAAAGAAAGCCGTGGAGCTAAAGGCCGATTTTATACGTGAACGTGCCGATAAATTAATTAACACCCTGTCAGCGGATGAAAGACACCTTTGGATAAATACCTACATTGAAAAAATGGGGGACGAAAAAGCCAAGGCTTACAATACCAAGACGGGCGATTTTCGGACAGCCAATGAACGTATTGAATTTAGAATTTGGTTACGTAAGTACATTGCGCCTGATGCAAGCAAAGAAGAATACAATATTTGGCTTAAGTTGAAGGGGCATGCGCTACAAAGCGTAAAGATTGACACCGTACCAACCCAGGAAAATAAAAAGCCTTTGCTGACGGTTGTTTGATGGGTTAGCTCACCGTAAAACTTCAACCTTACCAAAACCCCCAACCCAAACAACAAATCCACCGCCACATCCAACAGTTTAACTCGGTAAGGTGGATTCGCACCAACACGATAAGTCGTAATCATAATCCATAGATACTATGGGTTTCGATATGTTAAGCTTTAGATTATCGAGAAGATGAGAATAATTCGTTAAGTCTTAGTGTGGAAGTGAATTAAATTATGCCGAATGGACGAACCGATATTTTTCAAGTAAAAAAGGAAGATTTCCTTGTTTCCATTGAAATGTTGAATAAAAACGAGGAAATAGGTATCACATGCGAACCACAAATGCAGCCTGTATATTTATCTGAACTTGAAGAACGAGTTCTTGGATACGAAAAAGAGAGTGTCGTAATCGAAGAACAGCATAAAGAATATTACATAATACATGTGGGAAATAATATTCATAACTGGGTATGTGTAACTAAAGAGAGTCAATTATTCCCCTTGATTAAACAACTTCGGTTTTCCAAAAGGTCGTAATTACATGGATTACGAGCACGACTGATTTCAATTGCAAGCCGTTACTATAGGGTGAATTTGCGGTAGCAATCCACTATTTGCTTCACTCACCGCACCACCTCAACCTTACCAACCCCCAACCCAAACAACAAATCCACCGCCACATCCAACCGCTTAAAAACCCGCACCTCACCCCGTGCGGTTTCCAGCGTGGCATTCAGCTTGTGCTTTCCGTTGAGCGTAACCACCCAACCCTCATCACCACCGGTGTATTTTTTAATGACCGGCGTTTGCAACGCCCCCGCCCCCCATAATAATTCTGCTTCTTTTAGATTCATTGCATTAACTTTTGTTGATTCATAAACTAGACTTAAGACTAACAAAAATAAAACTTTGTTAGCGCAAAGTATAGACATGATTATACGAATTATCACAATTGTAACGGTATTATTGCCTTTTCAGGTAAAAGCTTGGGAAGATGACAAGGTTTTGACGTTTATTAACCAAGCCAACCCAATATTGCAAGCCCAGCACACTGTTACCAGAGCCTACGATAAACCGGATACCGTCACCTGGGCGCTACGTAACACCTCGTTGAGTGGTCGCTTGGGATTTGGTGGTACCGACTTTCGGGATACGCTTTTCACGGCGTATGGCGGCCTACAGATCAATATTCCACTGTCATCGATCCAAGAAGACAGGGAGAAAGCCTTAAAATTAGTCACCGAAGCCAAAGAAACCGACGACCTGAGCACTAAAGTCATCACCGACATGGCGCAACTGCGGACACTGGAAGCCGAACAAGCGGCATCCGATGTACGGCGTAAATTCCTGAAAGAAAAAGCCGCGTGGCTAAAACAGCGCATCAACCAAGGCTTTTCTTCCGAAATGAACGAACTGTGGGCAATTGGCGGCAAAGTCAACGACGAAGACGCGCTGATTGCCAAAATAGATGTATTGGCCAAGACGCAACGCTACAAATTAGCCAAGTACGCGGGTTCTGAGTGGCAAACCTTACTGGCCTACCTGCAAGGCCACAATAACGCATTAGGGGGCTAGGATGGATGATATTGTCGGTTTAATAGGCCGTGACAATCTGGTTGCCGATGTGGTGGCCGAAATCAAGAAAGGCAAGCACGTTATCTTGATTGGAACTGTCGGCATTGGCAAATCGGCGGTGCTACGGGCGGCGTTGGATCAGGTAGAAAGCAACATTGCCTTTTTGATAACGCTACGTGACCACCAGGCCAAAGGCCAGTTTGTGGAAATGGCGCGGCAAATGTTGGACTTGGATTTAATTACCGCGCAAGAGCTGGATTTACCCGCCAAGTTTCACGGCTTGCCCGGTACACAAGTGGACTGGAAGGAAGTAAAAAGCCAGGTTAACCGCATGAGTATGCGCGATCTGACCCACGCCATTATTCCGGCACTGGCACGTTCCCCAGACAAACCAGTGATTGCCGTGGATGATTTAACCTCATTGACACCCACCCAAATGGCGTTCTGGCTGGCGATATTCGACCATGCCCAGGTGGTCGGCTGTGCATCGGAGAAAAAAGCCCGTGTGCGTAAGCTGTGGTGGAAAATGAAGGAGATTAACGTCAAGCCGTTATCCGCGCCGGTTGTCCGTGACATCGTTAAAAAATACATCATCGCCAAAGCTATTCTGATCGTAAGCGTTTAGCGCAACCACCTAAAGCATTGTCATCGGCTCTGATATCCTCTAGATTTTTTCAAAAAACAACCCATACCCCCACACGCACATCATAAGAGCAGAGCACCAAAACCACTACCCCTGCCTGAGTTTTTCAATAGCCCCCGGTGCAAACGGCAATAACTCATCAATACGCCTGTTTGGCCAAGTCGGTAGTTTTTCCAAGGTGTTCCTTAGCCAGGCCTCCGGGTTCAGGCCGTTCAGCTTTGCCGTGCCCAACAGGCTCTGGATTGCCGCCGC
>NZ_FUKI01000166.1 GCF_900163755.1 Crenothrix polyspora | reverse complement strand
TCCAGTTCTTTACCGGTATCCATGTCCTGCTAGTCGATAGTTGTCGGGAAGTCATACTGAACTGCAATGAATATCACCATCAACTGATTAACTTGCTTGGAAATCGGTATGTTAAATTATATGCAAATTCTGGGTAGGGGGGGTGCGGAATGTCGGGTCGAAGCATGAACGGCACACTTCGACAAGCTCAGCACGAACGGTTACGCTGTAACTATTGAACTGTGAAAACGCTGTAACACATGGGTATACGTGTTGATTGGCGGTTTGCTGGCGGCGAAACCACCCGACAAGAACCTTGCAACACCCAACAAAATAAAGTTGACTAAATACTGGTAGTCAGTTGCCCCAAGCTACGCCCGCACTATTACACCCTGCCCCATTTTTAGTGGATAACCATTTTTCAAATAAAAACATTTTTTCTGCCAAACAATAAACCATAAAACGCTGAAATATTGCTATTATAAACAGAGCCAAAATGAACAATTACAGCCACACAGTAGTCACTGTCGGTAAATAAGCCATTAATTGAAAAGACAGGAGATTAGATGCCACTTTACGGAAAATGTACAAATGTTGGTCTTTGTAATAAAGCAAGCACTAACGAGATACTGATTATTGAAGATAATAAAAAGTTTGAATGCCACGACTGTCATCTAAAACTTAATATTTGTGCACCTAAAGAATTTAACGCCCTGCAAAAAATACTGCCTGCAAGCTTAGTTACGCTCATGCTAGGCATAGGCGGAATATGGACAATGAATAGCGAAAAGTCCTCACCTAAATATGTACATAACACTACTGTTCTTCACTCTGAAATGCACAGCACTGAAAAAACGACAACTTATGCACAAGCAACACAAGAAAAGCCTTTAATAAAATCCACTACCGTAACACAACTCAAACCAGCACTTATGCTGTCTGCCACCGCAGCGAAAAAACCGGTCATTACTAAAACGCAACTCGATTCTAGCCCGACACCCACTAAAAATAGTGTATACCACACACACAAAACCGATCACAAACAGCTTTCAGTAGGAGAAAAATCAGCCAACACGTTACAAAAAAATAACAAGCCCTCTAATGAAAAGCCTGTTATCTTAACAGCGGCTAAAAATATTGATCTCACGATTCAGCACGCACTTAAACAAAAAGCTGTTACTAAGCCCATTTTAGTACAAACAGCTTCACCGAATAAAATATTACCAAACCCTAAAGCCCATCATTTGTATCAGCACCATCCAGACAATTTGCAAAAACAACTTGCGTTGGCCAAACAAAATTATTTACAACCCAACAAACGCAAACTGTCTCGAATTAATGACACTAAAATCTCTGGGCCGCTACAGCCCATCATCGACGCACAAGAAGCAGCAGCACGCGACAGAGCCGCTAGTCACTTAAACTTATCTCGATTAGGCATTGAGTTAAGTGGAGATGCCTTGGTAGAAGCCGCAGAAAAAGGCAATCTTCGGACAGTTAGATTATTAATTGCCAGCGGCGTACCGGCCAATATTAAAAACAGTCATGGCCAAACAGCATTAATGGCATCAACTAAAAATGGCCACAAGCATATAATAAAATTACTGCTTAAATCCAAACATCTGTCTTAAGCGTGTACTCAATATTACCTACTATTGCTACGTATTAGCCCAATACAGTTGTTAATCACTCGACAACATTAGCCTTACGTAATTGTGTTCGCAGCGCTTCAATCCGTCTGCGATTAACACCAAAGTCGCTGTGCCCTACCCGCGATGCCGAGCGAATATGAATTAATCCTGCATTAACATCCAAAATAATATCCACATCATCAACAAAACTAAAAACCAAGCTGACCGCTGTCGCGTGTAAACTGGTATCGGTATCGTGAGTAATGGTGGTGCGATCTTGCTTTTGTATAGCTTTTCTTAACGCTAACCAAGCCGCTGCTGGCGTACCACTGATTTTAAACGGCGCAATATAATGCCGTTCATCCAATGGATTCGCCTGACTCGACACACAATTAGGACTATTGACACACGGCGGCAATTTAAGCACTGCCGATGCATTGGCTTGAGTTGTCATAATAAGAGCCATAAAAATAATTAATTTAAATTTCATAAACATGTCATACACAGATAATCGTTCATTGCATTGAAAATCCAGGCATCGGAACACTCTTTAAGTAATCAACGACGCTAACTAGAAAATAGCATTACAACTGACCGCCAGCCAGACTGTAGGTTCAATGCTATCCTTACCGCTGGGTTATTTTAGCAATGCGCCCACAAATTCAATTTGCCGCCACGCCTCGTACAAAACAATAGCCACCGTGTTGGATAAATTCAAGCTGCGACTTTCCGCCCGCATCGGTAAATACAAACAGTTATCTGTACCGATACCTGCCAACACCTCAGCAGGTAAGCCGCGCGTTTCAGGGCCAAACAACAACGCATCACCCTGCTGAAACAGTGTATCGCTAACAAGGTGTTGGCCTTTGGTAGTTAAAGCAAACAAGCGCTGCGGCGCTTCACTGGCAATAAAACTTGCCAGTGAAGCGTGTTGTTTCACACAAACCCATTCATGGTAATCAAGACCCGCACGGCGCAAACGCTTATCATCCAGCTCAAACCCCAACGGTTTAATCAAATGTAACTGCGCCCCTGCATTAGCACACAACCGGATAATATTGCCCGTGTTAGCTGGAATTTCTGGCTCATACAAAACAACATGCAGCATCAGTTAACGTTAACCGGTGTCAATTTCCAGATATCATTGTTGTAATCACTGATGGTACGATCGGTAGAAAACTTACCACTGGCGGCACAATTTAAAATGCTCATCCGCGTCCACCGCTGTTTATCTTGATACGCCACTTCAACACGTTTTTGCGCATCAACAAAGCTACGGAAATCGGCAATCGTCATCCACGGATCGTGCGGATTTTTCAGTGAATCTTTAATCACATCAAACATTCCTGGTTCAAACTGATTAAAATGCCCGCACTCAATCAGATTCATTACACGCTGTAAATCGTCATCTTGGTTAATAATAACAACCGGATCGTAGTGCTGGCTCTGCGCTTGCACTTGCTCTTCAGTCAGACCAAACAAAAAGAAATTATCATCGCCGACTTCTTCACGCATTTCGATATTCGCACCGTCTAGCGTACCAATCGTCATCGCACCATTCATCATAAACTTCATATTGCCCGTGCCAGAGGCTTCTTTGCCTGCGGTAGAAATCTGCTCAGACAAATCCGCACCAGGGCAAATTTTTTCCATCGCCGACACGCGGTAATTAGCTAAAAAAATCAGCTTTAATTTACTACCCACCTCAGGGTCGTTATTGATCACATGAGCAACGTTATTAATAAACTTGATAATACGCTTGGCCATAAAATAGCCTGGTGCAGCCTTGCCACCAATCAACACACAGCGATCTGTCCAATTAACGGTATCGCCACGTTTAATGCGATCATACAAGTGAATAACATGCAATACGTTAAGTAATTGGCGCTTGTATTCATGGATGCGCTTAACCTGCACATCAAACAAAGCATCTACGTTTAACTCAATCCCATGCTCGATTTTTTTGTAATCCACCAAACGTTGTTTGGCATTTTGCTGTACATCTTGCCAGCGCTTATGAAAGTCTTGATCGTCGGCAAAAGCTTCCAATTTTTTCAGTAATGACAAATCGGTTATCCAGCCATCACCTATGGTGTCAGTAATCAAACTGGCTAATTCTGGATTGCAGCCCGCCAACCAGCGCCGTGGTGTAACCCCATTGGTTTTATTGTTGAATTTTTCTGGCCACAACTCATAAAAATCACGGAACAAGCCTTGTTGTAACAATTTGGAATGCAGCGCCGCCACACCATTAACCGAATAACTGCCCACAATGGCCAAATACGCCATTCTAAAATGTTGTTCATGACCTTCTTCAACCAGCGACATCCGCGCTAAACGCTCATGATCACCCGGCCAATGCGCGGACACTTCTTCCAAGAAATTCGCATTAATCTCAAAGATAATCTCCATGAGACGGGGCAATAACTGCCGGAATAAATTAACCGACCAGCGTTCCAAAGCTTCTGGCAGCAAAGTATGATTGGTATACGCCATTGTGCTACAAGTAATTTTCCAGGCATCGTCCCAGCTTAATCCTTGTCCGTCAATTAACAAGCGCATTAATTCTGCAACGGAGATACTGGGATGGGTGTCGTTTAATTGGAAACAATTTTTAGCAGCAAACTGAGAAAAATCATTACCATGCCCACTCACCCAATTAGCGATCACATCCTGTAAACTAGCAGACGCTAACAAATATTGCTGACGCAAACGTAAGGCTTTACCGTTTTCATTAGCATCATTTGGGTATAACACCATGGTGATATTTTCAGCGGTATTTTTAGCCGCAACCGCCTCGGCGTAGTCACCTGCGTTAAACTCGGCCAAATCAAATTCTTCGGTAGCTTGCGCTTTCCATAATCGTAAGGTATTGACTGTACCGTTACGATAACCTGGAATCGGCGTGTCATAAGGCACAGCCAGTATATCGTGGGTATCAACCCAACAGACACAGGTATTACCTTGCTCATCGGTGTGGGTTTCGGTACGACCACCAAATTTAATGCGCTGCGTGTATTCAGGACGCTCAAGCTCCCAAATATTGCCATTACGTAACCAATGATCAGGTTTTTCGATTTGCTCACCGTTAACAATTTGCTGAGAAAACATACCGTACTCATAACGTAACCCATAGCCAGTTACCGGTAAACGCAAAGTGGCGCAACTATCAATAAAACACGCCGCTAAACGTCCTAAACCACCATTACCTAAACCGGCATCAGGCTCGCTTTCCAACAACTCTTCCATTTCCAAGCCAACTTTATACATGGCCTTGTTCGCCACGTCATCAACACCCAAATTAAGCATAGCATTGCTTAAAGTGCGCCCCATTAAAAACTCCATCGACAAATAATAAGCCTTTTTGCAATCTGCTCTTTCATACGCGTTATGGGTTTTTTTCCAGCGTTCAATTAAGCGATCATTGACAGCAAATGATAAAGCCTCGTAAGCGTAAAAAGGCGATTGACTTTGTTCATCTCGACCCAAGCGGTAATTGTAATTACGCTTGAAATCACTGACTAAGTGCTTAGATTCCATACCTAAAGGCGGTAAGGGAGTCACTTTAGATTTTAATATTGTTTTTTTAGGCGATTTATCTGTCATATCGGTTTAATTCTCAAAGAAAGCTAATAATTGGTAATAATAATGCTATTTTACCGACTTACTCAATATTATTGTACTTAATCTACCAATAACATTTCAGTTACGCTAAAACTGATTATTCACCGGTCTCGCCGCATTAGGCACAGACTTTTAAAACATCCATTGAGGTATTTACGCTATAATTGCCTCCAATTTATTTGCCAAACAAGTGTGATTGCCGTGCCGAGTGCCAACAACGATTCATCTACTTTTCAAGGACTTATTCTAGCCTTACAAGAATACTGGTCACATCAAGGCTGTATTTTATTACAACCTTTAGATCAGGAAGTGGGGGCTGGAACCTTCCATCCCGCCACTTTTTTACGCGCCATCGGCCCTGAGCCATGGAATACCGCTTATGTACAACCCTCACGCCGCCCTACTGATGGCCGCTTTGGTGAAAACCCTAACCGTTTACAACATTACTACCAGTATCAGGTCATGCTCAAGCCTTCGCCTGATAATATTCAAGAACTCTATTTAGGTTCGCTACGGCATTTGGGATTTGATCTGCTGGAACATGATATCCGCTTTGTCGAAGACAACTGGGAATCACCTACCCTGGGTGCTTGGGGTCTGGGCTGGGAAGTGTGGCTCAACGGCATGGAAGTCACCCAGTTTACTTATTTTCAGCAAGTCGGTGGCTTAGAGTGCCGTCCTGTAACCGGTGAAATCACTTACGGCTTAGAACGTCTGGCTATGTACTTGCAAGGCGTTAAAAGCGTTTATGATCTGGTGTGGACAAAAACCCGTCACGGTGTCGTCACCTACGGCGATGTCTTCCACCAAAACGAAGTGGAAATGTCGGCGTTTAATTTTGACCATGCCAATGTGCCGTTTTTATTCTCCTGTTTTGATACCTACGAACAAGAGTGCCAAAAACTGATTGAACTCAACCTGCCGTTACCAGCTTACGAAATGGTGCTAAAAGCCTCGCACACCTTTAATTTGCTGGATGCGCGTCATGCCATTTCGGTTACCGAGCGCCAGCGTTATATTTTACGGGTTAGGACCTTGTCCCGTGCCGTGGCTGAAGCGTATTATGCGCGGCGAGAATCGCTAGGCTTCCCCATGCTGAACACGCAGGAAAACTAAAATGACGACCAGCAAACACTTATTATTTGAATTAGGCTCAGAAGAACTGCCGCCCAAAACTTTGCTAAAACTCAGCAACGCCTTACTAGAGAGCATTTTACACAGCCTAACTGCCGCTGAACTCAACTTTACCACCAGCAAAGCCTATGCCACACCCAGACGCTTGGCGGTGTTTATAGAAAACCTGTCGGCCACGCAACCGGACAAAACCGTGGAAAAACGCGGCCCCGCCATTCAAGCTGCGTTTGCACCAGACGGCACACCCAGCAAAGCCGCGCTTGGTTTTGCAGTAAGCTGCAACACCCGCTTCGAGCAACTGGGGCGCTTAAAAACCGACAAAGGCGAATGGCTGAGCTTTACCGAAGTCGTCAAGGGTCAGGCCACCGAAAACCTGATTCCCGACATTATCCGCCAGAGCATAGCAGCGCTGCCTATTGCCAAGCGGATGCGCTGGGGCAACTCAACGACAGAATTTGTAAGACCGGTACACTGGGCGGTATTGTCGTATGGCGATGCGGTCATCAACACCGACATTTTAGGCTTAAAAACCGGCTTGACTACTCAAGGCCACCGTTTTCACGCACCACAACAAATCGTTATTAGCAATGCTGCGCTGTATGCCGATACCTTGTACAAACACGGTAAAGTGATTGCTGAAGTGGGGCTGCGTAAAGCCATTATTAAAAACGCCGCGCAAAAAGCCGCCAGTGCGGTAGGCGGCATTGCCCATATAGAAGAAGATTTGCTGGAAGAAATTGCCGCGCTAAACGAATGGCCCGTACCCATTACTGGCACGTTTGACCCGCGCTTTTTGGCGTTACCCGCCGAAGTATTGATTACCACCATGCAAACCAACCAGAAATATTTTCCGGTCAAAAATACCGACGGAAGCTTGCGACCTTACTTCATCACCTTCAGCAATATTGAAAGCACCCGTCCCGAATCCATCCAGCAAGGCAACGAACGGGTAATTACCCCGCGCCTGACCGATGCAGAATTTTTCTGGAATCAAGATCGCAAATCAAGCCTAGCGGATCATGTTGCCAGCTTGTCTAACGTGGTGTTCCAAGAAAAACTGGGGACGGTGGCGGAAAAATCCGAGCGTGTCAGCAAACTGGCTGAATTCATTGCTAACAAACTCAATGCCGATGTTGCACTGGCCAAACGTGCCGCACTACTGGCCAAAGCCGATTTAATGACCAATATGGTCGGCGAATTTGGCAACCTGCAAGGCATTATGGGACGCTATTACGCCCTGGCAGATAACGAACCCAAAGAAGTTGCCTTTGCGATTGAAGAGCATTATTTCCCCAAACAATCCGGCAGCCCGACTGCTAGCAGTCAAATCGGGCAAATTATTGCCATTGCTGAAAAAATTGACACCTTGACCGGCATTTTCAGTGCCAGTTTAATTCCCACTGGTGACAAAGACCCGTATGCGTTACGGCGTGCCGCTTTAGGGGTATTACGGACGATTATTGAAAACAAGCTGGTACTAAATATCCCTGAATTATGCGATTTTTCTCTGGGCTTGTACACACACAGCTTTGTGCGAGCCGACACCCAAAGTGCGGTAATCACCTTCATATTTGATCGCTTGAAAGGCTATTGTTTGGATCAAGATTACACTGCCGATGAATTCGATGCAGTCAGCGCAGTGAATCCTACTGAACCCTTGGATTTTATGCAGCGCTTACAAGCCGTGCAAGCATTCCGGCTACGGCCAGAAGCGGAAAGCCTGGCCGCTGCCAACAAACGTATCCGCAATATCCTGAAAAAATCCGATGCCGCCATCACTGACAATCTGATTGGGTTGCCGGAAGCTGTCGAGCAACAATTACTGGTCGCCGCACAAGCGGCCGCCAGTGATATTGCCCCCCTATTGGCCAAGCAGGATTACCAAGCCACGCTGGATCGTTTGTCACAACTGAAAGAACCAGTGGATGCTTTTTTTGATAACGTGATGGTAATGACAGATGATTTAGCGTTACGTGCCAAACGCCTAGGGTTGCTGTCAATGCTGTCTGAACAGTTTTTAACGTGTGCGGATATTGCTAAATTGCAATCGTAATTAATGTTGGCAACGCCTGAAAAAAACCTACACAAAGCACACCGGCTGTTTGGCCTGTGTGCCGCTCTATTGTATTTTGGCTTTGGAAATGCCCACGCAACAGACTACCCGCTGCAAAGCATTAATATTTATCAAGCCAATATCTTATCGAAACAAGTAAACAATGCCCAGCTCATTTTTGAAGGCACGGTAACCGATATCACCGTACGCCTATCACACACAACCCAACCCAAACAAATTGAACAACCGTATAGTTTTTTTAGCTTTGAGATTGCACGTATCATAAAAGGTAGCCTCATAGATAACAGCAATACCTTAACGCTACACACTAAAGGTCTTAGCGATACGGCGATAGAAGACAGCTTCCAATCCAGTAAACGCGTGGATTTTTTCCTCAGAAAGAATAATCAAGACACGCTCATCTACACTTACACCGGTTCAGCCAATCATTTTTTCTACAACCTTCAAGTAGACAAGACGTTCCAGCAAGCTGCCAAAAAATACGCTATCAATAAAAACAGTAAAGTCATTCTACGCCTCAATGACGGCAATGAACTACTCCTTCAACCATCCCGTCGTTCCAATACAGCACCCCGTTTAAAAAAAGGCGACCATGTTATCCTCATGGTTGGTATTGATCGAAAGACGCAGCAAGCAAGCGTCAGTACAGAGCAAGGCATTGATGTGCTCAATTTTCAGAAAACACCGGCGATTTGGATTGACCGCACTGGAAAAATTTTATTTGATGATGCTAACCTAGCACCGAAAGATAAAAAACCCTATACAGCTGACGCATTTGCCCATGTCGTCACCCAAAAAATTAAACAAGCCCTGCTAAAGCACCCAAGCCATGATGCCTTAATACCCATTGCCAGCGAAGACCCCAATCAACCCATCTACGAAGACGGTGATAATTCGGCAGATACGCGGCCCAATTACGATCCGTGGGATTAAGAATCCACCATGCCACAGCCTTACATTTTGTTAGACCGTGACGGTGTCATTAACGAAGATTCCGACCACTTCATTAAATCGCCAGACGAATGGCTGCCGATAGCCGGTAGCTTAGAAGCCATTGCCCTGCTTAATCAACACGGGTTTAAGGTGGTAGTTATCACCAACCAATCCGG
This sequence comes from Crenothrix polyspora, assembly GCF_900163755.1. Classification (GTDB taxonomy): domain Bacteria; phylum Pseudomonadota; class Gammaproteobacteria; order Methylococcales; family Methylomonadaceae; genus Crenothrix; species Crenothrix polyspora. The sequence continues at coordinate 25,020 of NZ_FUKI01000166.1, read as the reverse complement.
CATAGCGCGTGGTTTATTAGACAACAACACCCTGCAAGCCATCCATACCAAAATGCAGCGGATGGCCATTGAAAAAGGCGGGCATATTGATGTGATTTATATCTGCCCACACGGACCAGACAGTGGTTGCCCGTGCCGAAAACCCAAACCTGGCTTATTGGAGCAATTCGCACAAGAAAAACAAATCGACCTGAAAGACACCGTGTTTATCGGCGACTCTTACCGTGACATTCAAGCAGCCTACGCGGCAGGGGCGACACCGATTTTAGTAAAAACTGGCAAGGGTGTAACAACCCTGGCACATCATCCTGACCTTAACATTGGAATTTTTGATAATTTATATGACGCAGCAAGACACCTCAGCACAAGAAGATTTTAGACCCAAAAATCTAATCGGTTCAATCCTACTGTTTATCGGTATTTTTACAACCGCTACGGTCATTGGCATCTTATTGATTACAGGACTTATTTTTAATTTCGCCTATAGGTGGTATATCGGAAGACTGTGGTGTCTGATTATCGGCTGGTTTACTCGTGTATGTTGCGGTCTTAGCTTTGAAGTGGAAGGCTTGGAAAATATTGATCCCAAACAACCGGTCATCTTTTTTAGCAATCACCAATCCGCTTGGGAAACCTTGGCCTTGCGAGTATTTTTACCGCCGCACTCTGTGGTTATCAAAAAAGAATTACTGTACTTTCCTATCTGGGGCTGGTCTTTACTGACGCTCAAATCCATCGTCATTAACCGCAAAAACCAACGGGCTTCGTTAAAGTCTTTACTGGAACAAGGCACGCGTTACCTAAACGAAGGCCTGAGTGTATTAATTTTTCCAGAAGGTACGCGCTCTGCCCCTGGTACAGTTAATAAATTTAATATCGGCGGCGCTATGCTCGCACAAAAAACCGGCTATCCGGTTATTCCACTGGTTCATAATGCCGGTGATTTTTGGCCACGTTACAGTTTTTATAAATACCCTGGGGTTATTAAAGTAAAAATTGGCACAATGATTGAAACCAAAAATCGCAAAGCCCAAGACATCAACGCCGAGGCAGAAGCGTGGATACGCCGCAATTTACAAAACATCACCGCATCATCACCCGACTAGCCATGATGGAAAAAAATCAATACACCTCTTTCTGACCCTAATTGCAGTATTTTTAATAAGTTAATATGATGCCATCTACACCTCCAGCGTCCCCAGAAGACACGAGACCCAAAAACCTGTTAGGCTCAACCTCGCTGTTTATTGGCATATTTATAACGTCCATTATTATCGGCGTGTTACTTATCGGAGGGGGTATGGTATCTTATCAATTTCGCTGGTATATCGGCCGTGCCTGGTGTTTTCTTATTTTATGGATGCTGCGTATTTTTTGCGGACTCACTTATACCGTAGAAGGCTTAGAAAATCTGAATACACAACGACCCACCATCGTCATCAGTAATCATCAATCTGCCTGGGAATCAGTGGCCTTATGGTGTCTTTTACCACCCCATTCTGTCGTTATCAAGCGTGAATTATTGCTATTACCGGTTTGGGGCTGGTCTTTACTCACGCTTAAGTTCATCATTATTAACCGAAAAAAACAACGCGCATCATTACGCGCCTTATTAGAGCAAGGCGCACAGCGTTTAAATAATGGCTTATGGCTACTTGTTTTTCCAGAAGGCACGCGTGCTGCACCTAAAACAGTGGGTAAATTTACCGCTGGCGCGGCGTTGCTGGCACAACAAACCGCTTGTCCTATTCTTCCCATCGTCCATAATGCCGGAAATTTTTGGCCACGCTACAGTTTTTATAAATACCCTGGTGTTATTAAAGTCAAAATTGGCCCCATCATTGAAACCCAAGGCCGTAAAGCCACTGATATTAATGCCGAAACCGAAGCCTGGATTCGCCAAAACTTACAAGAAATCAACGCATAATTATTATGTTGGCTCTAAAAATTCGGCTACGCACTTAACACGGGACAACAATAATAATGCTCAAGTAAGTTGGGCTGCCTACTGTTTGACAGCCCAATATAAATAACGTCTTGGTCATGTTGGGTTGAGAAAAGCGTTCAACCCAACCTACACTTTGTCCCCGTTTAAGTTGATAACCCAAAATTCACATCATAAAATCATGAAACAGCTTATTAAGCCTTTGTTATTAGCACTCAGCATTAGCCATTTATCAGGCTGTGCCAGTTTTGGCAAAAGCATTGTTGAAACCGTATTGGAAAAACAGCGATCCGAAGATACCCGTGTCTGTGAAATTTGGGGCAAAGCATTTGCTGGCCTTGCGCCGCATTTAGACAGCAGACACGGCAAGATGAAAGTGCTGATGATACATGGTGTGGGCGACCATTTGCCTGGTTATGCAACTGAGTTTTTAGAAAAGCTAGGACGTGAACTCAATTTACCGGTCATGTCCAGTCAACAAAAAAACATCACCCTAACCGACCGCAACGATACCCGTAAAAATCTGGGTAACTTAAAAATTTCACGCTTGCTCAGTAAAGACCGCAATAAAGAATTGTTGTTCTATGAACTGACGTGGTCGGCAATTACTGCCAGACAAAAAGAAGTGCTGGCTTATGACAACTCAGGGGAATATTCTTTCCGCCGAGCGGCCATTAACGACATGATGAAAAAGTTTTCCAACGATACCGGCCCCGATCCTATTATTTATTTAGGTGAAAGCCGAAGCGATATTTTAAAATCGTTCACGCAATCATTTTGCTGGATGACCAAAAGCCGCTGGGATAGCCTACCCACCGGTATCAGCGCTGCCTGTTCGTTTAATGATGACGGTGCAGCCGATAATATCCGCAACGACCAATACGCGATTGTCTCGCACAGCCTGGGCAGCCGTATTACCATTGATGGCATGCAGCGCATTGCAACGATATTGCCGGATCGAGATGCCGATTTCCGTGAAGCGCTGCAAAACAAGGAAATTCCGATTTACATGATGTCCAACCAATTGCCTATGTTGCAATTAGGACGAAAACTGCCGGACATCAGCGACCAGAAAGCGGCGTATTGCCAAACAAATGGCGCTAAATACCCTCTGCGGATGCTGAAAAAAACCCCAATCATTGCCTTCAGCGACCCAAACGATTTGCTCAGCTACGCCATCCCGCAAGGCTTTACCGAAAAATACATGGATTCAAGATTGTGTATAGACGTGACCAACGTTAATATCAACGTCGCCAGTATTTTTGATGCGTTTGGCCTGGGAAAATTGGCCAACCCGTTAAGCGCCCACGTTGGTTATGGCAAAGACGACCGCGTCATTGCCTTAATTGCCAAGGGAATTGGTAATGTGAGAACCAGCAAGCTGATTAAAGAACGTTGTAGCTGGACGGAATTAGTGGACGATTAAATTTGATAAGATGAATCGAGCATAATGAAAACTATGGTATCGTTCATTTCTGCGCACCCAACATATGCTTGATTGGCGCAAAGGTTTTCCGGTGTACTGGCAAATAACCAAACTGCTCAAGCTCCGCCAAATGGTGCTTAGTGCCATAACCTTTATGCAAATGAAAAGCAAAATCAGGATAAGCTTTATGGCAATCCACCATCATTCTATCCCGCGTTACTTTGGCTAAAATAGACGCGGCACTGATAGCCTGAATCTTACTATCACCTTTAACAATTGCCTGAGCCGGCATAGACAACCTGGGCAGCCGATTACCATCCACCAGCACTTCATCCGGTTGAATAGACAAGCCGTGTACCGCGCGTTGCATAGCCAATAAAGTAGCTTGCAAGATATTAAGCTCATCAATTTCCTCAACACTGGCTGAAGCAATACACCAACTTAACGTGCAATCAATAATAAGCGAATACAAGGCTTCACGCTTATTTTCACTCAGTATTTTAGAATCCGCTAAACCGACGATTGGCCTTTGAGGATTTAAGATCACTGCTGCCGCAACCACAGCACCCGCCAAAGGCCCACGTCCCGCTTCATCAACACCTGCAATCGTAGCCACTAGCGCAAAATACCCCGGCTGACATTACGCAGAAAACTCACCATATCAGATAATTCTTTGCTATCTCCCGCCAGATCTTCCATTTGATCAATCGCATCTTCTAAACGCAGATTCATTTTATAAATCATTTTATAAGCTTTACGAATCAAACGTATATCTTCAGCAGAAATGCCATTGCGCTCCATACCGACAGAATTAATACCGTGTGGCTTAGTCGGTTTACCACCCACCATTACAAAAGGCGGAATGTCTTGAGTAATCGCACTGCCCATCGCTGCAAAGCTGTACTGACCTATCTTGGTAAATTGATGCACTAAAGTAAAACCACCCAAAATAGCATGGCTATTCAGATGCACATGTCCCGCTAACGATGCGCCATTGGCCATAATTACATGATTACCAATCACACAATCATGCGCAACATGGGTATAAGCCATAAACAGATTGTCATTGCCAATGTGAGTAACGCTGTGATCTTGTATCGTGCCTCTGTGCATAGAAGAAAACTCACGAATGATATTTCTATCACCAATCACCAATCGGGTTATTTCATGATCGTATTTTTTATCTTGTGGGTCTTCACCAATAGAGCTAAATTGGTAAATATGGTTATACTCACCAATAAGCGTAGGTCCATTGATGATCACATGCGGCCCTATCACAGTGCCGGCACCAATTTCAACATCAGCGCCTATCACTGAAAACGCACCAACACTGACATCACTGGCCAATTCAGCAGTGCGATTGATGATAGCCGCTGGATGAATCAAAGCGATTGTACCACGGCAGCACAGCGAATTTCCGCGCTGGCAACAAACTCACCATCCACTTCCGCACGGCATTCAAATGCCCAAATATTGCGTTTGCTTTTAACAAACTTAGCTTCTAGCATCAACTGATCACCGGGTACCACCGGTCTTTTAAATTTAGCCTTATCAATGCCAACTAAGTAATAAATCATTCCAGCCAATTCGTCACCGGCTGTCTCCGATGCCAATAATCCGGTAGATTGCGCCAAAGCCTCCAGAATCAATACACCCGGCATGATAGGTTTTTGTGGAAAATGACCTTGAAAATAGGGTTCATTGTAAGTAACATTTTTTAATCCCAGAAGTCGTACTCCTGGCTCACATTCAAGCACTCTATCAATTAATAAAAACGGATAGCGGTGTGACAAGAAGGCTTGAATTTGTAAAATATCCAGCTTGATAGACATATGGGTTATCGTATTATGTGTGCGTTCAAAAACAAAAAAGCTACCACCATTATTTTGGCATACTAGACAATTTTTTCTGAACTTGTGCAGTCACATCAATATCTTGATTTGAATAAATAACACCTTCTGTCAATAATAAATCGAATTTATCATCTTTAGCAATAGCACGGATAGCCTCAAGAATATGACGCTGTACTTTGCCTAATTCTTCGTTGCGACTGGCATTAAAGTCTTCCATAAACTCTTGTTGCTGTCTTTTGGCATCACGTACTTTACCTTGAATTTCTTTTTCCATCTTACGGCGTTCCGCATCACCCATCACGGAAGCATCTTTGGATAATTTTTCATCCATGCCTTGAATTTCAGTTTGCTGTGCTTCCAATTGTTTTTTACGCGGTAAAAATTTTTGATCCATGCGGCGCTTAGCTTCTTCAAATTGTGTTGATTTTTCAAGCACAGCATTGATATTAACGACACCAATTTTTAACTCAGCAACACTGGCAGTTGCCGTTAGCGCCAAACCCAAGCCTAAAAATAAAGCAATTTTTGTTTTCATTGTTAAATGATTCTCCAAAGATAATTAAATTAAAATGTGATTGATGAGCTTAAAATATTAGATAAGGCAGGTGACTATATATACACTGCTTAAAAGTTTTGACCAAAGTTAAATTGAAACGGCTGCGTCTGATCACCCCGATCTTTATCGGCATTAATAGGGTAAGCAAAACTGACCGATAGCGCACCAAATGGTGATAGCCATTCGCCGGTCACGCCAGCAGAATATTTCATATTATTAAGTCCAAAACCATTTTGAATACGACCCGCATCCAAAAAAGTGCCTAACCGAACCGACTTAGTCTCAGCAAAAAACGGTACGGGAAAAAATAATTCCGCACTGGCAATCAGTTTATTTGAGCCACCTAATGGCCTGCCCGTTTGGCTAGAATTAAACGTATAGCTATTTAAAAGCGGACTATTCGGATTTTCTTGCCTGAGTGTGTCGGTAGTAATATGCCCTCTAGGCCCCAAAGTATTATTCCTAAAACCGCGTACAGAACCGGTACCACCACCAAAATAGTTTTCAAAAAAGGGTAAGCCACTGGTATTACCGTAACCATCACCGTGCGCTATCTCGGCCTGTAACCTTAATGTTAAGTCCCTTGCCAAAGGCAAATACAACTGATGTTTATAGCTGACTTTATAAAACTGTAAATCGCTACCAGGTATAGTTGCTAACGCAGAAAAACGTTGCTGCCCACCCTTGGTAGGAAATATGGCGCGATTTAATGTATCATGCGTCCAGCCTATCGAAGGTGAAAAAGTTAAAAATTTATTACCTTCCTCCCCTACAAAATCACTAATTTCTCTGGATGTATTTGATAAGGTAACATGATCAATATAATCATCAGATGTTGGTTCAATATAACCCAGCGCTTCCGATGACACTCTGTTACCGCACTGGATACTGCCAAAACAATCATAGCTAGACGAATTAGGCAGCTTAAGCGTGGTGTGCTTAACATCAAAACCAAAACGTAACTGATCAAATTCATTTAACGGAATTCCCAAATCCACACCACCATTAAACACATCCGTAGAATAATTGGCAATATTGACTTGTCCTGCATTACGTTTTGAATAGCCTAGGTTGTAACCCAAACTAATACCATCTGGAGTAAAGTAGGGGTTAAAAAAACCAAATTGATAGTTGGTAGCGTAATTACTGTTATTAAATGCCACATTAACCCGCTTACCCGACCCAAACACGTTATCTTGCGAGACGTTGGCATTCAGTACAATCCCTTGTGTTTGCGAAAAGCCCACCCCAGCCGACAAATTACCTGAGGCTTTTTCAGTCACGGTATAATTGACATCGATCTGATCGGCTGTACCTGGCACAGGCGGCGTTTCCACATTAACAGATTCAAAATAACCCAAACGTTCTAAGCGCGTTTTGGAGCGCTCAATTTTTGAACCAGATGCCCAACTGGATTCCATCTGACGCATTTCGCGGCGCAACACTTCATCACGGGTTTTAGTATTGCCCTTCATGTTAATTTTACGAACATAAACACGTTTACCAGGATCAACAAAAAATGTCATATCCACCGTTTTTTTAACGTCGTTAATCTCCGGTATCATATTGACATTAGCAAACGCATAGCCCTCATCACCTAAACGATCTTGCAAGGCTTTTTGAGTTTCGGTGGCGGCTTTTCTGGAAAATACTTCCTCAGGGCCAATACCAACCAGTTTAATCATCTCATCGGGCTTAACCACCAAATTACCGGTTAATTTTACTTTTTCCACGTTAAACACCGCGCCTTCCTTGACGTTGATGGTCACGTAAATATCTTTTTTATCTGGTGTAATAGCAACTTGCGTGGAGTCTATAGAAAAATTGATATAGCCACGATCCAAATAATATGAACGTAAAGTTTCTAAATCCGCTGACAGTTTTTGCTTGGAATACTGATCATTTTTAGTATAAAACGACAACAAATTAGACGTGCTAAGCTCAAAGTTTCTCAGTAATAATTTGTCATCAAAAACCGTATTACCTACAATATTAATTTGCTTAATTTTAGTAACGCGGCCTTCGGAGATTTTAATATTAATCCCCACGCGATTACGGGTCAGATCAGCCACTTCGGTTTTAATTTTTAAACCGTACTTACCGTGACTTAAATATTGGCGATTTAACTCCAATTGTACTTTATCTAACACTTGCCTATCGAACACCTTACCTTCGGACAAACCAATTTTATCTAAAGCTTTTGTTAAGTCCTCTTTGCTGAGGTCTTTATTACCTTCAATGAGAATTTTTGCGATAGATGGACGCTCAATCACATTAATAACTAAGGTTGAACCGTCTCTTTCTAAAGCGACATCTTTAAAAAAACCGGTTTTAAATAACGCTTTAATCGCCGGCCCCGCATTTTCCAAAGAAAAACGCTCACCGACATTAATCGGCAGATAATTAAAAACAGCACCTTGAGAAATGCGTTTCAAGCCATTAATTTTAATATCTTTTACAAAAAATTCGTCCTCACTTTTAACCGCTTGAGAAACAAATAAGCACAGCAGCAACACGCGGGCAAAGATATTTGATTTCATAGTCGGCATTTAAAAACAAGAGATGATTTCCAGCCCCGAAACGGGCATGAGTATAGCACTGCAAACATTATATTCAGCTTAAGCTCTGTGTGTGGGAAAGCTCAACACATCATCGATTGAGCGACTGTCGGATAATACCATAAGCAAACGATCAAGGCCTATGGCTATACCTGAACATTCTGGTAATCCGGCGTTTAATGCGTCAATCAATCGTTGATCCTTAATACTTTCAGGTAGTTTTTGTTGGTATCTCAACGCTATTTCGTCGTTAAAACGTTTATCTTGTTCTTTGCTATCAATTAATTCGTAATAGCCGTTACCCAGCTCAACCCCATTAATAAACAATTCTACACGCTCTGCAAGCAAGGGATTGTTTGGTTTAATTCGCGCTAACGATGATTGGCAGGCAGGATAATCATAAATCATACACAGATGATTTTCACCTAAATGCGGCTGAATGTAATGACTGAAAATAAAATCCAGCCATAAAACATGATCTTCACCGCACAAAGTGAGCGCCTCTGAGCATTGTTGCCCCAGGGCGTAACGGCAATACGCGTCGTAATCAAAACGCAACGCATCTAAGCCAGTATACTGCTTAAATACCGACGAATAACTACTACGCTGCGTTGCCGCCAAAACTTGATGACACTGCACTGCTAACTGATTTATTAATTCAGCGACTTCATCCATTAACGCAGGTAAATTAAAGCCGACACGATACCATTCCAATAAAGTAAATTCAGGGTTATGAAATCGACCTGATTCCCCGTTTCTAAATGCTTTACAAATCTGGAAGATAGACCCGCTGCCCGCTGCCAACAAGCGCTTCATGGCAAACTCGGGTGAAGTTTGTAAAAACAGTGTTTGCTCAATTGGTGTCGCACAATACCTGGTGGTAAAAAATGCCAATTGCGGATCAGTGCCTACGGCATGAGATAGCAAAGGTGTTTCTACTTCCAAAACCGCTTTTTTTAAAAAAAACTGCCGTATTTGTTGTATCATCTGCGCCCGTAGCCGCAACATAGCCACAGAACAACTTGGCTGCCACGATTCAAGCACGCTTATTTTACGCGGGAAATATATTCACCGGTACGGGTATCAACCTTAATCACTTCATCGGTTTGCACAAATAATGGCACTCTCACCACCGCGCCCGTTTCCAATTTAGCTGGTTTGCCGCCACCACCAGAGGTATCGCCGCGCACACCAGGGTCGGTTTCAATAATTTTTAATTCGACAAAGTTAATAGGAGTAACCGCCAGCGGCGCATCATTCCATAACGTTACCGTACAAGAATCTTGGTCTTTTAGCCACAATGCAGCATCACCGACAATGATGTCATTGGCTTGATACTGCTCAAAAGTATCCGGTTGCATAAAATGTCGGTATTCGCCGTCGTTGTACAGATATTGCATGTCAACGTCAACCACGTCAGCGCCTTCAAGTGACTCACCGGATTTAAAGGTTCTTTCGATAACACGGCCGGTTTTTAAATTTCTAATTCTTACCCGACTAAACGCTTGGCCTTTGCCAGGTTTTACAAATTCATTTTCAATAATTGAACAAGGGTCATTATCCAACATGACTTTTAAACCTGCTTTAAATTCATTCGTACTAAATGTGGCCATTTTATCCTCAAGACAACAAACAATGTAATATGCCCCATTATAATGTAGGCCTGTACCTATAGAAACTTTAAAATGAATCACTTAATGTTAAAGCAACAAAATCCTGCCAATTTTGTACACAAAAATTGGCAACAGCAACTGGCCGAAGCCTACAATACGATTGAAGACTTATGTGATTTTTTAAATTTATCTGTTACCGATTTACCGGTTTCTGTGTCCGCAAGCAAACGCTTTGCTTTACGTGTACCGCGCGGCTTTGCTGCCTGCATGGAAAAAGGCAATCCGCATGACCCACTGCTGCGCCAAGTGTTACCCATTGAAGACGAATTACAGTTTAGCCAAGGCTTCAGTGATGATCCGGTCGGCGATTTACCTGCCAGCACACAAGCAGGGGTAATTCATAAATACCACGGCCGCGTGCTGCTAATTAATACTGGCAGTTGTGCGATTAATTGCCGATATTGCTTCCGGCGCAATTTCCCCTACGCCGATTTACAACTGAGCAAACAAAAGCAAACGGCTGCCATCGATTATATCAAACGTGATACCAGCATCAGTGAAGTGATTTTCAGCGGCGGCGATCCTTTACTATTAAGCGACAGCCGATTGTCTCAGATATTTGAGCAGCTCGATGGCATTGCCCACCTCAAACGCATTCGTATCCATAGCCGCCTGCCTATTGTGCTACCGGCACGCATCACTGATGAATTTATCGCCCTACTCACGCGCAGTAGCAAGCACATCGTTATGGTAACCCATTGCAATCACGCTAATGAACTCAGTGCCGACACAATACGCGCTAGTCTGGCTCTAAAAAAACACGAAATAACGCTGTTTAATCAGGCGGTATTGCTAAAAGGGGTGAATGATAATGCCAAGATACTGTGCGAACTAAGCGAGACCCTGTTTGCACAAGGCATCATCCCGTATTATCTGCATTTATTGGACAAAGCCACCGGAACAGGGCATTTTGAGGTATCTAAAAACGAAGCTTTAGCACTTATGCAAGACATTCAAGCGTTACTGCCCGGCTATCTGGTGCCTAAATTAGTGGAAGAAATTGCGGGGACGCTGTCTAAGCAAGCGATTTTTACGTATTAGCATACAATACGCCATTTATAGCGGGCTAACCCAAAATGCCAAGTTGTGATAACACACGCTATGAATGGTTATTTTCTACCGCTGATTCGATTTAGTATTTAAACCGACATCTGTGGCATGCAATACATCAAGAACCGCCGTCCCAGCTTATTTTTGTTGGTTTCATCAGTTGTTTGGCTTCTTCAATAAATTTAATGCTGGCATCAAAATCACCGGATTTAACGGCTTTTTTAGCCGATCTCAATTTAGGGCGCACCCGATCCAAAGCCATAGAACTATTTCTTCTTTGTGCTTCGGCAAGCTTAAGTGCTGCATCAGATACTTCAATAAAACCTTTTTCATCTTGCCGTGTCGCCAGTTCAACCATGTTGTCACACAGTGTTAGTAGCAAGGTAAAATCTTCGCTCACAGGATTGCCTGCGGCCTTAGCATTACCAAACAAGCTAAACATCAGAAAAAAAGTAATTATTAATTTAAATACGTTCATTGTTGACCTCTGGTTTATTTGTCTTATTGCAAATTTTTTTACGCGATAACGGGTTAGCGGCCTTGCTTGCGCTAAGCATAACGCGGATACAATACGTGTAAATAAGCTATGTCAGCATGTTAGTTATTAAACAGCCACACTAACACAGCACAGGGTTTAACCACTGCATTATATCCGCACTATTTACATAAAAATCAGTAATTAACCGTGATTATAATGTTTACGCAACGGCTTTGCCACTTCCCATAGACTGTCTAAACCTACTGAAAATACCACTAAGTCACCTGGAACAATACGGACAGGCTCGCCACCGATTGGTGTGACAATAATTTCGCCTTCCAAGACATACGCAGTTTCTTTTTCGTCAAAATCCAATGGAAATTTTGAAATTTCTTTTTCCCAAATAGGCCAGCTGGCCACGCCTAACTCTTTTAAGCGCTCTGGACTTGGGTTATGTTCAATCGTAATTTGGCTCATGATTTCCTGTTATTTATAAGTAATGAAGCGCAGATTCTACCATTTACACGCATTTCAATCTTTGTTAATAACAAAAAATCTGGTAAATCCAGCTGCTGTGTTATGACTATTACCCAATTAAATTACCAATTGTACCTTGTCAGTTATCTGTAACCGCCAACACACAACAAACACAGCTGCACGCAGGAGCCTATGTTTTTGCTTGCTTGATTAGCGACTGTATTGCTGCCTCCTGCGCCATAATACTGGTACATAAGCGAAATTGCGCTATTGCACGCTGCAAATTTTGCTGGCTGTCCGTCACCTTAAAGTAGCGATTGCCGTCAAGATAGTCACTGTAAAAACGCAAGCCTAATTCAAAAGGAATCAAACGAATGGCAGGGTAAAGAAAGTAGTAATCGTAATCCGAAAAAAATTGCCCTGCTTGTGCCAAATAGTTTTTTAGAATCGCCGCCGCAATGTCTAAATTAAAACTGTCATTGTCAGTGTCATGGCAGCAAGAGCGTAAACAATCACCGATATCGTAATGCACCAAACCTGGCTTAACGGTATCAAGGTCAATTAAACTGATAATACGTGATGACTGGGTATCAAATAAAAAATTATTGATTTTAGGGTCGCCATGCGTCACACGTAACGCTAATAAACCTTGGTGTTTTGCCGTTTCAAGATCATCGACAAAGCCCTGAAACTGAGTAATAAAATCGCGGCAATACGCATCCGGCCTTAGCATTGATTGCTGTGCTATGCGTTGATAATGATGCAAATAGGCCGGTGCAATATGGAAATCCGGCAAAGTATCGTACAGTAACTCAGCACTAAGATCACTGAGCAAATAATGAAAATGCCCTAAAGCAAAGCCGATTTGCTCTGCATCGGCAAGCGTGCGTATCGCTTCCACACTTTCACTGTCGGCAATAAAAGTCAATGCCCGCCAATACGCTTGCTGCTCATCCTGATACAACACCTTGCCGGTGTGCGTGGTTAAAATGGCAGGAATTTGTAATTGAATATCTGCACTTGTTTTTTGCTGCACATGTTGATTCAGTATCTGCAAATTTGCCATAATCTGTTCAGGATAAGCAAACACCTGGTGATTAATGCGTTGCAATACAAAACAACCCGTTTTTGCCACTACCCGATAAGTGTCATTAATGAGACCATTACCTAATGGGGTTATCTCACTGATAACGTCGGCAAATTGTTGGGCAGTGTGCAGCAATGCAGACATGAATTAAATCCGGTTGTTTTTAAGAAGAGTTATCAGCATCGTTAGCGCTTGCCTTCGGTGGCTGAGTGTGTTTTTAATCTCAGGGCTTAATTGCGCTGCCGTGCATTGCTGCTCAGCAACCCAAAATACAGAGTCATAGCCAAAACCGTTCTCTCCCAAAGCCGTGTCAACAATACACCCTTCCCAACTGGCTTGCGCAATTATAGGGCACGGATCATCAGCATGGCGCATATACACCAGTACACACACGAAACGTGCAGTACGCTGATTGTCTTTAACTCCGCCTAACGCCCGTAATAATTTATTAATGTTGTCTTGATCGGTAGCGCCTACACCGGCGTAGCGTGCGGAGATAACTCCTGGTGCGCCGTCGAGCACATCGACCACCAAACCAGAGTCATCAGCCAACGCAGGTAAGCCACTTTGTAACGCCGCGTTTCTGGCTTTGAGGATAGCATTTTCTACAAAACTAGCGCCGGTTTCCTCGCATTCCACCACACCCAATTCAGATTGCGGCACGATGTTGCAATCGCGCAAGAGTGCCTGAAATTCTGCTACTTTGCCACGATTTCCACTGGCTAAAACAATTTTTTGCTGTGTTAAGAAACGCATTGATACCCGTCTATCGCCTCACGTTGTTTTTCCAGCAAGATACCAATACCGTGTTCTGCTAACGCCAACATTGCATCCAATTCGGATTTCTTAAACGCATGACCTTCCGCAGTACCCTGAATTTCAATAAACGCCGAACCATCATTCATCACTACATTCATGTCAGTTTCTGCACTACTGTCTTCTGCATAATCCAAATCCAGTACCGGTATACCGTTGTAAATACCCACAGACACCGAAGCAACTTGGCCATGTAAAGGATTTTGTTTGATACTTTTTTTCTTCAGCATAGCATTTACAGCAAGCGATAAGGCCACAAAGCCACCGGTAATTGCAGCGGTGCGTGTACCACCATCTGCTTGTAATACATCACAATCTATGGTTATAGTATGCTCACCCAAGGCTTTTAAATCCACCGCCGCCCGTAAAGACCGGCCTATTAAACGTTGAATTTCCATTGTACGGCCACCTTGCTTACCTTGGCTGGCTTCACGCCCCATGCGGCTGTGCGTTGAGCGCGGCAACATACCGTATTCTGCGGTAATCCAGCCTTCACCTTTACCTTTTAAAAAGCGCGGCACACTTTTATCGACACTGGCAGTACACAGCACACGGGTATCACCAAACTCAACCAATACCGACCCTTCCGCGTGACGGGTAAAACCACAGGTAAATTTTATTGCTCTGAGTTGATCTGGATTGCGTCCGCTAGGTCTCATGGTTTTTCCACTGAAATTAAAGTCGGCAAGTATACCTGAAGTGGACAGCGTTCAGGCTTACAATTTAGCACGCATCAAATACCGATAAGTGCCTGTCTGAGTTCAGCAATTGATTGCGGTCTGTCTTCAGGATGCACCGCCATCGCCCAATCAATCACTTTTAAGAAATTTTCTGGAAACTTGCCGCGACACACACTAGCCGCCGGCGACAGCGTATCTTTTTTTATACGCGAGGTGCTGCCTATCGGCGTTTTGCCATCCAAACACGCACGCATACTGGCACCAATCGCATACACATCAGTCCATGGACCAAATTCAGATTTTTGATTGTACTGTTCAACCGGTGAGTAACCCTGTGAAAGAACGGTATTTTTTTTACTAATCGGCTTACTCGGAAAACGTTGAATTGCACCAAAATCCAATAATAACGCCTCATTCCCTGGTCGTACCAAAATATTGGCTGGTTTAATGTCTAAATGCACAAGATTGTGTTTATGCACATGCTCAACACCGTCTAACAACGAGGTAAATACCGCCAGTAAAAGCTCTACAGAAGGGCTGACGCGTTTACCGCTCAGCAACTTATCGAGAGTAAGTCCATAGTCATAGGTCATTACCATATACACGGTAGAATTGGCTTTAAAAAAACTAATAACCTCGACAATATTAGTATGTTTTAACGTTGCCAAGACTTTAGCTTCCTCAAAAAACAAGGCACGACCACGTAAAAACAAACTCAGTGTTTCATCGCTGTTAGCCACCACTTCATTATTCCACGTTCTGTGAGCTAACTTTCTGGGCAGATATTCTTTAATCACCACCTGCATTTGGTCAGCCAACTGCCTGGCCAAATAAACTGAGCTAAATCCGCCGTGCGCTAATTCCCGCTCGATCATATACTGGTCTATAATGATGCCCGTTTGGAGATAATTCCATTGCTGGGGATACGTTTCTGGATCGTAGTATTCGGCCATTTTTTATTTATTTTGGCATTAAAATAACGTGACAACTCAGCAGACATTGCCGCTGCACGGGATCAAAACACGGAAATACTAACTTAACTGATCGCCACGGGTGATTAATAAAATTCGCTAAAAGCCCCACAATCAGTACGATCCACGTTCTGTTTTTCTAAAAACCGAGTCGTTACAAAATAACTTCTCCAATTATAGGTGAAAAATGATAAGAAGTATGACGGCGTTCTCCGGCAGTGAAACCGAAGCGGCCAATCTGTCCTTTAGCTGCGAAATTCGCTCAGTTAATCACCGCTACTGTGACATTACGTTAAAGCTCCCAGATCGCTTACGCTTTCTTGAAACGGATATTCGCTCAGCCATTGCCAGCAAAGTTAATCGCGGTAAAATTGAATGCGCTATCAGTTATAAAAAACAAGTACAAGCTGGGCAAAATTTTATGGTTAATCAGGCGGCGGTCATTGCTTTATTAGAAGCGACACAGACTATTGAACGTTACATGTCTAACACACAGGCTTTTTCAGCATTAGATGTTTTAGCGTTTCCAGGCATACAACAAGAACCCGACACCGATAGTGAAGTGCTGAACGACAGCATCATGGGCTTGGTTAATCAAGCGTTAATTACCTTGGTAGCAACACGATTGCGCGAAGGCGCTCAACTAAAAATAGTTATTGAAGAACGTTGCACTAAAATGCGCGAACTGATACTTGTGGCACAGCAACGTATGCCAGAAGTACTCTTGTTAATTCGTAACCGACTAACCGACCGCGTACTGGACTTGGTGGCTCAGCCAGATTTTGACCGCTTAGAACAAGAACTGGTGTTAATGACGCAAAAACTGGATATTGCCGAAGAACTCGACAGACTCGACACCCATCTTACCGAAGTATTAAGAACGTTAGCACGACCAGACCCCGCCGGTAGACGCTTGGATTTTTTAATGCAAGAATTAAACCGCGAAGCCAATACCATCGGTTCCAAATCTAACGATAAAGAAATGACACGTATTTCAATCGAACTGAAAGTGTTGATTGAACAAATACGCGAACAAATACAAAATATCGAATAAGCCACTTTATGACGACAGGTACTCTCTACATTATTGCCGCCCCCTCCGGCGCTGGCAAAACCAGCTTAGTTAAACAACTGGCCGATACTTTAGATAATCTAACCGTATCTATTTCACATACTACCCGTCAGGCAAGGCCTGGCGAGGTAGATGGACAGGATTATTATTTTATCTCCGTGCCTACTTTTGAAGCCATGCTAAAAACCCAGGCGTTTGTTGAGCATGCCCAGGTTTTCGATAATTTTTATGGCACGGCGCAACAAACCGTTGCCACCAATTTAGCTAAAGGTTTAGATGTGATTCTTGAAATTGATTGGCAAGGAGCGCAGCAAATAAGATCGATATTTCCCGACAGTGTGTCAATTTTTATCTTACCACCTTCCACAGACGTTTTACGTCAACGTCTCACTAACCGCGCTCAAGATGACGAACAAACCATAGCTAGGCGTATGCGTGACGCGGTGACTGAAATGCAGCACCATAATGAATTTGATTACTTGATTGTCAATGATGTTTTTGAGCAAGCATTAGGCGAACTAACCAGCATTCTTATTGCACAGCGCTTACGTTTAGCTAAGCAACATTCCCGTTTAAATACGCTGCTGTCCTCTTTACTATCAGGCCGTTAGATTTTTACAAAACAACACCACTGATAATGCAACATTATATTGCCAATAGCTTACGCCAAAACGTCGCCCGCTCATTCTCAATAAATCCGCCGCCTTGTCTGCTGCAGCATACGCGGTGCGCCAGATTGGATCGTGGAAGTATTGCTGCCCTCCACTGCCAGCCACGACTAAACCAAAAAACGTACACTTTATGAGCTTCATGATGCACTCAACTTTTGGAGCGAATAATGAGAACGACACACATCTTGACGATGCCCTCGTATTAAAAGCGCAAGCGCTCAGTGGCCTGCAAGAACGAAACGCCTTGGTTCGTGAGGCTTTAAATGCCTTAATTCAGCGGGAAAGCGCCAGGCGGCTCGCAAAATTAGCGGGTAGCGAAAGCCAAGTGCAAGATATTCCCCGTCAGCGTGAATCGATTCTGTGATATTAGTTGATACCTCGCTATGGATTGACCACTTGCGTGATGTAGATAGTCGATTGTTGAGCTTATTGGCATCAGATTTGGTTTGTATTCATCCGTGGGTTATTGGTGAACTGGCTTGTGGAAACTTGAAAAATCCGCAGGAAATTTTAAGTTTGCTCAATAACTTACCTTCTTGTCCCGCAGCTAATGAAGCGGAGGTATTGTATTTTATAGATCAGCATCAGTTAATAGGGCGCGGAATTGGCTATATTGACGCGCATCTGTTAGCGGCAAGTATTAACGGTGTGCAAATTTAGACACGCGATAAACGTTTACTGGCTATAGCAGGCGCATTAAACATTGCTTACAGCGTTTTCAACTTAGGACAGTTACAGCCACCGTTCGTGCTGAGCTTGTCGAAGCATGAACGGCACACTTCGACAAGCTCAGTGCGAACGGTTACGCTGTAACTATTGAACTGTGAAAACGCTGTATGTGCCGAAAACCATTGATGTGTGGAGAGATAGCGTATTGCTACACTCAAAATTTGGGTGGTGGGGGGCATGATTTAAAAATTGTTAAAACCACGTTACCAGTCATTGCTTGGCAACAGTCATTTTATTGATTAATAGCTCGGCTAACCCTATACTTAACCGTACGATTAATAAGGTTATTTACATGATTACAGCTAACGATTTAAAAACCAAAGGCATTGCCTGTTTGGAAGAAAGCTTAAGTACCCAACCAGAAGTTGTTATTACCGTACGTGGTAAGGAAAGCTTTGTGGTAATGAAGATGGCGCATTACCGTTATTTGCGAGAAATGGAGTTGGAAGCGGCATTTTATGAAGCACAGCAAGATGTTGCAGCAGGTCGATTCAGTAAAAATAGCATTGAAGAGCATGTTAACGAGCTATTTGGCGAATGAGTTACACCTTAGTTTTTACTGACAGTTATAAAAAATGCGCCAAGCGTTTTGCCAAGCAACATTCTGAGTTAAAAGAGCCGTATCGCAGAACATTGCTTTTATTGGCTCAAAATCCTTATCATCCATCACTACGGCTTCACCCATTAAAAGGTAAGTTGGCGGCTTTGCATTCAGTATCTATTAATCTCAATTATCGTGTATAACTTTGGAAATGATTATTACTGAAAAGGAAATTATTTTGGTAAATGTGGGTAGTCATGATGATGTTTATCAAGCGTGACCTATTAAATTGTGGCTAAAACCACGTTGCCAAACAGTGCTTAGCGTGTAACTAATCATCTTGAAGGTTATGCAGCCTCGGGGATTTCGATAATTGCCATCCACGGCATTCAATAATAGTTTTGTAATGCCCCATCAGACTGATAGCTCAACCTGACGACCGACGCGTGTTGCCAGTGTTACCAGCATATCCAGGCTAAATTTTTCCCATTTGCCACGCACCAAATCAGACACACGGGATTGCCCGATACCCAGCTGTTCAGCTGCCTGAATTTGCGTCCAGCCCTTTTCAGCAATGGTTTCGCGTAATTTGGCCATTAATTCAGCACGCATCGCCAACAAGGTGGCTTCTTCTAGAGAAAAGCCGAGATCGGTAAACACATTGCCGGATGATTCAATGACAGGGTCTTCATTCATCGGAGGTTCTCAGTTGTTTATATCGACGTTTGGCCAGCTCAATATCTTCATGCTGGGTTTTTTGGGTCTTTTTTTGAAAAGCATGTAGTACGTAGACGGCATCATCGAACTTGGCGACATAAATTATTCGCCACTCGCCCAGTGCATGTATGCGTATCTCATATACGCCAGAACCCACTGTCAGTAGCGGCTTAAAATCGGACGGCATGTTGCCACGCTGCACTGTATCCAGTTCAAACCCTGCTTCACGACGTGCTTCAAGGGGGAAATTTTTAAGGTCATCCAAGCTGGAGCCTATAAAGCGTAATTTTTTCATTAGACAAAGAATATCAAAATAGTTAGATAATTATCAAATTATTTTGATATTAACTGGCATTGGCTAAAACCCCGTTGCCAAACACTGTTTGGCAACGTGTAACTAATCATCTTACGGGTTATGCCGCCTCAGGAATTTCGATAATTGCCATTAGGGTGTTTTCTTCAAAAGTAACCGGTATTGACAACATATCCTGGGCACCAATTTGTAAGGATTGCAAACACGCCTCCTTACTTTTTTCTTGGGCATTAACACCAGGTAAATCAATAAGCCAACCTATCCACCATCCATCTACTTGTTTTAGCATCGCACGATATTTCATTATTTATCTCACAAAAGGTAATCCTAAATTTTTCCATCGTGCTTGGATAGTATCGGCAGAAATATCTGCCCCACAGTCCCATTCAATAAAATATTTGCCATTGTAAATACGTTCAAATTCGCCCCTGTCTTTTAACGGTGCAAAAACATCTGAATCAAGATAAGGTTTTATATCAAAAAGGCCGACTTGCCCATCTTCAGCTTTGATGTACAGTAAATAATCATCTTGCGGAATAATTTCTGCAATATTCATTGGTCAAGACCTCGAATTGGAAATGGTTTTTTGCCGTTAACAGCCAACTGCCAGTCCGCTAATAAATCATCATGGTGAATTTCAATATTACGAATTTAGCTAATTTCAATCTGTGAGCCGATTCAGCCAATACAGCGGTTTGCGGTGTAAATGCGAAACTGCCACCACAAGAATTCCGTCATCCTGTAAGCGATATACAACACCGTAAGGAAAACGCCGAGTTCGACAGCGCCGCGTTCTCTTTGACAGTTGAGGCCACGCCTGTGGGTGCATTTCGATATGCTCTAGCGTCAGTAAGATTTCCACTAAAAATTCATCACCCAAGCCTTGCCGCTGCTCTTGGTAATAATCAATGGTTTCCTGCAACTCCTTTTCGGCAGGTTCAAGAAAGGAGACCTTCATTTAGCCCTCTGGTAACGCGCCAAAATATCTTCAAGCGGAATGCTTCGGATTTCACCTCGCTCAAAGGCATCCAGTCGTGTTTCAGCTTCTTCAGCCCATATTGTATCTAGTCGGGTATCTGCTTCATCTAAGCTAGATAGGAGTTGGTCTATAATTTTTACTCGTTCTACTGCGGGTAAAGTCAGTGCATCGTGCAAGATGACTTCAGTTGAAATTGACATGTTTCCACCTTATTTTTGGCAAAATTTAGATTTCGAATTTTAGTGGATAGATTACCACGTTGCCAAACACTGTTTGGCAACGGGTGGCTTATCTTATGGTACTACCGTTCACTCATAACCAGGCGTATCGGATTGTGGTGGTTTACTGGCGCGAAACCACCTTACGAGTTTTGACTCAAGGACAGTTAATTGAATGATGGGAAGTTGGGGTGTTTTATTGCCTCCGAATTCGCCAATACTCAGGTTCTTGATGAATATGAGCAACGGCAATGATGACAATTTCAGACTCGGAAGGCTCGTAAATTAACCCATATGGGAAACGACGCATCTGACATCGTCTAATGGTTTCACTTAAAGGATGCCATGCCAGCGGGAATTCCTTGATGCGGCCTATTGTTTCAAAGGCTTCGTCACGAAACTCTTCGCCCAATCGCACTTTTTGTGCGTTGTAATACCGCACAGCTTCACTAAGCTCCCTGCTTGCGGGACGTAAAAATCTGACTTTCAAATGCGTTTACCCAGCTCAGTAAACACTTGCTCGGCATCAATAGCATCAATTTCACCTGAACGGTAGGCATCAAGACGGCTTTCGGCTTCTTTTAGCCATAAGGAATCCAGTGAAGGGTCTGGTTTATCTAAGCTAACAATAAGTCCCTCAATTAAGGCTGCACGATCATTAACCGGAAGTTGTATGGCTTGCTGTAAGAGAATTTCGGTTGTGGTGGACATTGGATGATTCTCCAAGTTGGGTAGTTTTACCGGCAATTGTAACGTGGACAATGTTTTTTAATAAGTACCCTAAACAAAAAAACCGCCCAAAAGTTACCCAAGGGCAGTTCGTTTAATGACAGAGCGTAGGTTGGGCAACAGCTTTATCGCTGCCCATCAGCAGTGTCCGATGAGCAAACAATAAGTAAGCCCAAAGGCCGTAATCGTTAAAAACACCGTAAATGTCGGGCATAAAAAACATGCCCGATCTACCTGGCTAAAACCCCGTTGCCAAACACTGTTTGGCAACGGGGTGTAATGCAGCTTTAGCGGCGCACGTTGGCTTCGGCTATACCTTTGGTGCTTTTATCCGAGAGATAAGATGCGGGAGGCGCAATACCATCCGACCAATCTCGCGCTGGATAAACACTGTTACCAAAATGTGTACCATCGGGTGAAAACCACGTTGTTGCTTTGCATATATCGGGCACCGTTGAATTCAGAATATCAGCATTAGTCACGCCACCATTTGGATTTTGATTGGGATATTTAGAAGGAAGCACCTCTTTCCCCCAAGTACTCACTTTGCCAGTGAGTTTGTTAGCACTGTTGGTGAAATCAAAAAAGTCTAGCATAGGGTCAGCATTAGCATCTCGATCAGTCAAAGCAGGCAAACCAAAGCGTGCTTCAATAAAGCGAAGAATGCTGGTGTGATCGTAAGTTTGGTGCGATACATGGTTATGCTTAGCCCAAGGTGACACCACCATAAGCGGCACACGTACGCCGTAACGGTTGAAGCCACCACCATAATTTGGATCGCTGCTATCGATAGTATTGCACTTGTCTATTGGACTGCCGTCACTAGCTAAGCACACTTGACGTAGTGCAGTAGGCTTGCCACCATAACGACCTGTCCATTTAGGCCGTAAATTGTCAGGTTCACAAGCAGGTGGTGGCTCTACATGGTCATAAAAACCACCATGTTCGTCATAGGTAATAAATAAAACGCTCCGTTTCCAAACTTCTGGATTAGCCATTAATGCCGCAACCACCCGATGAACGAGTGCTTGCCCTTTTGCAGGTACTCCAGGTGGATGTTCATCTTCGCCATTTATGTCTTCCAACATTTTTGGATCAATCAAATTAACATGAGCAATATGTGAATACGGAGCTGGCTGATTTGGTTTTATCGCATTTCTTGCCTTTCTTGTATCGGCTTCTCCTTTTAGTGCAAATTCAAACCCTGGATCAGACATTCTGAGAGTGGTGGGTCGATTAGTAGACTTAAATGTCATACCGCCATATATCCGAACATTGTTTGGATTTGTGTAGGTCATATCATACGATGCCTTATTCAGAGAACGTACATTGTCATCAGAAACAGCGTCTTTTCCTGTCCAAGCACCAACTTTTGGGGGCATTTGGAGACCGTTTAATGTTGACACATTACCCTCAAGATCATTCAGCCAATAGCTGATTTTTAAGCTTCTTGCTTTCATCAAATCAGCGATGTAGTTTAGTTTAGTGCCGGTTGTTGGATAAATTTGAACAGCTGGATCAGGTTTTTGTGACCCCGCCGTTATACTAGGACATTCTTTTTCGTTAGCTGAGCATACTACTGTACTGCCTATCTGACCGGGATTATCCGAACCAATTGTCTTGTAAAAATTATCAGAATTATTAGAAGTTAACCCACGACTGGTACCGGCATACAAATAATCCCGATTCACCCAAGTTGGCCCTAATAACGAGCTGAAGTAACGATCACCAATGGCAAAGTTATCTGCGAGCCAATAATAAAATGGAATATCGCGGTCGTCGTAATACAGCATTGCACGCTCACCATCCAACAATAACGAATCTTTTTTACCTACATACGCAGAGCCACCTTCCCAATAATTATGGTTGGATTGATAAAATCCATCCATTCTGCCGCGATCCCATTGCAAATGCGCTGCCCACCAGTCATGCGCCGTATCGGACACGCACAATCCAGAACCACCATTCTCAGCCTGTATTGCTAAAGAATGATGCTTCCAGTAATGTTTCTGTAATTTATTAGTAGGTGCTTTACCTGCCTCGTCAGGGTTGTAAGGTGCATTGCGGCGGGTGTTAGCATTTAATGATAAGTCAGCATCAGCCGCGTTTATTTCGCCTGATGTTGACAATTCATCATAAGGCGTGCCTGGAACATCCACGCCATCTTTTGAATACTCGTTAATAAATGGCTTGACGCGAATATCAGTCGCCGCCGTTTTCCCACGAACTTTCTTCAAATACTCCGGAAAGCGACCAAAGTAACTATCGAACGAACGGTTTTCCAACATTAGGACAAAAACGTAGTCTATCGGCATAGCATTACCAATGACACGCGGATTTCCATCGGTATTGATTGTTCCGGTTGTATTAAATGCAATAGGGCCTCCAGGTATAGGCTTATATGCACATCCAGGTAAAGCCTTGGTTGGTGTTTCTTGTGCCAAACGCTTGGCTTGAAACTCCCAATCTAAGCCTTTTCCTGCAAGATAAGTTTGTGTAAATGTTGTTACTTGATTATTAGTTTTATCTGAATCACTTTCTGTAGCAGTGACACTAAATTTCTGGCTTGGACTATCTTGAACACCAAATTTAATCGCAGGTGTTTTAAGCAGTAGTTCAAGTTTAACTGTAGCATTCGGAGCAATATTACCCATATTGCAAACAATAGAGTTTGTTGGGTTTTGACAGTTAATAGGTAATTTTTGAGTAGCTGTAGACGATGGAAGCAAAACGGCTGGGGCATCAGCTTTAAATGACACTCCGGTTGCTGGGACTCTTCCAATATTTATAATTTCAAAAGTATAGAGACCAACTTGACCTGCCACTAATGGGCGTGGTGATTTTGTAACAGACAAACTTAAATCAACCGCAATACCTTCTCCGGTTAAACCAATCTGTAAATCTCGCCCAGTAGCGCCGTTGCTGGGTATGTCGATATAACCATCTTTTAACCCCGCTGTAGTCGGATTAAAAGCAACTGTAAATTGGCAACTGGCATTTTGTACCAGGTGCGCGTTGTTACAATCATTGGTATCAACAAACTTAAAATCAACATTGCCACTGTTGAAGGTTAGCGCACCAATATCCAATGTACCCGTACCGGTGTTGCTTAAGGTAACGGTTTTCTTGGCTAGCTGGCCTACGGGTTGTTGGCCAAATAAAAGGTTTGTAGGGCTTGCGCTAATGATGGGTTTTGTTACAGTGTTGTCTCCAGTAACTCGAATCCAATCAAAAGTACCAGGTGAATGCGCTGTAGATGCTGTTCCTATACGAAGATAAAATGCTCTACCTGTAATAGAGCTAGTACACCAAATTGTAAATCAACAGGATTTAAATATTAACTTGATGTAGTACACAACAGCGTTTCATTCATGATTTGAAGATTTTTATTATCCTGTTTTTATATGATTTGATGTACTAGCTAGTACTTAGTCACTCTTTAAGTGTCGGATAAAGCTTTTTCAATTTTATCCGAGCATCC
>NZ_FUKI01000178.1 GCF_900163755.1 Crenothrix polyspora | reverse complement strand
TATTGGCGTAATTTGCCAATCGCAGCAGCTGCATGAGATTCCCCGCACTTTTAATCACACCCTTGCGTAATTGCCTGAGATTGAGGTCACGTAAATCTTGCTGATCCAAACTGACATGACCCGTCAGAGGGGAGCGCAGACCATACAAGGTATCAAATAAGCTGCTTTTATCTGCACCTTCGGTAATAACAAGTTGTTCCCCTGATGCCAAATGTAGATTGAAGCCGATTAACGCATCATAATCGGTATTTAACGGCAGGGATAAATCAACAACATTCACTTGATAAGGTGAATCTTTACTTTGCGGGGTTATACCTGTTACTGAGTCCTGGGGGAGTTCTAGCAAATAATTAATTTTGTCGGCACTGGCAACCATTTCATAAAAGTTATCCAGGGTTTTGCCTAAGCGGGTCAAGCCATAGATCATGGCGTTTACCACCAATTCAGCAGCGATCAGTTGGCCTAAGCTTAACTGACGATCAATGACCATCCAGCCTCCCATGCCTAATAGCAGTGTGTTGGCCAACGTATGCAGAATGAGGGCTCCCGTATTTTGCCGCGATAAAATGCGAAAATGTTTGGCGGAGGCGTCTAAATAATTTAGCGCAATGCCATTGGTTTGTTGCCTTAAAAATGCTTGACCTTGCTCGGTTTTACCTAGTATTGGGTTAGCCGCTAAATTTTCTAACCAGGCTAGGGCATCGTACTTGGCTTTAGATTGCTCAATAGCAGCATTAATGCCATTTTTGCCTAACACGAATAAAATGAAAACGATGGCGGTAATTAGGAATAAGTCAAATGCCAGCAATAAAGGATGGTAAAACGCCAGTAAAACCATGCCAATGATAGTCTGCAAAAAATAGCCCAAGGTTTCCATCAGTAACACTGCTGCGGTTTTCTGCAAGGTAACCACATCGAGAAAGCGGTTGGCCAGTTCGGGTAAATGCTGTTTGTCACGTAGGCTGTAAGACGCTTGCTGCAAGTTGTAGGCCGCCTCGCCAAATAACCGAACGAACAAGCGGCGTTGTAGCATATCAATCACATAAAATTGCAAACCAACTAAAAAATTGCTAAATGCAACCAAGACAAATAAAATCAAAGTCAATACCAGCAATGGCTGAAACAAAGCACCAAACGAGATAGTATTAACCAGGGCTTGTACCGCAACCGGCGTAGCCAGGGACATTAAGCCGATACCGATACCGTAAGCCAATAAGGTCTTGATGTCGTGTTGCTCAATGCTAATGAGCAATTTCAGTCGGTCTAATGGGTTATGTGTAGATGTCATAAACAATATAGGTTAGTTTTTGGTGTTATTCTATCTGCTATTTTCGATAGGCCATTTGGGGCAATTTAAGAAAACAAAGCCAACACTGTACTTATCACAAAAAACTGAATGAGCATGACATATCTATCTAATTTTGGTTTGGCCAACCAGCTGGTATAGCTGTTTTTTAAGGCAGCACAGGCTTTACACGAAACTGGCCGAGCCAGTCCCGCCAATATCGCAAAGCCTAACCAAAACGTCATAATTTCACCTTGTTTTGGTGATACATTAAATAGCCAGTGGAGCAAATGTTCACAACCCCATTCTAGTATGGATATCAAGACATGCAAAAAATGACCCACTGACACCAATACACTGTGGCCAAACATCAACAAGGCAAAGCCTACCAGTAAGCTATAGAGTATTCTGATGCCTATTTGTTGCCATGAATCATAGGGATACTTATTTAGCCATTTTTGGGATATGCTAGATGTCTTCATGATAAATTCCTCCGCGCTTTAGTATGAATTATTACACTAACTGAGTTAGTTTTTACTTTAAGTGCTTCCATCTTCCTGCCACGAACCCCAATGCTTCCTGAATATTCAAATCGCGAGTTCCGCCGCCAGTGCGGACGTAAAATTTTGGCGTATTGCCTTGTTCTAAAAATATAGGTCTCGATGCTGGGGAAACGATAACTCGACAGACATCTTTGCCGTCAATGGCATGAAAAAGTACATGTACAAATACGCATAAATCAGCACCTAAGTTATTAGAACCGACATTCCGCACCCCTAAATAAAAATTCAGCATTTAAGCAACATATTGATATTTAATGAATTTTAGTATTTTAGACTTTCGAGTTAAAACAAGAAAAATTCATCTCTCGTTTGTTTTTTGTTAAATATAAGCTGATATAAATGACTTTGAAAATACGCCAAAAATTCGAAAAATTTATAACATACTGAAATTATTAAATTAAATTTAATCATAAAATTATGAATAGGGGTGCGGAATGTCGGTTAGAAATAGCCGTCATTAGTGATTGTTCAAAGCCATCTTGACCTGGTTTTTTTAGCGTTAGGTAATCTTTTTCTAAACCAATAATGTCGCCGTTATCGGCTACGCTAATTAGCAAGGTTCCACCTACCGGGCTATTCAAAAATCCTGCTAATGTTTTCAAGATAACGTTTTCAAGCACTCGATTAATGCGTGATTCAGCCATATCCCAACGCAAGGAGGATTTGAACTCCAAACGTGAGCTTTCACCTTGCTGAATAATCGAGGGTAAATCGTTGTCCAATTTTGATTTTAAGTAATCGATATTCAGCAAACGCTTATGAATTAAGTTGTAGAGGTATCTACTTTAAATACCAAGGTGGCGATACAATTCGTCAAAATAACTTGACTAAAAGCCAT